>JBGSJB010000197.1:0-7065 GCA_041742175.1 Pirellulaceae bacterium
GGTTGCCGCAGGCGCCCAAATCCCCTGCGAAAACATTTTGCGGCCGCGCTTTTCTTGCACAACCCAGAAGTCACCAGCCGCTTTGACCCGACGAGTTAACATTGCATCGCCGGGGGCCAACAGTTCCCAATCGGCAGGCACCGTTAGTATGTCGCCCGCAGAGTTTTGAACCGTTCGCGGTGCTGGTCCGACTGCGAATACGTTTTCCAACTTCCCAAACTCCATTTTCGTCTCAAATGTTACGACTACTAATCCGTCCCCGACTGCGTCCGATCGATGTGCCCCAGTTTTCGCTCCGGTGCAATCTGATCGCGTACGAGCTGCTTTAACAATTTGATGTCCGGGAAACCGTTTTGCTCTTTGCGATCCCACACAAGTGTACCATCGCAATGGACGTGGAATATTCCACCAGTGCCCGGAACGAGAGCCACTTCACCGATCTCTTGACTGAACGTGCTTAGCAACTCTTGAGCGAACCACGCGGCGCGGAGCATCCAATGACACTGTCGGCAGTAATGAATCTCGATTCGTGGAGTTGCCATCAATCGCTCGTGCGCATCTGAAGTAGTTCGCAGCCGGTTAACGTAGCGACCCTACGATTCCGGGTCAATAATTTGTACCGTTGTTGGTTTGTGATTCAAAGTTCGTTGAGCGACGTCAAGAATGTCTTGCAAGCTGACGGACGCAAAACGCTCGAGTATCACATCTAACGGTTCGTACGCGCGACGCGTCAACCATGACTGTCCTAGCGCAAACAAGCGATTGCTCGGTCGCTCATCCGAGAGAATCAAGCCGGCTTGGATCTTGTTCTTCGCCAGTTCCAGTTCCTTGCGAGTCACACCATGTTTGAGAACGTCATCAAGCACTTTTTGCATGGTCTCCAAGTTCTCTTCGGCATCTTCAGGAGCGCAGCAAAGGTAACCCAGCAAGCAACCGCAGTCGTCGAACAATTGCGGCCACAACGCAGCCGTTTCGGCGCGTCCGGTGTCGATCAACTCCCAAAACAAGCGACTGCCTGAGTCATCCGCCAAGATCGTACACAGCATCCTGAGCGCATAGCGCTGCGGATCATTGCAACTCAGTCCGGGCCACAGCTTCACCGCATAATGTTGATGTGTCGCCTCGCGCTCAATTAGCACTTCGCTGCTTGAAAACTCGGGCGTACGGTATTGGCGCGCGGCAGCTCCGTTCGGCCAATGCTCTGTGTGCTGTTCGACATGATCCACTAGCTGCGAAAAATCTACCTTGCCACTAGCTATCAAGAACATGTTATCGCGAGTGTAGCGCTGAGCGTGATACTCACGCATGTTCGTGACCGACATCTCGGAGACCGTCTCCACGGTGCCCAGTACCCTCGTCGCCAGTGGATGGTTACCGAAGAACAACTCCATCGCTTTTTCGAATGCTCCGTACGGAGGTTGATCGTCGTACATTGCAATCTCTTCGAGCACCACTTGGCGTTCAGTCTCAAACTCCTGCTCGCCAAGACTAGGCGCCATTAAATCGGTCAGCAAGTCGACCGCACGCCCCTGGCATTCAGGTACGACGGAGGCGTAAAAGACGGTCGAGTCTTCAGAAGTGAAAGCGTTCGACTGCGCACCCAAGTGATCCAGCTCACGGTTGACAACTTCGGAGGAACGTTTGTGCGTACCCTTGAACACCATGTGCTCAAGAAAGTGACTGACACCCGCTACTTCATACTTTTCGTCACGCGAACCAGTCTTTACGAACCAACCCAACGACACCGTAAAGGCAGTAGGATCACTGAGCGCAATAACCTCTGGCCCATCATCAGATTTGTGTGTTAACAACTCCACCGGGCAACTCCAATGATTGCGATCCAACTGTGACGAGAGAAAAATTCTTTGGTTTGTGCGCTTGGAAATACTCAAGCAGTGAATCGCAGGTCAAGCTATCGATCTGAGCGCACAGTTCTACGCGAGTTGGCACGCGCCCCAGCGCAAACCAGTCGTTCGCAATCTGACTGCTGCGGCCAGCAGAGGACTCCTGCTCCATAACCAGCGCACTTTTCGAACGATTCTTCAATCGTTCGAGCTCGTCTTGGGTAATGCCTTTGCCGAGTGAATCGACCGTCTCAAGCAACACGTGCAATGTCTCTTCGGCGCGGTTAGTTGTTGTGCCTGCGTAACACAGCACACAACCTTGCGAAGCGAGCGAAAAGCAAGATGCAAACACAGAATAGACCAAGCCCCGCTTTTCGCGCACTTCAGTGAACAAACGCGAACTCATACCATCGCTGAGAATCCCAACCAACGCACGGGCCATGTAATGGTCCTTGCTTTGATAAGGAGCACAGTCATACGCGAGCGCAAGATGTGTTTGATTCGAAGCGTGATCAGTGTGACTGCTTCCAAAACGAGGTTGCAGCGGCGGCAGTTTTGGCTCAGTCCCGCCGCTCCAATCCCCGAACATTGCCTCAACTGACTCGCATAACTGTTGCCAATCAAAGTTTCCAGCCACCGCGAGGATGCTACCTGAGGGATGGAAGTTGTTTGCGAAGAAAACTCGCAAATGTTCGATCTCGATCGCTGCCAATCCGTCGCGGGTTCCCTGTGAAATTCGGCCGTATGGTATCGGAAACCGAAAGCGTTTCAGCTCGCTAAAGCAGCGATGCGCGGGTTCGTCCTCAAGCGCACGCAAGTCCTGCATACCCAGTTGCCGCGCGTCGTTAAGCTGATCTTCCGGCAAGTGCGGTCGACGCACCAGATCGCTGTACAACGCCAGAACTCGCGGTAACACATTGCTCGGCATCGCGCAACTGAACGAAGTGTGATTCGTTGTGATCGAACTTCCTCGATCGACTCCCAGACTGTCCAGTTCTTCAAGAAACGCACGACTGTCCAAGTCCCCGCAGCCGCGCTGACTCATCTCACAAGTCACGCCCGCCAACCCGTCGAAGCCACAAGGTTCGTAACAGGTCCCCGCGGGCAAAAGAAATGTGAACGCCGCGGATCGCAACCAAGGCATATGCTCACCCAACAAGACCAGTCCATTCGGAAACTGTCGGTGTAGCAGTTCTTGATTCATCTAGCGTTACTTTGAAGTTCTCTGAAGGATTGCCTCGGCGTGACCAGCCGCAGGTTGCATCTGCTTTCCGCAGACTTTCACTATGTCGCAACCAGCCAAACGATTATTCGCTTGATTTCTTAGGTGCCTTTGCTGGTGCACTTTCAGACTTGATTGGCTTACTCTCGGCCTTGCTTTCTGATTTACCTTCCGACTTGCCTTCCGACTTCGGCGATCCACCAGAGCTGTCGGCAGCTTTCGCTTTCTTGTAAGACTCGCTCCGATAATCAGTTTGATAAAAGCCCGAACCTTTGAAGACGATTGCCGATCCCGTTCCGATTAACCGCCGCAGCTTGTTCTTCTTGCACTCTGGACACTTTTTTTGCACTTCATCATTAATGCCTTGATAAAGTTCAAACTTGTGTTGACAAGCATCACACTCATAATCGTACGTTGGCATAGACAAAGTCTCCGATCAATCTCAGAGTTGAAAATTCTGTTGCGTTAATCTTACGTCGTCGCAGTTGGCGACTTAGCTACCACTGCCCGTGCTCACGATCACTTGAGCCGGGCGAATCACCCGGTCATGCAGCATATATCCCACGGCAACTTCCTGAGCTACCACACCGCTTTCATGATCCGGACTCGGCATCTGCGCGATCGCTTGATGGTAGTTCGGATCGAACGGGACTCCGATCGATTCTATCGATCTGCAGCCGTGTTTACCCAGTACATCACTGAACTGCTGCGATACCATGTGCACGCCGTCAACCAACGCTTTCGTATTGGTTTCATCATTGCGAGCCGCTTCAAGGGCTCGGTTCAAGTTGTCGATCACGTCCAGCAGATCGCGAACAATCGGAACATTCGCAAATTTGAGCTGCTGCTCAGCGTCCCGTTGCATACGCTTACGAAAGTTCTCCAACTCGGCTTTTCCTCGGAGAATCTCTTGCTCAGCAGCGTTCAATTTGTCTCGCATAACGCTCACTTCGTCCAGTGTTTCGCCAGCGTCAGCAGCGTGCAACTCGCCCAGCGCTTCGTCAGCTAATCCTTCAGCATGGAGGGTTTCAGCATTCAAAGTCTCGTCGTTCGGTGATTCCACTGAAGATTGTGCGTTTTCGGTGTTGTTTTTCATTATTGCTACTCCGCTTTAGAGTTGCTCTTGTCGTTTTCATTGAGTCGAAAATGGGCGAGGATGCGATCGAGGAATGACCTCCGCTGCGGAGTTACATGCTCTTCATCAACCTCAGCCAATTGCCTAAGTAAATCTTCTTGACGTGCGTTGACCTTCTTTGGAATTTCAACATAGGTCTGCAACAGCAAGTCGCCGCGCATTCCACTTCGCGGATCCGGCACGCCGAAACCTTTTAGTTGAAAGACCTCACCACTTTGCGTTCCTTTCGGAATGTCAACTTTATGTTTGCCTGTCAGCGTTGGGATATCAAACGTCGTGCCAAGTACCGCTTGAGAATAACTCAGTGGTACATGCAAAATTAAGTCGCTGCCTTCGCGACGGAAGATTTTATGCGGCAACACGCGAATGAAACAGTAAGCGTCACCAGCCGGCCCTCCATCGGGACTGTGCTGGCCCTCGCCAGGCATCCGCACCCGCATGCCATCGTCAACGCCTGCCGGAATCGCAACTTCAAGTGTCACTTCACGCGGCTTGAGACCGGAACCATCGCAGGTCCTGCAATGCTTCGAGATCACTTTGCCTTTCCCGCGACACTGTGGACAAGTTGTCTGCACACGCAGAATTCCTGTCGCTTGCACGACTTGACCATGCCCGCGACAGCGCTGACAAACCTGCGGCTCAGAACCAGCTTCGGCACCAGTTCCGTGACAAGTCTCGCACTGGTCATGACGAATTAGATTGACCTTCTTGCGAACTCCGGCGGCGGCTTCTTCCAGTGTCAGGGTAACATCGCAACGAACATCAGCACCTCGCCGCGTACGCGAACGGGAAGAGCGTCCTCCGAAAAAGTCTTCGAAAATTGTGCCACCAAACATGTCGCCAAACGCTTCGAAGATCTCGCTCGCATCATTGAATTGACTAGCGCGACCCTCGACGCCCGCATGACCAAATTGGTCGTAACGAGCACGTTTCTCCTTGTCGCTCAACACCTCATAAGCTTCAGCCGCTTCTTTGAACTTGGCGATAGCATCTTCATCATCCCGATTGCTGTCCGGATGATACTTAATTGCAAGTTTACGATAGGCCTTCGAGAGTTCCTCGTGAGCACAGTTTTTACTGACGCCTAGAACTTCGTAGTAATCGCGCTTGGTTGCTGCCATCACACCGCGGGCTTCATGCGAGAGTTATTATCGTTGGCCATCCGAAAACCGCCGCAAGCAATCTTACGGATTACCAAAAAGGCCACTCCCGAACGAGAGTGGCCTGTGAATTCGACTTCCCCGGCGGGTCGTCATTTCAGTCCAGACTAGGAAACAGCGCCTTCAGCTCGCTGCTTCTTCTTGTCGTCTTTGTCAAACGTCGTCACCAGCGCTTCTGTCGTCAGTAGCAATCCAGCGATGCTGCCAGCGTTGGCGAGCGCAGTGCGCACAACCTTCACCGGATCGATAATGCCAGACTTCAGCATATCGACATACTCACCTTTGTTCGCGTCGTAACCAGTGGTCAGCGGCTTTTGACTGACTTCATCAGCCACCACCGAACCATCGATGCCAGCGTTGTCAGCTATCTGACGCAGCGGAGCCGACAGTGAGTGCAGAACAATCGTGGCACCGATCTTCTCGTCACCCTTGCACTTATCGACACAAGCTTGAACCGCTTCGGTACAACGAATCAGCGCGACACCACCGCCAGGAAGAATACCTTCTTCCATCGCAGCACGAGTTGCATGAAGCGCGTCTTCAACACGAGCCTTCTTCTGCTTCATGTCAGCTTCGGTTTCAGCACCAACGCTAATCACTGCAACACCACCAGCCAACTTGGCGAGGCGCTCTTGCAGTTTCTCGCGATCGTACTCGCTGTCCGTCTGGTCGATCTGGGTGCGAATCTGCGCAACACGCTGATCGATCACTTTACGCTCGCCAGCGCCTTCAACGATCGTCGTGTTGTTCTTGTCGACAACAACCTTCTTCGCACGTCCGAGATGCTCGAGCGTGATCTTCTCAAGTTGGATACCCAAATCGTCACTGATGAAAGTCCCACCAGTCAGAGTGGCGATATCTCCCATCATCGCTTTGCGTCGGTCGCCAAAACCAGGCGCCTTAACCGCACAAACGTTCAGCGTTCCGCGAAGCTTGTTAACAACCAACAAGGTCAACGCTTCCGCATCAACGTCCTCAGCGATAATCAACAGCGGACGGCCGCTGCCACTGACCTTTTCCAAAATTGGAACGAGGTCGCGAATGTTGCTGATCTTCTTTTCGAACAGCAAAATCAAAGCGTTGTCGTAAGTGCAAGTCATATCGTTAGGCGTATTAATGAAATACGGCGAAACGAAACCCTTGTCGAACTGCATCCCGTCAACGTACTCAACGCTCGTGTCAGCAGTCTTGCCTTCTTCGACGGTAATGACACCATCTTTGCCAACGCGCTCTAACGACTGAGCCAGCAATTCGCCGATCTTCATGTCGTTGTTCGCACTGATCGCACCAACATGAGCGATCTGTTGACGATCGCTAACTGGCTTGCCCAGTTCATGCAGCTTGGTTACAGCCGCTTCGACAGCCTTTTCGATACCGCGACGTACAGCAGTCGGATTGCTGCCAGCGACAATGTTGCGAAGGCCTTCCTTGAAGATCGCTCGCGCCAAAACAGTTGCGGTAGTTGTACCGTCGCCTGCTAAGTCGCTCGTCTTCTGAGCCACTTCGACAACGAGCTTCGCGCCCATGTTTTCGAAGCGGTCTTCCAATTCGATTTCCTTGGCTACCGTCACACCGTCTTTAGTCACGGTTGGGCCACCAAAGCTCTTATCGATGATCACGTTTCGGCCTGTCGGGCCCATGGTGACAGCGACTGCATCAGCCAGCTTCTCCACACCCTTCAGCATCCGAGCGCGTGCGTGATCC
>JBGSJB010000198.1:0-3541 GCA_041742175.1 Pirellulaceae bacterium
ATCAGGCTTCGAACGCTTGTCCGCTTTGCTCAGGATGGTGTCGCGGGCCGCTTCGTCAACTGCCCAAAACGTCTCTTTGCCGATATCGATGCGATACAAAGGCGGAACGGCGATGAACACTTTTCCGTCAGCGATTAGCGGCCGCATATGACGATAGAAAAATGTCAGCAGCAAGGTTGTGATGTGATGGCCGTCCGAATCCGCATCGGCAAGAAGAATGACTCGGTCGTAACGAATGCGAGCGACGTCGAGATCTTTACCAATGCCGCATCCGAGCGCGGTCACAAGATCGAGTATTTCTTTGTTTTCCAGAACTTTGGAAAGCGCGACGGATTCTGTGTTGAGCACTTTTCCGCGCAAAGGCAAGATCGCTTGATGATTCCGGTCGCGTCCCTGTTTTGCGCTGCCACCTGCCGAGTCACCTTCAACGATAAACAATTCTGAATTGCCACGACCAGCGGCCAAACAGTCGCTCAGTTTTCCAGGCAGCATGGTGCGCGATGTGCTCGATTTGCGCGAGATCGATTCCGACGCTGCTCGCGAAGCAGCTCGAGCGCGCGCTGCCGCAATAATCCGCGCCACAATCGACTCAGCGACACTGCGATTGTTATTCAGCCACTGTTCGAGCGAAGCGCGAATGGCGTTGTCCGTCGCCGCTTGCATCTCGGGATTGTTCAAGCGATCTTTCGTCTGACCTTGAAATTGCGGATCGCCCACGAACACCGACAAGATCGCGACTACACCTTCGCGAATATCTTCGTGGCCAACTTTGATTCCGCGCGGGATCAGATTGTGCGTTTCGAAGAAATTGCGGACCGCTTTAGCCATGCCGCTGCGAAAGCCATTTTCGTGCGTTCCGCCGCTGCCCGTGGGAATACCGTTGACGTAGGAACGCACGTGCTCGTCCGTCGATTCCGTCCATTGCAGAGCGACTTCGATGCGTTCGTCGCCCTCTTTGCGAACGGTAAACGGCGCATCGTGAGTCGGTCGCGCTGCTCGTTGCTGAATGACTTTGCCCAAGTAATCAACAATTCCGTTTTCGTGAACAAACGTATCCTTTTTGTTGTTCTGCTCATCATTGAACAGAACTTTCACACCGCGATGCAGGTAGCTGGTTATCTCCAATCGCTGCCGAATTGTTTCCGCATCGAAGTCAGTCTTGGGAAAGATAGTGGGATCGGGAGTGAACGTAATCGTTGTTCCGGTGCCGCGCGCGGTTCCAGCCGCCTTCTGAAGTTTGGTGATCGGTTTGCCTTGCGAGAACTCCATCTTGTACTGAGCGCCATCACGACGCACTAAAGCGACCAAGTGCTTCGAAAGCGCGTTCACGGCCGAAGCACCCACACCGTGCAGACCACCTGATGTCTTGTAGTTCTTGCCTTCGAACTTTCCGCCGGCATGCAGAATTGTCAGCACCATTTCGAGAGCGCTCTTGCCGGTCTTCGCATGCTTGTCGACTGGAATGCCGCGACCGTTATCAGCCACCGATACCGTGCGGCCGTCTTTATGCAAAGTAACGATGATCTCGGTCGCGTGGCCGTTCATCGCTTCGTCGACGGAGTTGTCGAGGATCTCCCAAACGAGATGGTGCAGACCGGCGACGCCGACGCTGCCGATGTACATGCCGGGACGTTTGCGAACGGGTTCGAGACCTTCAAGCGCAACAATGTCGGCGGCACTATAGGAATTGGTTGCTGTGCTCATGATTCTCTTTTGTGCGTTGAAAACTGCTGGGCGAAAGCCTGACGGCGCTCGCTCAGTAAAAATTCTGTCGCGGAGGGCGTGAACCATCCGCTTCTAAATGTAAGCTCTTTACTTCTCTGGCAGCGGCTCTGGGGCTGCGATCGGGTCGCTGACAATCGCAGCGATTTTGCCGTTCTTTTGAACTTCAATTCCGCGTCCGCCACGCGAGGTAACACGATATTTCGCGGTCGAAATCGTCTTCTGAGCTCCTCGGTTCGTCTCGACAACCAACAAGTCGCGATCGGCGGTGGAGGCTTTGAATCCAAGCAACCGGTCAGTTTTCGCCAACTTGATCAGCATCACGCCTTTACCAGCTCCCGACAAATAGTTCACTTCGACCGCTGGGCAGACCATCGCGCGACATTCGGCTGAAATCGCCAAGATCGTTTCGCTGCCATCGATCGTTTTAACACTGATTACCTCGTGATCCGGTGCGACTCGCGCGAACCGCCGCCCGCTGCGCGTCGAAGGCTCAACGAACTGCTCCAAGCCAAATCGCAGCGCGAACCCGTTGCTCGTCGCCGCGAAACCGTGAATCGGCGGACAAAGGTCCGGCTTCTTGGGATTCAAAGCGATGTTTCCGATTGCGCGTGGATCTAACGAAATTGCAGCTACGATGCGTTCGCCGTCTTTCAGCTTAAAGAGCTTTTGAACCGGTTCGCCGTAGCCGGTCGATGGCGGCACGTCGATGAAGCGAGCGGTGTAGCAAACGCCGAATGAAGAAAAGAAGGCCAGTGTTGCGCGCGTTGAACCCGCTACGCAAGCGAGCACGCCGTCGCCTTCGCGCAGTCGACTTTTGCCGGGATCAGCGATCTGCTTTTGACGTTTGACCCAACCATCGGTCGACAGCAGCACGTGACAATCTTCCGCAACGATGAAATCTTCTTCCGAATATTCAGGTTCTTCATCGACCGTAAGAATTTGGGTGCGACGCACACCTTCTTTGCTTTTGCCGTAAGTGTTGATCAGCCCTTCGATCTCACCGCGAACAATCTTCCAACGCCCAGAGGAGATCGTATCTTCGGTACTCTCTTTTAGAAGCTTCTGAATCTGCGCCGCCCGTTTCTTCTTCTCATCCAGTTCTTCTTGAATGAGATTGATTTCAAGGCGCGCTAAGCGGTAGAGCTTCAGTTCGAGGATCGCGTCGGTTTGTTCTTCGTCGAGTCCGCCTTTGGCGGCAGGAAAACGCTTCATGATTTTGTCCGCAGCATCGGCTTTTCCTTCCGACTTGCGTATGATGCGAATGATCTCGTCCAGCGCATCAAAGACGATCATAAAGCCTTCGAGGATGTGCATGCGGCGCAGTAGATTGTCGAGTTCCTGTTGCAGACGATTGGTAACCACCTGCAATCGGAAATGGAGGAAGTGCCACAGCACTTCTTTCAGTCCCAGTCGCTGCGGCGCGCCCACTTCGGGATTCTCTGTCGGAACAAGGCAAGTGATGTTCACGGCAAAGTTGGTTTGCAGCGGCGTGTTCTTGTAGAGATACGCGAGCACCTTCGCTTCATCGGCATCTTTACGCAAATGCAGATCGATGCGAATGTCTTCCGTTGAAACGTCGCGGACGTCTTCGATCAGCGGCATCTTTCCACTGACGACGATTTCCGCGATGCGTTCGACCAGCACCGACTTGTTCACACCCTACGCAATCTCAACGATGTGCAGCAGTGTGCCGGCCTTGGATTCTTCGCCAGTCTTGGTTGTGCCGCGAACCTTCAGCGAACCTTGACCGATACGATAGATCTCGCGCAGTTCTTCCTTCGTGTTGATAACTTGGCCACCCGTTGGAAAATCCGGG
>JBGSJB010000199.1:0-8775 GCA_041742175.1 Pirellulaceae bacterium
GTACAGTCGTGCGCTGAACTGGGCAGCGATTTCGAAGTTGAGTGCCGGACTATTTGGAAGGACAACTCCGTTCATTGGATCTTGATGCGTGGAAGACTGCGTCAGAAGATCGCGGGGCTAAACAACTCCGTTGTCGGCGTGACCCTTGATATTACCGAAGCTAAGCACCTGGATATGCGGCGTGCGGCGTTGCTAGAATCCGAGCGCGCAGCACGTCAAGATGCCGAACGCGCCGGACATCTGAAGGATGAATTCCTGGCCACGCTAAGTCATGAACTTCGAACACCGCTTAACGCCATCGTGGGCTGGGCACAACTCTTGCGAATGGATGGTTTGGACGATCAGCAAAAGGCGGAAGGTCTGGATGTCATAGATCGAAACGCAAGAGCTCAAGCGAAGATCATCGAAGACTTGCTTGACATGAGCCGCATTATTTCCGGAAAAATTCGATTAGATATGCAGCGAGTTGCGATTTCTGAAATCATTCGTTCAGCTATCGATACCGTGACACCAGCGGCCAGCGTTAAGAACGTTGAGGTTCAGACGCACTTAGAGCATAGCGAACTTGCTCTTCAAGGCGACCCAGACAGACTGCAACAAGTGATGTGGAACTTGCTTAGCAACGCAGTTAAATTCACGCCCGCCAATGGTAAGGTAACAGTCCAAGCGAAAATGGTTGAAGGCGCTCTGCAAATCCGAATAAGGGATAACGGCGTTGGCATTGCGCCCGACTTTCTCAACAAAATATTTGATCGGTTCCGGCAGGCGGATGCATCCACAACGCGCCGCCACGGCGGTTTGGGGCTTGGGCTTGCAATCGTCAAACAATTGATCGAACTGCATGGCGGGACAATCGAAGTTTTCAGCGACGGACTTGGGAATGGCAGCGAGTTTGTCGTCAGCCTTCCCGTAAGTCATTCAGTGAGTGACAGTTGCGATGAACCAATCGATGATGCGCTCGCCGTCGAAGCTCGCAGCGCTATGCACGACCTCCCTGCGTTGAGCGGAGTAAAGGTTCTGGTAGTCGATGATGAGCCTGACGTTCGCACGCTGTTAAAGCGGATGCTGGAGGAACGCGGCGCAGCCGTTCATCTCGCAAGCTCGGTGACAGAAGCGATTCGATTGGTTCCCCTCTGTTTGCCCGATCTCATCATCAGTGATATTGGCATGCCAGACGAAGACGGATACTCGTTCTTAAGACGATTGAGATCCTTGCCACAGTCAGCCGGCGGCGCGACGCCCGCCATAGCATTGACCGCTTACGCTCGAGCGGAAGACCGTAGACTCGCGATGGAAGCCGGTTTTCAACACCACCTTACAAAACCGGTCGCACCTACTGAACTGCTTAGTCTAATGTCCAGCATGCTGCGGTAATCGTATTTCTGTTGGGCAAGTGCACGTCAGCGTGTAATCGCCTTGACAGTAAGCATACATTTCTTTTTCAGTTTTTTGGGGCGGGTAGATCACGGCCTTGTGCTCTAGAATGCCGGAACGGTGCGTTGCGTTTGACGAACCTGTATCACTGGGTCGACAAGAACGGCGACAACAAACGTGATGCGAACGAACTGCGAGCTGAGTTCGCTTACACGCTACGGCAAGGTGTGGGGACTCCGCTGGCGGATGGTCGGCGTCTAGCCGTCGAGGAGAAAATATGGGACGAGACTGGCTTCCAGGTCTCTTCCAACAGGTTCGATTGGTCGTACGACTCTGTCGATCGGCTGATCTCGGAAACCGCCGTAATGAACGGTTTCTCCGGTTACGACCTCGATTGGGTGTATGACCTGACCGGTAATCGCATCAGCCAAACCAAGACGTCGGGCGGCACGACGGAAGTTACCTCCTACCAATATGACGCCAATGATCGCTTGACGCAGTCGACGTTAACCGGCTCTGCTCAGCCCGAGACGATCAGCTACACCTACGACAAGACTCGGCAGACTGGAAAGACGACGGTTCTTTCGCCGTGGAGTTCCAGGAGGCAGACGTTTGCGTACAACTTGCAGGGCTTACTGGGCGAAGTGACGGCTTCGACGACCAGCGGTGGCACGACGAGCGTCGCGAGCAAAACGATCTATGGCTACGACAGCGATGGAACTCGGATTCGGTCGACTCTCTACGAACGATTCATTCCCGAAGGCTACGATCCGGAGAACCCGCCGCCAGAGACTCTGGTGCTCAAGTCGACCACCGTGCAAAGATCGATGGGATTCCGCCCTGAGTTGACTTATGTAAAGCTGCGTTCCGAGAGTATCACCAGTACTGAGGGCAGAAGCATTAGCATGACTATGCTGACTGGATGGGCGCGTGGTAGCGTTGGGCGTGACATTGCACCGGCCGAATCTTCCCAGCTAATGCCAGCGAGTGGCAAACGGGCTACAATTAGCCCATAGCGAACTTACCATCCGTTTTTCGCCCTCTTCACTTGGAATGAGCACATGGCACAGGCAATCGTTGACCCAGAGCAACTTCGCCAGTTCGCGGCGTTACTAAAGCGTTATAGCCAAACCGTACGCGATTCCACCACGACGCTGAATCAATCGCTTTCGCGGCTTTCCGAGTCCTGGCGCGACCAAGAGCACCGCAAGTTCTCTGACGAATTCGAAGAGCAGATTAAGTTGGTGTCGAAGTTGCTCGAAATGACCGACAAGCACATTCCGTACTTGGTCAAGAAAGCCGAGATCATTGAACAGTACTTGCAGCGATAGCTTGGTTTACAATTCGTTGAATCCGTCCATTCGCTCATAACCAGCACTATAACTCGCCAATCGTCTTAAAGTCTCACGATGTCTTCTTCAGCAAATGTTCGATCGCTCGAGAGACTGGAAAGTTTCCTCGAGCACTGTCAGCGAACGCGTGCTCAGTTGTTGAAAGAGCTGGATGATCTGCAGACAGAGGTTCAGCGATTAACCGCTTGGTTGGAGAATGATGCCGAACGGTATTGGGCGGGCGAACTGAAGCAGGCGCAGCGCGATTGGGTCGATGCAGAGCAAGCTTTGCTTCGTTGCAGATCGGTCGTGCGCGAGAGCGATCGCCGACCCTGTACTGAGCAACGCAAGCGGTTGGAGATTGCTACCGAACGGCGAGCCCTCTGTGAGCGCCAGGTTCGGTTTGTTCGGGAGGCTTGTCAAATGTGGGAACGAGAAGTTACCAAACTGGATTCAAAGATCTTTCGTGCTCGCGATCTAGCGCAGGCGGAATTGACGGTCGCTGTGAGCAAGCTGAAAGATCAACTCGGCAGACTCGACGAGTATTCTCGGATACGGTCGGGGGCGGTTAGTCATCTAGGTTCAACGTCGAACGAAGCACCGCCTGCAAATGAATCGAGCGAAGTTGATCCACACTTAAATAATATCTCGCAGGGTGCAGAGCCCAGCGAGCAGGATCGGTCATCATGAGACGAATCAGTCACGACATGTCGGGAATCACCCAGCGATTGAACCATACCAAAGAGTCGTTCGGCAATGAGGTGCGCGAAATTTCCGAAGTGTGGCTTGATGCCAAAGGCCGAACGTTTTTACAGCAGCACACTTCACCGGTCGAACCAACGCTTGCACAGTTAATGGGAGCGGTGGTGCAGGCAACGGATTTGTTTGAATCGATCGCAAAAAAACTACAAGATCCAAAGCATAGCTAGTCTTCAGGCGGTTCAACATGATTGATTCGACACCTCGAGTTTTACCGCGCGGGCGGCTCGAACGCTTGGTTCATGGGTTGCGAGAACGTTTGAGCAGCGGCGCGCAGAAAATCTCTATTGAGCTGGATGAACTGGCTGATCACCTGCAAGTTGCTGAGGCTGAGCAGAAGCAGAATCTGCTTCAGTTGCGGGCTGAGCGAGCGGCGAGCGAGCGAGTCAAGATCAACGAATGGGATGAAGCTCTGCACGCGCGTTGGGATGACGCAGAGTTGCGTTCGTTCAAAGCGGTCTTTGAGACTTCGGCTCGAGAAGGTCAGTTGCGATCAGATGCCCGCAAGCACGGCGAGCAAATTAAGATAGACGCAAAAAAACGAATCGCCGAGATCGAAGCCCGGTTCTTGCGAGCCAAAGATGTGCCAATCAAGCGTTTGCATGAATTCCGCGCGAACAATTTGAACTTCATCAGTGAATTGCTGGCGGTCGAGCAAGTGGCGGAAGCTGCGTTGGCACAACACAGTTTGCGTGCGCCAACCGACCAACCTCCGGCTTTGAAATTTGAAGAGCCGCAGAATTCGGATGACTGCTTGCGAATGTTGCGAGCCGCGATAGCAGATGCGAAAGTGCATTGCGACCGATTGACCAACCATCGCTTGGTTCGGTTCTTTGAATCCGTTTGGTTATGGTTGATAGTGGCAGGCTTTTTTGGGCTCGTTACGCTTGCGCTCGGACTAAGCGGTTTAATGCCTTGGCTGTTCGCTGGGATGGGCGGCGCGGTCGCTTGTGTTGTACTGGTAATCGTAGGTTTGCTGGGAATTCGACCTTGGATCAAGAGTATTACGGCAGCCGAGTATCCGCGCGTGAAGCAACAGGTGGCGCATGGCCGCTGGTTGCATGACCGCGGAGCCGAATTGGCAGCGAATGAGAACGATGCTGAGCTGAAACGTTTGGCAAAGAAACGCGACAACCGTTACCAGCAAACTGAGCAGTGGCGAGTCTCCGAGCTGAACGAGTTGACTCACAAGCTCGAGGAAGATCTTTCCAGGTTGCGTCGTCAAGCTGAGCAACAGAAGTTGGCGGCAAGTCAACAATTAACGACGCAACGAGACGCCACCGAGCAGCAGTTTACGCAAGAGCTTGCACAGCTAAATCAGAGCGCAGCCGAGCGGGAACGCTCCTTGATTCAAATGGCCGCTGAGTGTCGTGGCGGTTATCTCGCGCGTATCGATCAATTGAATCGCAGCGGCGCAATGCGCTTGCGTACAGCGGCTCAGAAGGCCGTTCGAACTGTAGCCCGTAGCCGTCGTTGGTGCGGACTGCATTTCCCTGATTGGGAATCGCAAGAATGGTCGCCCTCATCATGGCCCGAGCAGCTTGAAGAGCCGATTCTGCCCCTAGGCAATCTGCCATTCGGAACCTTGCTCCCGGAAAACGTTAGGCAGGATGCGGGCTCGCATGTGGATGCGCCTGTTTTGTACTCACCGCTTACCGACGGTTATTTAACAATTACTGGTGACCCGAAATCGCCGATCATTCAACAGACGGTAAGAAACCTGATTTTGCGTGCACTGACAACATTGCCCGCTGGTCGCACTCAAGTATGCGTGATCGATCCGCCGGGGTTAGGCCGTGACTTCGGATGGTTAATGCACCTGGGCGATTACGATCCGCAACTGGTCAGTCACCGCGTTTGGACTCAGCCTGGACACATTGCCAAGCAGATTCAGCAACTGGCGCAGGCGGCGGAAGACTTTATCCAACAGTCGCTGCGCAACCAATATCGCAATATCGTGGAATACAATCGCGATGCAGGTGCGTTGTCGGAACCGTACCGTTTGTTGGTTTGGAATTCGATGCCAACTGGGCTGGATGAACAATCGTGGAAATCATTACAGAGCTTGCTAGATACCGGGGCGCGTTGTGGCATCATTCCGATTTTCTTGGTCGACCCGGCTGCGCCCTGGCCATCGCCTGAGCATCGTAATTTGCTTATGCGTCATGGACTCCACTATTCCGTGAGCGAAGATGGAAAGTCACTGATCGCTGGTTCGAACGCGATCGTCAACTTGCCAATTCAACCGCTGCCACTTCCGGACGAATTTCACGCGCAGTCGGTGATCCATGAAGTGGGGCGTCGCGCGATGCTGGCCAGTCGCATCGAAGTGCCGCTCGATAAGATTGTGCCCCCGACCGAACACCGCTGGCAAGCTGATAGTTCGAAGTTCTTGGAGATTCCGATTGGGCAGAGTGGCGTGGGACGGACGCACGCGGTCAGGCTTGGAGTTGGTACGGCTCAGCATGCCATCGTGGCTGGCAAAACGGGTTCCGGTAAATCGTCGATGTTGCATGCGATCATTACCAGCGCAGTTCTAAAGTACTCGCCCGACAACTTGCGTCTGGTGCTACTTGACTTTAAGAAGGGCGTTGAGTTTCAAATCTATGCAGATCATCGAT
Organism: Pirellulaceae bacterium; assembly: GCA_041742175.1. Classification (GTDB taxonomy): domain Bacteria; phylum Planctomycetota; class Planctomycetia; order Pirellulales; family Pirellulaceae; genus Aureliella. Next base: position 6,086 of record JBGSJB010000199.1, read on the forward strand.
TGCCACATGCTGACATCATTGGAATCGAGAGTCATCGCGAGTTTGGGCTTAGCGCGCTCGAATATGTTGATGGTTGCATGCAGCGTCGTGGCGAATTGTTTCGAAGTCGCGGTGTTCAAGATATCGCGAGTTGGAATGCGGCCGCTCCGGATCAGCATCTACCTCGTATGTTGATTGTGGTGGATGAATTTCAAGAGTTGTTCGTGGAGGACGACAAGCTGTCCAATCAAGCGAGTTTGATTCTCGATCGCATCGTTCGCCAAGGTCGTTCGTTCGGTGTGCATGCGATTTTGAGTAGCCAAACATTGGCGGGCGCATATTCGCTGCCGCGCACGACGCTAGGGCAGATGGGAGTGCGAATCGCTTTGCAATGCGATGCGGCCGACGCGCAAATTGTATTCGCCGAGGACAACCCAGCGGCAGCGCGATTGAAGCATCCTGGCCAAGCGATTTACAACGACGCGGGGGGACGTATCGAAGGCAATCAACCGATGCAGATCGGTTGGCTTAGCAAAGTTCAGCAGCAGTCTTGGCTAGCTGCTATGCAAGGCGGATATCAGAACGCAGATTCGACAACAAACACGCTCGGCCGAGCGGTTGTTTATGACGGAAACCAACCGGCAACGTGGAGCAACGATAACGCCAAGCGCGCGGTAAACGAATCTCAAGCGAAAGTGAATCCCGACGCAGTCTGGTGTGTCGTAGGAGAAAGCGTTGCGATCAGCCCTGCGGTCACTTTTCCATTGACCAACCAAGCAGGGCGAAACGTATTGATTGTGGGTGGTGTGGATGCAGTGGCGGCGTCGGTGATGTGTACGCTGACCGCGTCTTTTGTGCGGCATTGTCAACGCGTGCAATCCTCATTTCGCGCGAAGGTGTTCATTGCTCAAGCGGCTAAGCCGACCGATGCGCGGGCGCTGCAGATGCCCGAGCGGCTGAAGCAGTTTCCGTGCGATCTGAAAGTCGTCGACGCGCGCGGCGTTGATGCCATGCTGAAGGAGCTTCACAGCATGTTGAAGCTTCGTATTGAGAATCCTGACGATGAAGCGACACAGATTCCCGTGTTGCTGAATCTCATCCAACTCGGTCGATTGAGAACGCTTCGTCGCGAAGACGAATACGGCATGGGCAGCTTCGGTGAAGCTGAGGCAACGCCGGACAAACAGTTGGAAGAAATCCTGCGAGATGGTCCAAGTCACAACATGCATGTGGTGCTTTGGGCGGAAAACTATTCAACAGTCAACCGTTGGCTATCGCGCACTGCCATGCGAGAAATTGAAATAAGGCTGCTCATGCAGATGGGCGCAAACGATTCAACGAACTTGATCGAATCGGTTGCGGCAAGTCGCTTGGGTGAGAACGTGATGTTGGCTCACGATGAGGCCATTGGGCAGAGTCAGGGCTTCCGGCCGTTCGATTTCAATACATTGACAGCACTGCCAGAATGGATCACAAGTAGCGATGAACTGCAAACGACTTAATGCGCCGTCAACCTGGACAAACTACTGGGCCCTTGACCCTAAAGACGATAATGCCGCAGAGTCAAAGAAACCTCGTCATTCTCGTAGGCACTCGGCATAATCGCTACGGCGTTTCAGTTAAAACATTGTCCGTGAGCGTACCATGCTGCGAGTTAAAGCCGATACAAAGCCGCTTTCCGAGTCTATTTCTATGCAATCTGATGATTCGTGTCTCCTCTATCAGCCGTTGTCCTTGGTGAATCGAATTCGACAAATCGTGGCAATTGCTTGCGTGCTATTGATCGCTGCAGGTTCGAATGTCGTGTGGGCTCAGCAGTCCAACAACTCCAACTCAGCGGCAACGCCAATGCCGGCCGAGGAGGCCGCGAGCTCGATGATCGTGCCGGAGGGGTTTAAGGTAACTCTGTTCGCTGCGGAGCCCGACGTAATGCAGCCGGTAGGATTCTGCTTTGATGATCGTGGACGCATGTGGGTGGCTGAAGCTTACAACTATCCAAATCATGGCGACAAACCGGGCGACCGCATCATCATCTTGGAAGATGCAGATGGCGATGGCAAGTTCGATAAGCGTTCGGTCTTCTACGATCAACTGAACTATGTCACTGGTATCGAAGTCGGCTTTGGCGGTGCGTGGGTGATGTCGCCACCGAGCTTTTACTTCATACCAGATCGCGATGGCAACGATGTTCCTGACAGCGAACCGATCGTGCTGCTCGACGGCTTTGGCAATCATGCGAACAGTCACAACTTGGCCAATGGTTTCGCTTGGGGGCCGGATGGTTGGTTGTATGGCACGCATGGACGCACGAATTTCTCGCGCATCGCCAAGCCCGGAACTCCGGACGCTGAGCGAAAGCAGTTTGATGGGGGTGTGTATCGTTATCATCCCGTCAAACACCAGTGGGAACCATACGCCGATGGCACTACGAATCCGTGGGGCATCGATTGGAATGAGTATGGCGAGGCGTTCGTTTCAAACTGCGTCAATCCGCATCTATTCCATGTGATCTACGGCGCGCACTACGAACCGTGGCGCAATCGCGAGTCGAGTCGCTTTGCTTATCAGCGAATCGATACGATTGCGGACCATTTGCATTTCTTGGGTTCACAGGATTTCCACGCTGGAATCGGCAGCGCTGAAGAAGACGAGCTGGGTGGCGGTCACGCTCATTGCGGCACGATGGTTTACTTGGGTGATAACTGGCCGGA
>JBGSJB010000200.1:0-2459 GCA_041742175.1 Pirellulaceae bacterium
CAATCCAGCCGCCGAGCTCGAGCTGCCCAAGCTACCGAGGCAACTTCCAAAGCCATTCTCAGTGAAGCTGAGGTCGAGCGAATCCTGCAACAGCCCGACACCACCACACCGCTGGGGCTCAGGGACCGCGTCATCTTTGAAGTCCTTTACTCAACCGGCATTCGTCGCGCCGAAGTCTGCGCGCTCCGCCTCGATCAGATCCACGTTGATCGCCAAGTGATCTTCATCCAGCAAGGCAAAGGACAGAAGGATCGCTACGTCCCCGTAGGCCTGCGAGCTCTGATGTGGATCGCCCGCTACCTCGCCACCGCCCGTGGCCAACTCGCCATCGACCCCAAGGAGCAGACGCTATTCCTCACCATCGACGGCACGCCTATCAAGCCCGATTCGCTCACCGAGTACGGCCGTCGTTACATCCGCGCTGCGGGGATTGAGAAGCCTGGAGCATGTCACATCTTCCGCCACACCATGGCCACACTCATGCACGACAACGGGGCTGACATCCGAACCATCCAAGCAATCTTGGGCCATGAAAAACTCGACACCACGCAGATCTACACCCGCGTTAGCCTGCAGAAGCTGCTAGACACCCACAGCAAAACACACCCCGCCGAGTGCCCTAGCGAACCCAATCCGCCAGAACCCCAGCAGCCTCAGCCAAAGGAAACCGATCCAAAGCAGCCTCAGCCCAAGAAGCCTGAATCCGATTCGTAGAAACGCCGGTTGAAACTATAGCGGGCGGCCATGTCGATCCTTTACAATGATCGGCATGGTCGCCTTCGCAAAAACTTACGATTCCACTCTCAAAACCACGCCACGCGCGCGTGGGCAGCATCGTACATGCACCTCCCGTCCATCGCCTTGCTTCAACTCAAGCACTCAAGCCAACTTACCTACTCCAACTCATAAAAAGCGCAAGCGATTGGGCACTTGCTCCAGAGACCCTATTGGGTATGAGGGGAGTAACTGGAGTCTGTACGAATATGTCGTTAGCGGGCCGCTCGCCTATGTCGATCCGTATGGGCTTCAGACTACGATACTGGGACCTCTTCAAGCTGTGTTAGCGGGTTGGACGGCAAAGGAAATAGCTACAACTTTTGGAATATCGTTGGCAGCGGCAACCGCGATGGTTAACGCGCACAATTTGAAGGAGGCAGCAAAGAAGCTTGCAGAGAATTTCAAGCGAAACGCGAAAGGAAAGGACCCCTGTAAGCTGGCGGAAGACGCGGTCCGTCAAGCAGAAAAAGCGATCCAAAGCTATAATAAGGTTATTGCTGAACATCAAGGTTGGATCAACGATCCAACCACGTATCCTGGGGTAGTACGAGACGTGCATAGCGCAACAGCGGCGTGGCGAACCCACATGCAAACTGCGAGAGATAATATTGCAAAGACGGAGAAAGCACTTGAAATGCTGCAAAAAGCTGCATATGCTGCCTGCTTCTGCTGGTATAACCCTGGGCGTTGGTAATTGATGAATGCATGATGGAAGATATTCGATTTCACATTCAAGAAGCTAAAATCCATTTGCAAAAACTTGAAGATCAGCTTAACGCGGCTACCGACGTTGAGCCAATCGATCTCCTTGTGCAACTGGGGCATATACAGGAGCATTTATGCTTAGCATGGCACTCGCAGTTTACGGTTGACGCGACCTATGCTGACGCTACTAGAATTCCGAATTGGAATCTAGAATTTGAGCTGATTCTTCCCAAGTATTGACCCGCATTATTCACGGATAACTTGACAATACGTAACTGATAAACACGCTGTTGGACCTGAATTGACGAAGCTGCCTTAAACTGAAACAGAATGGGTGAGGCAAGCGACGGCTCCCAGCGAAAATCTCTAAGGCGCTTGAGTGGGTGAATTCACGGCTGCCGTGAATTCAGCTGAGCCATGGCGGCGGCGATCGAGCAAGATGAGCGAAATTTGGCTCGTAAGACGTTGAATTCTCGCCCCGAAAACAACTAAATATGGCGATCTTCTGCGATGGACGCATATCGCGAGGCGGACGCTGGATCGAGAGTGAATTCGAAGCGCATCTGGCTGAATTGGATGAAGAACATTGAGACAAGTGCGATTCATGCAATTTGCCTCGGTTGGATGACTTTGATCGGCGGCGGAATACCGGTCAAGTGTCCGGCGACGAAGTGGGGTGGAGCGAGCTGAGCGTGTAACAAGGCGATGAACGCGGCAGGTTCGAGTTCGACCAAGGAGAAAACAAAGGTGTCAGGACTCAATACCATGTCGTTACCTCTCCGTTTGAGGAATCGAAGGGACACCCAAACTCTGTTGACAGCAACGACCGCGCGGTCGTGATTCGTTACCACTGATCTTGTTCGCGGTCGCAACTTCTTGACGGCTTGGGTTCTGGCAGCGGCGAGATGTTGAGCTTTTCCGCGAGTGACGATGACCGAGACGCAATCATGTTTTCGGCTGGGGTTTGTAAGACGTGC
>JBGSJB010000201.1:0-2090 GCA_041742175.1 Pirellulaceae bacterium
CGCCGCTCGCGACATGCCCGGCGTATTGAACTCCATCGAGATATTCCCTTTGCCATCGATCGCAATGATTCCGCCGCAGTCCTCAGGCAGAACCGTCTGTACAACCGCTTTCGCCGATTCGGACAGCGATTTCGAACCATAGCGCATGCGGGCGGCAATATCTGCGGCCACGTTGTTGCGTATAAAGTCTTCGCCGACACCCGTACCCGAAACAGCGCAGGTGGCGTTGTCCGCGAACGTCCCGGCACCGATGATTGGGCTGTCGCCGACGCGTCCCCAACGCTTACCCATCAATCCTCCGGTGCTGGTCGCCGCAGCTAGGTTGCCTTGGGAATCGAGCACCACGCAGCCCACGGTACCCAGATAAAGTTGTTCGTCCTCATCGCCTTGAGCCTTTGGACGATGCAACGAAACGTCAGGGATTTTCTTCTTCCACTTCTCCCATGCCTCAAGCTGCTTCGGTGTGCGGAAATATTCCGGTCCAGCCTGCTCGAACTTGAGCGACTGACCGAACTCGTCAGCTCCGTTGCCGATCAGCAAGACGTGGGGCGTATCCGTCATAACGCGGCGAGCAAGCGAAATTGGATTCTTGACTTTGCGAACACTGGCGACTGCACCGCAAGACCGATTGGAGCCGTCCATGATGGCCGCATCCAACTCGTGCTCTCCCGCTTCATTCAGCACGCATCCGCTGCCCGCATTAAACATCGCATCGTCTTCCAGCACACGCACGACTTGTTCAACCACGTCCAGGGCAGACTTGCCATCCTTGAGCATCGCTAAACCGCTATCAAGCGCCGCTTTCAGACCTGCACGACGTTGCGTCTTGTATTCATCGGACCATTTGTCAGGTTCGCCACCGGCTCCCCCGTGAATCACGATTCCAAAGCTGACCGATTTTTCCTGAGCGTTCAAGTTCATCGAATTCCAAACGTTTAGAATAGCGAGCAGGGTTGCAAGCAGTGTAACGAGTCGTGGCATGCGAGGCCCTTCCAAGCTGGATTGATAATCGCGATCGCGGATTGCGTTCGCTGCGATAGAACGATCCGCCTAGGCTACGTCGAGCCCTGAGAAAACTCAAGCGACCGCAGCTCAACATTGCGAAGAACTTCGCCGGAAACTCGAGTGCTGCGCGTTTATGGCCGCGGCAAATTCTCTAAATCGATAAGGTCTTTCGGCCGAGCTGAAGCCGCCTTCATTTGCCTCAGCGCGCTTAACGAGGCAAATCGATAGCCAGCCGGATGCGGTTCGGATTCCGAAAGTAAATCTTCAGTGGATACGTTCGGACATCCAGGGACGTAGTCGAATATATCGAGAAAACCCAGATCCGTAACGAGCATCATCAGGCGAGTTGAGTGAATGTAGGCCGCGTTGACGCGCACTAGTAACTCCAAACCCGTCGCTGGATCAATTTCGTCACTTATCCAGTAAGCATTAATCTCTTGTAACGCTTTCAGGAGCGAAGTTTCGCTCGCGACGCTGCGAACAAAGACCACGTCGACATCTTCGGTGGCCCGCACGTACCCATGAAATGTCACCGCATAACCGCCGATCACAACTGCAGGGATGTTGTGATGAACAAGATGATCAAGAACGAGCAGCGGGTTTCCAGATGCCATCCACCAATTCCATTTTTCGAAAGGCGTAGTTACGTTTCAAGAAGGCGTGATAGGCCCCTGGGTTTCCTTTAAGGATAGCCATCGACGCGATCTGAACTTGAGCAAACCGCTGAAGCCGCTCCTCAGCAGAGTCCTGTGCCGCCAAGTTTGTTCGACAGCGTTTCTGAGTTTGGTGATCGTCGCTTAACAAAGCACGGACTCAAAGTTGTTCGCGAGGGCTGTAACTGAAGTGACTCTCGACTTGGATTATGAAACAAACCCGCGCCAATGCAACTGTTTGCCTCTGCAGAATTTACTTGGCTCGCTCGCCCTCCGCTGAGACGGCCTCCAGGATCTTGGGGCAAGCCGCTTCCAGCATGTCGAGTACAGTTTCAAAGCCATCGTCAGCCCCGTAGTACGGATCCGGTACATCTCGCGGCCAGTCTCCTTCCAAAAAGTCACTGAGCAACACTAGTTTTCGATGCGTGCTTC
>JBGSJB010000202.1:0-3913 GCA_041742175.1 Pirellulaceae bacterium
CAAGTGACTGTCATCAATGATCAACTACTTCAAGATCCAACTGCCATCAATCTCGACAAATACGGAGCAGGTTGGTTCTTCGAAATCAAGTGCGAAGAAGCCGCATTACTGACTCCGACAGATTACATCGATCATCTGAAAGCCGCTTGGGAAGTTGCTCAACGGACGATTAAGGGACAAGCGAATGCCGAATAGTGAATTGACAATTGTGATCTCCCAAGGTCAAAGTCGAAGCCCTGAGAAACGCGAACTGGAGCAGGCAATCGCCGGCGCTGCTGCGGGCCTGGCAGGTGTTCGAGTTCTCAAAGTGCCACACCTTTACGACTTGCCAAAAGATAGCGAGACCTACAAAACGCTTCGAGCCCTCGAAGGCGACATGATTGTGTTGTCATGGTTGTTCGACCGTGCAACGCATTGGACGCTTGATCGCCATGGCGTGCGCGGTCAAGTCGGTGAGGTACTTCTAAAGCAAGAACAAGACGACGATGAAGAAGTTGTCGTAGAGTCTGAGGAATTGAACCGCGTTATAGCTAGCCAACCGCGAACCAATCGAACTATCTACTGCATCGACTTTCGGGCCAGTCAGCGTGCTAGTGATTTTGCTGATGAATTTGAACGTATTCTGGCCGCGCGACAATCTCAGTGGCTCAGCGGCAGTGTTAGTGATGAACAGCTTGCGCGCTTCAATGAGCCGACAAACAATACGTACGTTGGTGCACAATCGCTGCCAGTGACTTCGCTGAGCGAATCAACGAGTAGTTCGTCCGTGGAAATGCTGTTCGGTACCAGCTCCGTTGCTACGATCGATGAACATCCTGGCCGCCGTTGGTATCCGGTGATTGACTTCAGTCGCTGCACGAATTGCATGGAGTGCATCGACTTTTGTCTGTTTGGAGTCTACGGCGTCGATAACATCGAGACGATTGTTGTCGAACAGCCTGACAATTGCCGCAAGGGTTGTCCTGCATGCAGCCGAGTGTGCCCGCAAAATGCGATCATTTTCCCGCAACATAAAACGCCCGCTATCGCTGGCGCACCGGTTGATGCTGGCGGATTGAAGATCGATCTATCGAAACTATTTGGTGCACCCGATGAAGGTGAAGATGCAGCGGTCGTGGCCGCACGCGAACGCGACGAGCAGTTGATTTTGGCTGGTCGACAAGCAGTTGGTCTGACGGAAGGAATCAGCGATCGACTTGCAAAACAATCTGATGCATCGAAGAAACACGATGAACTTGACGACTTGATTAATCAACTCGATTCGTTGGACTTGTGAACGGTTAGTCAATCAACATTGCGCATCTGTCGGCGTAGAGCATCACGAATCGCTTCGCGCTTCTGAGCTGCGGCGGACTTTTCGGCCAAGTTTGTTCCGTTGCCTGAGTTTGCAATCAAACGTCCCAATGCGGCTTGAGTCGTGGTGTCGCTTTCCTTCAAGAGTCGCTGGTTAAGCTTCAGTAGCGAGGCACTTCCGAGCGGAAGACTGCCTTGCATTTCAAGTTGCTTCGCGAGTCGAGGATGATAACTTGCATCGAGTTGTCTCAATTGGGCGACCAATAGGGAAGATTTGAGGTGCGATTCGAGAGCGACAAGATCCGCAATGCGAGCTGCAACACCTTCTCCGCGGACTCGTTGCAAACCGCGCGCGATCCAATGCTGAGCTCGCGAATTGGCGTCTTCGAATCGCGTGAGCAGTTGATCGGCGGCCATTGCTGTACCGCACCGAACGATCGCTTCAACAGCCATCGAGTACACATACTCTCGATGATCTAGCAAGTGGCGACCGATGTGCTCTTCGAGTCCCGGTTGCGAGAATTGAATCAGACTCTGCAGCGTGACGCTAAAACTGATCCATGCAGCGCCACCTTCTTTTGGAGGCCCGGAGAGCGCGACGGCCAGATCGATGTACTGCGGATGCTGCCGACGCAGCGCTTCGAGACTGATGATGGCTTTCATCCGCGCTGCATCATCTTTGTCATTCGCCACGCAAGCCGCGATGGCAGTTTCTAAATGAGCTGCGATTTGGTCAGCCGCCAGACCGAGCAAGGCGATGCGTTGTGTTTGTACATCTAAGTCGACTCGGAAAAAAATCTTCGACGTGGCAACTGTTTCACGCAAGCGTTGCATGTGCGGCTGCAACTCAGCGGCAGGCAATTGCATCTGCTGTTCGATCAACTTTCCAGCCGCCCGCGTAATCGGATCGGTCAATTGTCGGCCCGCTACCATCTTCGCGGCTCGTTCACACACCTCGGGCAACAAAGCCGCCTGGGCCGGAACAAAGGAGAGCATCGCAAAATCCGCGAAGGCTTTGTCTGGACCAAAGCGATCCCAAGCTCGCAGAATCGCCGGCAAAATCGACTCATCGTTAGCATAGCTGTCGCACAGCACTGTTAGAGCGGCGGTGCGAAATTCCTGATCTTCATCCGCAAACAAATCAACTAAATCTGAACATCGATAAGTCGTCATCAAATCCCGCGTCACTTCCATCGAGTTTACTCAGCCGCAAATCATCGCTTGAGTAGCGATTTTATTACCGACTCAAGCTCTGCCATCTCACCTTCACGGTAACCTTCCAGCACCTTGGTTATCTTGCCATTCGCATCCGCAAGCACTGTCGTGGGATATCCAAGCGTTCCGCCTGAAAAGAGCAGCGCCATCTGAGTCCGCGTCATGGCTGCCGAATCGCTATAAGTCGGCATGCCAGGTGCAACATCACTGAGGTACGCTTCGGTTTCGCTCTTCAGCTCATCTAATTTGTACTCAGGTCCGGCTGAGCAGGAAACCGATACAATGGCGACTTGCGATTCGTCCTCAAACTTTTTTGCGAGCTCAACGAACTCAGGGAACTCGCGGCGACAAGGTGGACACCAAGTTCCCCAAAAATGCAGCAATACCACTTTCCCGCTAAGACTATCCACCGTCGGCGCACTCTCCGCATTCACCAAGGGTTGCAAGTCGAGAATCGGAAGCGATTGGCCAACCGCTGGCATGCCGCGGGGAGTGCCAAGCCAAACCAGCACGAGCGTACCGAGCAGCATGAGTCCGCCGAAAAGCAGGAGTGTCTTGAGTGACGAAAGAGCATCATTATTTTGCGTTGCCATGTTGAACTTAAAACTGAGGTTACTTGATGGCCGGTCCGTGGGAAGTTGAGCAAAAATTCATTGTGTCAGACGTTGGTAGTTTACTTGAGCGGCTTGAGCATCTCGGAGCCGCGGAATTACCAACCGAATCGCATGTTGACATCTATTTGGCTCATCCATGCCGCGACTTCAAAGCGACCGATGAAGCATTTCGATTGAGAAAATACAATTCACAAGCCTGCGTTACTTATAAGGGTAAACGATTGCCTGGGAACGTAAAGACGCGGCCCGAAATCGAATTGTACATCGAACCTAGCGAAATCGATCAATGGCTCGAAATGATGCAGTTGTTAGGCTTTCAAGCTAAACCCAAAGTCCTTAAGACCCGGCGCGTCTTTTCTGTGTTCGAAAATCCACAAGTTGCAAAGCAAACCCCGTTCACTATAGCGCTTGATGAAGTGGTTGAACTTGGGGCGTTTGCAGAAGTCGAGCTGCTCGTGGATGATCCGCAGCAACTCGAAGCGGCCCGCGCACGCATCGAAGCGATGGCGAACCTGCTCGGATTAACGAACGTCCAGCCTCGCAGTTATCTGTCGCTGCTGCTGGCGAAATTGGGCGTTGAGTGACGCCTTCTAGCGCTACTTATTGGCCTTTTCGAACGCTCGCCTGAATGCATCATATTGCTTGCGCATATTTTCTGGCGGACGAACTCGGCTCCCGCTGTCGCGCATCTGTTGGAAGTTGTCATCCACGCTGCTTGCCGCACTCGGGCTAATTTGCTGAGGGTTGAGCCCCAGATCGTCGAGCATTTCGCGCCACTTTCGTTGATCATC
>JBGSJB010000203.1:0-4216 GCA_041742175.1 Pirellulaceae bacterium
GGTTGCCTCAGCGGTGTATGCGGCTCATGCCGCGTTAAATTGATTTCAGGCGAAGTTGAATATGACCGACAAATAAGTGTTGAGCTTGCCAGCGGTGAGTGCTTAACTTGCATCGCGCGGCCAGCAACGGACATCGTGCTACAGGCGTAACCGACACTTGAAGTGGTCATGTTCAGTTAATCGCTGCCACTAGAAAGACTCGTTGGCGTTTCTCCGCAAGTTTAATTACCCAGCAAAGTTGATGTGAATGCTTATGACCACGAAAAAAAAACTAATTTGGGCCTCACTGCTTTCAATCTGGTTTTCGTTTTCTATCGGCCTGACCGTCAATAACGAGCGATCGGATCCACGTGATTCAGTTGTCGCAGTGAATCTCGATCCGCATCAAGTGTTGGGCGCCGAAAGCTGCGAGAAATGCCACGCAGCAGAAGTCAGTGTCTGGAAACAGACTCCGCACTTCGGAACTTTTCAAACCTTGCATCGTAAACCCGAAGCGCAACAGATTGCGCAAAAGATGGGAGTCGAATCCTTCAAAGAGAATTCGGCTTGCATGAAGTGCCATTACACGGTCAAGCATACCAGTTCCAGTTTAGAAGCCATTGCGGGCGTGTCCTGCGAATCATGTCACGGAGCGGCTCAAGGTTGGGTTAGTGTCCACAATGATTACGGCGGTGAAGGGATCACCAAAGATGCAGAGTCGCCAGAGCATCGCATTAGCCGACTGACAGCCAGCATTAATGGCGGTATGCGTAACCCAGTTAACATCTATCTGGTCTCTCAGAGCTGTTATCGCTGCCACACGGTTCCCGATGAGAAATTGGTGAATGTGGGTGGTCACAAAGAAGGCAGTATGGATTTTGAATTGGTATCGTGGTCGCAGGGAATGGTCCGACACAATTTCTTGCGCAGCAACGGTCAAACCAATGAAGTGTCCAGCCCCGAGCGGCTGCGTCATCTGTTTATGGCTGGCATGATCGCAGATTTGGAATTTAGTTTGCGCGCCACCGCCGCCGCAACAGAGAAAGCCACCTTCGGAATCAACTCGGCGCAGCGAGCCTCGCGGGCAGCGAAACGTTTGCAAGCCGCCCAAGGCAAACTAAACCAACCACTGCTCGACGAGATTCAAACGGTGTTTGCCAGCGTGAAACTGAAGCTCAACAATTCCGCCGAGTTGACGGAAGCTGCCGACCGCATCGCCGCTCTCGGTGTTCGCTTCGCTGCAACGGTAAGAGGCGAAGACCTTGCCGTGATGGACTCCTTCATTCCACCGCGCGATCGTTGGAAGAAGTGATATCAATTGCAGTTGGTGAAAAGATGATTGGCAGAACGATGTTTTACTGAATCCTGCAATCGCTTCATCTTTTTGCCCATCATTTTTCTGCCAACACCTTGAGGCATCTAGAAAAGATTGCGGTCAAGCATGCGGTAATTGATCGCTTCTTGAAGGTGATGGATTTTGATCAAGTCGGATTGTTCCATATCAGCGATCGTTCTTGAGACGCGTAAGATCTTGTCGTGCGCGCGAGCTGAGAGTCCCAGTTCATTACAACTGTCGCGGAGCAGTTTGCTGCAGGTTCGATCGAGCGGGCAGAGCTCACGAAGCTGGCGACTGGACATCTGAGCGTTGTAGGTCGAGCCCGCACCGAAGCGTTGAGCTTGTAGTTCGCGAGCGATCTCGACACTCTCGCGCATCAACGCACTGCTGGTCCCCGCCTGCGCCGACGAAAGCTCTTGAAACGGCACCGCTGGAACTTCAATGTGAATATCGATGCGATCCAACAGTGGACCCGAGATGCGCGCCATGTACCGTTCAATTTGCGTGGGGCTGCACGAGCAGTTGCGGCGCGGATCGGTTCTAAAACCGCAAGGGCAAGGATTGAGCGCTGCGATCAGCATAAAGTTCGCTGGGAAAGTCGTGCTGCGCATCGCGCGCGAGATCGTGACCACTCGATCTTCCAGCGGCTGACGCATGACTTCCAACGTGCGCCGATCAAACTCAGGCAACTCGTCCAGGAACAGCACTCCGTGATGCGCGAGGCTGATCTCGCCCGGCGCCGGTGGGCTGCCGCCGCCCACCAAGCCCGCGTTGCTGATCGTATGATGCGGCGAACGAAAAGGCCGCACCGCCATCAGCGGCTGACCAGCTTGCAAGCGGCCCAACGAACTGTAAATGCGAGTTGTCTCAATCGATTCCTCCGGTGTAAGCGTTGGTAAGATCGAAGGCAATCGCTTCGCAAGCATCGTCTTACCTGACCCAGGCGGACCAAGCATCAGTAAGTTATGCGAGCCGGCGGCGGCGATGGTCAATGCGCGCTTGGCGACTTCTTGGCCGCGGACGTCGGCGAAGTCGAGATCATAGCGACTGAACTCGGCGAACAACTCTTGCAACTGCGATGGATGCGGTTGGATGTCGAGCATGCCGGTGAAGAATCCGACGGCTTCGCTGAGCGATGAGACGGAGATGATTTCGATGTCGCCAACCACTGCGGCTTCGCCCGCGTTGGCGCTGGGAACGAGCAGACCTCTGTAACCAGCATCTCGAGCGGCCATCGCCATCGACAACGCGCCTTTGATCGGGCGCGTGTGACCTTCGAGAGCTAACTCGCCAACGGCCGCGTATTCGGTGAACTTGTCCGATTGAAACTGGCCGCTCGCAGCAAGTATCCCCAATGAGATTGGCAGATCAAACGAAGCCGCTTGTTTCGGCAGTTCCGCGGGGGCTAAATTAATCACGACTCGATCATTCGGCCGCATGAAGCCGCTGTTGACGATCGCTCGTTCGACGCGATGGATACTCTCTTTGACGGCTGTTTCGGCGAGACCAACCAGTACCGTTTTCGGCAGTGGCGAGGACGATACGTCGACTTCCACTTCAACTGGAAGCGCTTCAATGCCAAGCAGCGAAAGCGTATTTAACTTGGCCAGCATATTTCGCTCGATCAGGAGTTAGACTCAAAACAGAGTCCCGCATTATGGCGGCCTCCAACGGCACTAGCAACTAGCCAGTCGCGGCTCACTTACGGTCGGTAGCGAATCGCTCCATTCATCGACGTCGCGTTTCGTACTTATGTCACGCAGTCGCCGAACTTCCGCTAGCTTAGCGTTTGATGGGTGGCACCAAACGTGGGTGGCACCAAACGCGCCATCTTATCCGAATCGGGTTTGTTGCTTTTGAGAACTGCAACGCAAAGCGCAGCTGCCTGGGACAAATAAAGCTTTTGTGTTTCGAGCGTTGCAATAGCTGGTAGTGCCCCTGGATACGGTGGCACAGTTGAAACCTTGCCAACAACGTGAGTTGCTCCAAGCTCATAATGCCAAGTTGGTCGGTTATAGGCTTTCCCTGTACCATTGCGAACAACATCAGGCCAGTAACCCGCCCGACCAATCACCCATTCCTTTTTCGTCGCGCGCGTTAGCAGGTGCTTTGAAATCCTCAGTAAAATGTAGGTGAGCTTTCAGAATGCGAGGTATCTCTTGCTGCCGGGCTGGTTCAAGTTGCCTGAAAGCCATCGAAGTAATCAAGTATTGACCACCCTCAGACCATGCAAATACTCTCTTTTCGAAGAGGCAGGCATATAACACAAAGACTGTCAAGCCGAGTACCAGTGACGCTGTCTTTGAATTCGCCATTATAAGAACTACATTGGGTCAAGATGGAGGGTAACTACCTTCGTATACGCTTCAACAGCCTTCTCAGCCTGCTCCTCTTGACCCGGTGGTGGACACCTTTTCCCTGGTCCGGCGCTAACTGGTGGTATTTTTCTTTCAAAGTACTCAATAACGCCGATAATCTGCGATTTTGTAAGTCCACCTTCCGTGGAAATCAAGCAGAAGTGACACGTATTAACATAACCTTTTGCATTCACCGGTGCGTATTGAGCTACCCATTTATCTGCGCCTCCAAGGAAGCGGTTAAACAGTTCGAGATCGATTTCCCATACATGCCTATACCAGTGCTTTGAAGGTCGCAAATTAGGCTACGCATTGGTTGAATTCGCGGATTCGTTTAACAATTGGTATGTTGAGACGTGTGGTGTGCCTTTGAAACGGGTTCGAGGAGTTGGTGGTTTCTTCAGGCCGCGTGTGTTTTTGCGATAGTGTGATAGATCTATCGTTTTTGCGATACGCTTTAATTCACTCGCAAGTTGCTTAGGCGTAAGTGCTGAGTACTGCGCAATCCAGAATTCGTCTTCGATCATGTGAGTGTTTTCCCAGC
>JBGSJB010000204.1:0-3004 GCA_041742175.1 Pirellulaceae bacterium
TGGCGCCGAAAGCATACGTGTACTGCGAATTACAAGTAAGCGAGATGAGACGATACAAGTTGAGTTCCAGTTCAGATCAACCAAAAAAGTCTTACCATCTCTGGGCCCCTCATCCCCCGACCCCTTCTCCCCGAGTACGGGGCGAAGGGGAGAAGCGAGCGTTCCTAAGTGCTCAACGATTGCAAAATAGTTTATTGTTGCTTCAATTTAAAAACTACGTACAGGGCAATGTGATCAGCGACGCCCGCATCATCGATTACGACGGCCAGCATGTGACCATTCGTTTTAAAGACTACAAGGCCGGTGACGTCAAAACATTCAAATTAGAACGCGGCGAGTTCGTGCGTCGCTTTGCAATGCACATTCAACCACGCGGCTCGAAGCGCTTGCGCTACGCTGGCATCTTTACCGCTCGCGGACGCGAAGCCTGCTTGGCTCTGTGCAGTAAGTTGATCGCCAAGCGGCAGTCTGAGCAACCCGTGGCTACTGTGGCTGCGAAAGCTGCTGCCACCTCAATATCTGATGAGCAGGACCCAGCCAGCGACGACTTTGAAGAACCGGGGGAGCATCGCACTGGTTGCTACTGTCGTGTGTGCCAAGCTGACTTGGAATTGGTCGGTCGCTTGAAGGGTACTGAGACACATGCCATGCAAAGTCTTGCGCAGAACATTGTATTTCGCATGCTTTCGATGTTCGCTGAAGTCGCCGCTGTTGGCTACGAACAGTTACTATCTCAACTTCGCATCGCTTGGCTTACGCCCAAGTTTTTACCACGACCAATTCGTGATCTGTTCGCGGGCAGATCGCCGCTCACATCGATCGAATGCGGAGTGCTGGAATCGTTTGTGATCGAAGAGTTGCAGAAGCGCAAACACACCAGCGGTATCCACCACCTGTTGCGGAGCAACTTTCAACTCCAGAGCTCAACCATGTTGCATAGCTCCAACGCTTTTCTTCAACTGAAAAGAAAGAATACTTTTACGAGCGTTGCCATCGCTGCTTGCATCATCGGTCAAATTGCGACCGAAAACCAGTCTTTCAACCACATTCACGCAGCACTCAAGTGCCTCATCGCGGACTCACTCGCGTCATCAACTGGGCTCGTGGTTATCGCTGACCCTCAAATAGCCCATTAAACCACTAAGCCAATCGCATACCATAACAACCAACTGCGTGGAAACTATTTTTCCGTTTCCGAAGGGGGCGGCTCAGTCACTACGCTTTTGAACGGTTGTATGCTTGGTACGGCTGTACATTTGGTAAACTCAATTACGGAATCAACACGCTCGCCAGCGGGCAACAGTGTGGCTAAATTTGTTTTAACAGCGCAGTTAGATAAGACGATGTGCGGGAATTTCTTTGGCTTGCAACTAAGTGTATTTACGACGAACCCGTCTAAGGTCAATTTTCCACTGACCGATGGAAGTTGGCCCATTAAGTCGTCCGCAAGCATTTGGCCGTTTCCAGATATCGCTAAATCCCCAACTCTCTTGAAATTTGCTATTTCTTGCAGCAATTTGCCTGCAACGATATCCGATGCAGTCGTCGTGATGTTGAACGCGTTCTGTTCGGTCGATAAGCTGCTTATAGGTATGGGAGACTCGCATGATAGCAGCTTAAGGCTGAGCAAATTAGCCATCTTCACATGAAGGGGAGAAGTCAATTGCAACTCAACATTAACGAGCGATATGCTAGCGAGTGGACCTCTAAACAACGAGTGGCAATCCGCATGTCTCAGTCGACAATTTTCAATGTAGAGGAAATCTAACGCACTATTTGATAGCAATTCGGATAGCATGAGAATTGGTCGCGCAGTTGCATCACCAAATACTCGCACTTCTCGCAGTTTATTGTTTTTCAGTAAAAGTTTTAGATCATCAACTCTCTCATTCGTTACGCCCAAAACAACTAAGTTGGTCGATTGAGGCGGCACATTTTCAACTTGATCATGCCGGAAATCAAACTCAAAGGGTTTAGATTCTTGACCTAACGCGCACTGAACACTGCACAGGCTGGTCAAGTAAAGTATTGCTACAATCGGGACGCATACTCTATCCGACGATTTTCCGGTCATTTAGCAATAGCCTTATTAGGAATCACTCCCTGCGGTAACCGCGGCACCACTCCGCCGTGAGGATCCAACCCAGGAGGGTTTTGAATAGTCGATTGGTCACGTACAATCTTTTCAATTGCTGCGCAATAACTAGAGTCAGGCTCAGGATCGGTTCCGCGGTAGTCAGGGTTCATTGGATGTTGCGGTAAATTGCAGTGCACATCTGGTTGATGCGTTGGATGTTTGGTCCCAGGAGAGGGCTCGAAATCGCCACAATGCCCAAGTTCGTGGCACGCAGTGTTTGTTTGACGCTCACAATCAGCAGCGTAGTAAAAACCACCAACCGTAGTGATACCCTCAGCAGGATTGCCACGTTTATCTTGTATGCGTCCATTTGTAAAAATAAGCGCATGGATTGAAGGCTCGAAGTTGTTTTGGTTCAGCGTGAAATGGAGTGAAAGCTGATCGGTGTTAATCTAAAAAGTGAATGGAAATGATTGTTGGGAATCACTTGATCCCAATGCTCGGATTTATCGCATTCTTGCCAATCCCGAAGGAAGGAATGCGTCGGCTTGTGAGTCGACGCAACCCTTCGGTCTTGGCCCTGAATCGGCGCTCGGGTCGCTTCCCAGCGTTGCCCTATCCTCCGCTCAGGCTCATTCAAACATAGCCGCTTTTTCTCACTCAAGCAACGCTTTGTCTTGCCGCTGCTCGTCTCAATCGTCGCTGTTCTCTTGCCGCTTCAAGCTTTGCGTCTCGGTCAGCGAAAACCTCTTTCTCCTTCCCGGCAAGCTTGGTGTGTGGTGTTACATAGCCGATTGCGCTGTGTAGCCGGACTTCGTTGTAATGCTTGACATAATCGACCACGGCCTTTCGAGCATCATCAATGGTCCAGATCGTTGCTACGCGAATGCAGTCGCCTTTGATCGTGCGGTGATAACGCTCGATCTT
>JBGSJB010000205.1:0-4175 GCA_041742175.1 Pirellulaceae bacterium
ATCAGACCGTTGTTGCGCGATTTGCTGATCAAGTAGTCGGTGCATTGGGCGATGTGTTTCGCGTACGGTCCTTGCGTGGTGGTCGAGCCGGAGCCGATGAGTGCGGTACCAGCTAGCGCAGCGAGCGCGACTGGATAAGTGGGTGTGCTCCACTGGCCGCGCGAAGATTGATGTTGCGCAAGCCAATCGAGTCCCGCGCGAATCGATTGAGTCCATTGAGGATTGTTGCTCGCCGAAGCCGAGGATGAAGACCGAGCGGAGCGGGCGCCGCATGCGACTGCTGCTCCAGCGAGTGCAGAGCGCTTCAGCCATTCTCGCCGACTAGTTGAATACATCGCTGTCCCCAATTTTACCCACAAAATTTCGGATCCGTTTAGACCTGAATTATATCGCTTGGGGTCGCGCGGTGAAACCTGAACTAGGTCCGCAGCTGCGCAAACTACTGGGTTAGCCGCAAGGTTTAGCTGGGTTTAATTGTGGCTGAATCCGAAAGGAACCATCTTTTCGCGTCCGACCGGATTCCTGATGAACTTTCGATAGCACTCTGGACACAGATCAAAACGCTTCCGTTCAAAGACGATCGAATCGCACTCTTCGCCAAACTCTTGTTCAAGTCGCTCGAGTGTGTTGTCCATTTCGAGCAAACAATCGTGTTCGTCTTCAGCGGATTCTTGTGGCGTTGGTTCAATCGTGGCTTCGATCTCCATTTTCACAACGTAGCGCATCGATTCGCACGCAGAGATCGGCCGACCGCAACGGTCACAACTGTAATGGATCATCGTCTGTCGAGCCCCTGGGAAGAGAAGATAACACGATTGCAAAGTTCGTAAGCAATCTCGAGCTGAATCCATCCTAATGCGAGCCGCATGAAGATTGCAAGCCTTGGACAGAAATGTTCTGGGGCAAGTTACTTGAGTTGCGACTTGCCGGGCGACAATTCAATTGGCGACAACTTGGTTAGTCGTCGAGCTTGACTTATCGGCATTTCGAATTCACAACCACAGTCCCGCGAGAAACAATCCGCAAGCTGCAGTTCCACAAACCGCTTTGCCCACTGTTCCCAACAGTCGCCCCCAGAACGCTGCGTTGCCGATTTCTATACTGTCATTCCAATCCTTGCCAGCCCAACGTTCGCCAAGCATCGCGCCTGCAAACGCCCCAGCGGCTCCCAGCAGCAGCGAAGCGATCACGTTGCCGACCACCGGGATTGCGGAACCGAAGAACAAGCCCACAATCGCACCTGCGATGGATCCGACAATAGAAAGCGCCACACCCCGCTTGCTGCCGCCCAAGCGACTCGCGCCAACGGCGCTGGCCGCAAACTCCAACGCTTCGCCGATAACCGCCACAACAAAAATCGCGCCCGCCATATAGAGACTAATATTCCAAAACCGAGTTTCCGGAACCCACCAAGCACATCCAACTGCGGTGGCAACGATAACCCAATTGCCAGGAAGTCCAAGTATGTTCGCTGCCCAAGCCGTGATGGCGATCAAGCTGAGCAGAAGTGCGATAGTGATGTCGAGCATGCGTTTTTCGTATTTGCAAGCGGCAAAAAAGTCAGGCGATGACAAAGTTGGTCATGGAGTTGTTCGTTGCGTCGCACAATTTATTGCCCAGTTGCAAAATGGCGGAAAACGACAGTCAACGACTGTGAAACACAAAAAAGCATCCGCCGCACGCAGCTAACCGTATGGCACTCACTTTGTAGCGGAACCGGCGCGAGCCGTCCGGTGTTAACTTTGATTTTAGAAGAAGTACTGGGCGGCTTGCGCCGTCTCCATAATCGCGCAGCGAGTGCCTTCGGGCGTTTGCCGCGGTTTGTGTCGTTAGTTGTTGTCGTTTGTTCGTGTCGCAAAACCGCTAGTGCTTCGTTCCAATTGCATTTTAGAGTTAGTCGTTTCTGCTGGAACGAAGCACTGGTAACTGTTCCTGCACGCGGAGTGTATTCCATCCGTGGGACCACTATTTCATCCGTGGTCGTAGTTTGTGCTAGATCGCAAAGGAAGCCTGACCACGGATAGCATGGCGGTCCCACGGATAAAGGCTGAGGCAGGGCGGGTTCATGCAACTGTATTAGCGATTCTTTGGCTAGTGTTGGATTTTAGAGTTGGTCGTTTCTAGGTGGCACGCCCTTCGCAAAGCCTCAGAGCGCGTCACACTAAAATTCAATTGGAACGAAGCAGTAGTGCTGCGTTACATCTTAACTCGAGGGTGGCATATTTATAGGACGGACTTTCTAGTCCGTCAGCGTCACTAAATAGACGTCACAAGAAAGTTGTCCTGGTGCCCATCGGCTAATTTTCGAAACCAGTTTTCGAATCAATCTCAGCTCAAGTTGACGACGTTGCGAATGGGTGCGCCAGTGATCGCGCGCAAGCAATTCTGTGAACCTTTGATGCGCATGTCTAACAGACCTTCTTCGCTGTAGAACGCTGCGTGAGGCGTTAGTATCAGCCGATCGTGAGCCGGATGTTGGAGGTCACGCCACGCACTAACCAGCGGATGATCGAAAGTTGGTGGTTCTTGCTCCAGCACATCGATCGCCGCGCCCGCCAAAATGCCGCTCTCCAAGCTTTCAAGACGGCGAGCGGATCGACGACGCCTCCGCGCGCGGTGTTCACAAGAATCGAACCATGCGGCATCAGTTCGATCGAGTCGCGATTGATGATGTACTTCGTCTCTGGCGTCAACGGGCAATGGCAACTGACAACGTTCGCTTGTGTAAGTAGTTCCTCAATCGTCTCCGCACGACGGACTCCAATCGCTTTATCGCGGCCATCGGGAACATGCGGATCGAAGAAGCCCAGCGCTTTGGCTCGCAGAGCGGTAGCGGTTCCGATGCGACCGATTCCGATCACACCAAAAACGCGGCCGCGAATTCGTCGCAGTGGCGAAGCGAGGGTGTAGATCCACGAATCCGTTCCGCGTTGACATTGCTGGTTGTAAAGGTGCGTGCCCCGCGCCAGCGACAAGACTAAGCCGATAGCGGTGTCAGCAACATCCTCGGTACCGTAATCGGGCACGTTTGCAACAGCGATTCCACGCTCGCGCGCGAATGCAAAGTCAACGTTGTCAAAGCCTGCTCCGCAACGGACGATCAGTTTACAACGCTCAAGGGTTTCGATCGTTTTGCGGCGAATGGTGACAAAGTGGTAAACCATGATCGCATCGGCCAGTCGCAATTGATCGCCGAGATCGTATTCCGATTGCGCATCAAGTGCCATCACTTCCGCAACTTCGCCTAAGATCTTGCGCTCGACGTCGAGCGGTTCAGTGATAAAGTCGGTGACAATAACTTTGAATGGTTTGCTCATAGCGATGCTCAACTTGCGAGGAGATTCAGGTGGGATTGAACATCGGAATTTTGAGAAGTGTTAGCGCTCCGGTCAAGCGAACTATGCGGCTCGGATGGCAGCCATCTCTCGGCGGCTAGCTTTCACTACGTACGCCTGACCGGCGTAGGAGACTTGATGCGCGGTGACATCGAAGCCGGATCGTTCGAGCCGCGTGATCAGTTCATGAATGGGATAAAAGTTAAAGCGACCGCGGCGTGCTTCTTGCTTCAACCAGCGACCATAGAACTGCATGCGCAGCGCGTTGATGAGCACGCGACCGGCCCGCGAGACTTTGTGACCACCTTTGAACGAACGGAAGAGCACTCTCCAGAATCCTGGATTCGGAACATTGATCGAAAACACGAATTGCCCAGACGGCTTGAGGACGCGAGCGACTTCACGCAGCAGATTCATGAACGCAGCGTCGGTGTACTTGCCAGTGACCGGGTCTTTCGATTCGGCGTAGGAGATCGCTAACCCTGAGATCACTCCATCAAAAGACTCCGAAGCTATTTGCGGCAGACCATGGCTGAAATCAACTTGCTGGAATTCGATCTGAGACTCGGTGGCTTGCGGCGTGACAGTGTCTCGCAACTTCGCAATCGCATCTGCATTTACTGCCGCGCAATCGGTCGCGAGAATGCGGCCGAGTTTCCCAGCGCCGGTTTGCCATAATGTCGCTGTCAACTGACCGGAACCGCAACCGAGATCCAGCCACTGGTCGCCATCGCGAATGTCGACACAACTAAACGTATCGCGCACGAGACCTTTGTAGGGGCGGCCGTTTTTTTGATCCCAGAAGGCTTTGGCACAAGCGGCGTCGTGCCAGTAGTTCTT
>JBGSJB010000206.1:0-1505 GCA_041742175.1 Pirellulaceae bacterium
ATAAAGAGAAGTTGCTGAGCGTTTACGACGAAACGGTTGCCAAGGGTAAAGATCCGGTGCGCACGAAACGCGGTGTGTTAGGACCAGCTTCGGAGCCGATGATCGCGAATCAAAAGCCAAGCGTTCCGTCGGCGAAGGGTGGAGTCAAATAATGTTGGAACTGTGGCTGGCGTATGGCTTCTGTGCGATTGCGGTGGTTTTAGCTGTAGCGTTTGTTCTCATTAAGCACCCAGTGCATGCAGCGCTCAGTTTCGCGTGCGTGGTGCTGGCAGCGGCTGGTGTGTATCTATTGCAAGACGCGGCTTTCGTCGCAGCATCGACGGTCGTGGTTTATGCTGGCGCGACGATCATTATTTTTATGTTCGTGCTGATGTTCGCCCAGCAAACGAATTTGCTTGACTATGACACTCAGAAGCAGAATCCGATTGCGGCTGCCGTGGTTGCGATTGCACTTGCTGCGACGGTAATCGCAGTTGCTTTGAAGGAGTTTCCAGAGTTGGAGACGCAACTGGCGAAGAAGGCGGCTGTGGTTGCTATTGCCGATGGAGCAGTCGCCGATGGTACTAACGCGAGTGTTGTTGCGACGAGTGGCGAACCGGCTGTGAAGTCGGCTGAATTGGAACCCGTTGCAGTGCCTGGTGGTTCGGAGCCAAACGCCTTGGCTTTGAATGATTCGGCTGCGGGGGAAGCGAAAAATGACGCTGAGACTGCGGCTGCGTGGACACCTGAACAGGATCGATTTACAGTCGCTAAGCTGGGCGTAGCATTTTACACTCGCTACCTGTTGGCAATTGAAATCGCTGGTACGCTGTTGCTCGTGGCGACGATTGGTGCGGTGGTGATCGCGCAGCGTGTACCTCAGGCGGATGCGAAGGAAACAAACAAACTATGATTCATCCCGCGCTGTTAATCGGTCCTTGCCTCGTTGCCGTTGGATTGTTTGGTTTTCTGACGCGGCGCAACTTGATTTTGATGTTCCTGTCGCTTGAGTTGATGTTGGCGGGGGTCAGTCTTAATTTTGTCGTGTTTGGGCAGATGCATGGCGATTTCGGTGGGCAGGTGTTTGCGATTTTAATTTTGGTGGTCGCAGCATGCGAAGCGGCTTTGGCGTTAAGTGTGATCGTGGCGCTCGTGCGGTTGCGCGGGACGCTCGATAGTAAATCGTGGAGTGAGTTGCGCGAGTTCCAGTTCGACGATCAGTCGGGCTCGGGTCGTGGTGCAGAGCAGAGAATCCCTGAGTTGGCTGGACGTGCTGCTGAAGATCATGCGCATCCGGAAGGCTACGAGGACTTGCCGAAGCTCACGCCGGCGGGACTTGATCCGCAGACGCGACCTATCGATTCTGATTTCAAACTACCAGACTTAGCCGGAAGAGCCTAAGCGGTTGGGTTAGCAAGACAAGAGTGAATATGGATTACTACATCGCTTGGTTGATTCCGCTTGGGCCGTTGGTCGCGGCGGTTATTGGAAGCGTGATCGCTTACTTGAATCCGCGCGCCAGTTTC
>JBGSJB010000207.1:0-4996 GCA_041742175.1 Pirellulaceae bacterium
CAAGCAATGCTTACGTTAATTTGACGCAGTCTCAGACGCTTCTGGGACTCAAAAACTCGCGTGGGAAATCTCGCTGCGAATCGATGAATATAACCTACCGACAGGCACATTGACGAGCCGCGCGACGCGAACACGCACTCGGCTCCCCGCGAATACGTGGCCGGGTGAAAACGCGGACTGTGAAACGTGGCCGCGAAAATCTTAGAGCGGATGACTCGCCAGATAAGCGTTCTCGTCATCCAGCATGTGCTGAGGCTCCTCAATGCGTTCGCCAGCTTCCGTGCGAGCGACCTCAAATAGACGCATTGCTCGCAAAATGCGCAACAAATCGCGTGGGATAAAAAACGGTTCCTTTCCGAACGACTCGTCGAGAATCGCAAACGTCAGCTCCATCTCCGCTTGCTTCTTGCCGTCGATTTCGACAGTGCCTTCCACAAACGCACCCTCGGCCTGCCGACCAAGCAGCTTGGCGGTTAATCGCAACTGGTCGCCGGGTTGCGCTACGAAGAAAAAATCCGCTTTCGTGACTTTAGCCAACACAACACGCTGCAAGAATTGCTCCATCTGGCTCAGCAATAACCCGCCAGTTTGCGCCATCCCTTCAACGATTAGGCTGTGAGGATAATGCGGGTGACCAGGCAAATAGTCATCCAAAGGCTCTTCAGCCAAAGTGACATTCTTGACGGTCACCGCTTCTTTACCAACTACAAACTTTTCAAAACGATCAATCCAGAACCAACGCATGGAAAGTGAGCCTTCAGCGAATTCGCAGGTTGTCCTTCAATCAGCTTCTCACATCCATGCGGGCGGTGACAGCCTAACCGAGCTTAGTTGCGACGTAGCGACACAAATCGTTGACCGTTAGCAAGTTGCCAAAATCCTGCACGCGCGGGTTTTGCTCGAAGTTCGTCAGATTCGCCCAAGGCAATCGCGCTTTCAGTTCACTGATTCCCTGCTCCGTCACTTTGCCGTCTTTGACATAGCTGGCGTTGGTCAAAATGTCATCTGGGAACAACTCTTCGCGAGGAATGTTGATTCCAAAGGCTTTTTCAAGCTTGAAAACGATGTCCAAGAAATCGATCGATTCGGCACCGAGATCGCCCACCATGGTCGCTTCCGGTGTGACTTCATCCTCCTCGACACCCAACGCATCAACGAGAGCGGCTTGGACCTTTTGGAAAATCTCTTCGGAACTTGGCATCTTTGTAGGATCCTTTGGGTTATGCGAGAAAATTGGGTTGATTGTGATTTCATCCGCGTTGTTTGTGCCTACGCGGTGCCGCCAGCCGAATTAGACCTTCAGCAATCGATCGGTAACTTGCTTCATGAATACGTTTGCGTGCACATCTGTGGTAGACGGTTCCACCGTACCGCTCAGCATTTGGTGCTTTAACAAAAGTCGCCCCGACACTGCAACAGAATCTTCCTTTGATCCGCTGTCTTTTACAAGTGTGGTATTGTCAGTCCGTTTTATGATTTCCACAGAAATCGACAAGGTTTCACCCGGTTGAACAAAGTCTGCAAATTTCACATTTTTGGCCGATTCGAGATAAACCAAACCGTTTTTGTAGCCTTCTGTAGCTCGCGCAAGAAAAATCGCCGCCTGAGTCAGCGCTTCCAACATCAGCACTCCAGGCATCACTTCAAATCGAGGAAAATGGTCACGCAAGTAGTCTTCGTCCGCCCGCAATCGCCTGACCGCTTTAATTTGGACGCCTGGTTCGAGCAGCGTTATTTGGTCAAGCTGGCAAAATCTCATGTTTACCTCAATTTGCATCTACACCACTGGAAAAAGGGATTTCAAGTGCCTCTTCAAGTACAAATCCTAAAGGACACAAGGTGTCTCACGTGTCTGCTAGCCCCGCTTGTGACAGCATAAGAATAATCCGTCAAGCGGTGTTTGCTCAACTCAGCCCAAGCCGAATTTTCGCCTCAAATTGCCACTCCGCTAACTCTGTTGCATAATCTTCCGTAAAGTGCGCAGTGGGGTAGAAAGGCTCGCATACAACCCCTGTGCTAATCGCGCCATGTGAAAAACGACCGCCGTGGATTTTCGGGTAAAGGTCGCCCCGTTGCTTACTGAAAACCGAAATTCTTAGTGAAGTGAGCACTTACTGTTGGCTCCGCCTCATTTGTTTGAGTAGAATTCTTCATCAACGACGGTGGCCCTATCACTCGACCAAAGAGTTCAAAGGATTCCAGCATGCAGCTTGCGAAACGGACATTCGGTCGAGTCGTTGCGGTCGGTTTACTTTCTACTAGCTTCGCAGCTTTCACCTCTTGCCAGCCGCTCGTTGCCAATTCAGGCCCCAGTTCACCGCAGTTGGACGACCTTCAGAAATCAGCTTCATGGAATTGGCCAAACGTCGCCGTTTTCGAGCAGCATTTGGTCAGCTACTTGGATCAGTTGAATGCTCCCGCCGCGACTCGCGAAGCTGTTCGCCGCGCTTGGGACGAATCGAAAGACAAACTAAAGGGCCCTGCCCTGCTCGATCGGTTACTAGAGGCTTGCGGAATTCTGGAACCGCGAATTGCCGAGCTGAACAGCCAACTCAAAGACCCATCCGGTCCCGTAATCCATCCTCGCGATCTCACATGGTTAACCAGCGACGTTCCCGGTTGGATGCAAGACACCATTCGTTTAGCTTGCGGTCGAGCTCTCGCACAAAGACGACTCTATGACGAAGCGCTCGAGACGCTAAGCGGTTTGGAGATTGTCCAAGTCTGCGATCCAGCAAGCTTGCTGTTCTACCGCGCTACCTGCGAACATCATCTGCTGAAGAAGAAAGAATGTCTGGCCAACGTCAAGCTGCTGCTTGAGCGGAAGAGCGAATTGCCAGTTCGCTTCACTCAAGTTGGTCAATTGATGGCCGCAGATATCGAACCGCTGCAAGCCGATTCACTCGATGAAGTTGCCAGGCTTATGAACGACGTGCATCGGCGATTGGATCTCGGACGGGCCGGCCAGCGCGTTCGCGATGAAGAAGAGGAGATCCTCAAGAAGCTCGACAAGCTGATCGAGGACATCGAAAATCAAATGCAACAAGCTCAACAGCAAGCACAACAAAGCGACGGACAGCAGAGTCCAAGCCAGGGAAGCCCGATGGACGAAAGCCAAATCGCTGGCGGTCCCAAAGGTCCAGGCGATGTCGACCAAAAGAATGTCGGTGATCGCTCAGGCTGGGGAAATCTCCCACCAGCCCAGCGCCAAGAATCACTCCAACGCCTAACGGAAGAACTCCCTTCCCACTACCGCGAAGTCATCGAAGGCTACTTCCGACAACTCGCCAAAGACAACAGCCGCTAGTGCTACGTCACATCTTTAATTTGAGGGTGGCATATTTGTAGGACGGACTTTCTAGTCCGTCAGCGTCACTAAATAAACGCCACAGGAAAGCCGTCCTATCCTAATATTTAGCTGTAACGCTGCACAAGTGCTTCATCCAACTTTGTTTTTGGGGTTTATGATTTTGGTTTTGTGTGCCACTGGCTTTCTCAGGTAGCCTCCGGAAATCCGGAGCTACCTGAGAAAACGCCAGTGAACCGGAGTAGTTGAGTTCGAGTCCCATAAGTCGAGCCAAGGCCAAGGACGTAGGATAACGCGGGCCGAAGTAATAAACTTCGTCAACCGCCATCCGTCGTAAAGCAGTTTAGCTACCAAAAATCGAATGTACTTTTCTTCTTCATCCGTGGGACCACTATGTCATCCGTGGGAAAATGAGATTTGCACATGACTTGGCGGCAATCGGCAGCTACCTAAAGAACCAAGCAAGCTTCTCCCCGTCTTGTACAACCGCAATTCCATCTGCCCACGGATGACACGGTGGTCCCACGGATGAAATCCAATTGCTCTTGCAATAATTAAAAGCTAGTTTCAGCCAGTGTCCTGTCCGCTTACTCTCCTCGCCCCCAGCTCAGCGAAGATTCCCGGATGCAATAGGGAAAGCCAGTGGCACACTAAGACCAAACCATAGCTGATCCCAAAATCAAAGTTGGATGAAGCACAAGTCAGCTATCTTCAATTTGAACTTCTGAAGCAACCACTTCAACAGAACCTGTTGATCATCAATGCTTGCTCGCCGCATCACAGTCCACGGATCGGTGTGCCGCGGGCGATTACATCCAGCAGGTTGCGCGGTAAGCCGCCCGTTACGCGGACTTGATCGACGTCTAGCAACTTGTGCATGATGGTCGCAATCAAATCGGGAATCGTGATCGCTTCCGAAGCCGGTGTGCCGCCGTCGCGAGCGGATTGACCGATGACTTGGCCAGTTTTCAAGCCGCCACCATAGAGCATCAGCGGAGCCAGATTGCCCCAGTGGTCGCGACCGCCAGCCGCGTTAATGGTCGGTGAACGGCCCATTTCGCCGCAACAAACCAACAGGATTTTGTCTCGCAAACCGCGAGCTTCAATGTCGTCGATGAACGCCGCAACCGCATGATCAAATGGAGCTCCAACGTATCCCATCCCTTCACGCATCGTCGCGTTATTGACATCGGCATGCATGTCCCACACAAAGCTGGTCGTGATCGTCACGAAACCGCACCCACGCTCACACAATCGCCGCGCGAGCAACAGTAACTTGCCGATCGAAGTGCCGTGATCTGCATAATGCTTGTGGTTGTTCCACTTCTTATCGATGCGGTCAGGATTGAACTGCGGCCGCGTATCGTAGCTGGCAACGACACGAGGATCTTCCTGCTGCAGATCAAACGCATCGGAGACTCCGTTGATCAGCGCATCGAAGGCGAGCTGCTGCAACACTTGCGAGCCGTCGATGGTCTTGTTCGCTTCAGCAAATCGTTTCCATTGATCCAACCCAGCTAGCAGCGCGCGGCGATCGGACAGTCGCGCATGCGGCAAATTCAGTCGCATGTCTTGCTGCAATCCAGCCCCCGCGCCGGGAACAAACGGAGCGAAAGCGCTGCCGAACTCGCCTGACGACTCGAAATTGCCGAACGTATCGATCGCTGGTCCAGCTTCAGGTTCGACCGC
>JBGSJB010000208.1:0-5230 GCA_041742175.1 Pirellulaceae bacterium
ATGGGGTAATCGAGTTGCCAAGTAAGTAAACGTGCGTTGCGTCGCAGCTAAATCGCAACCCGCCGGTTATACAAATACCACTCGATTGACAGAACGACAAGCGCGAGTCCCAACAACCAACGCCAGTATTCGAAGCGTACAATTTCTGTCTGAGTCGACTGAGCCACAACGGCTTCGGCGCCGATCTGCACTTCACTGGCCGCTTTGATGTTGCTTTCTTGTTCACTAAACAGGTTGACCGTAAACAACTGCAGCAAACGTTCATCCTTTGCCGGTCGAGCCTCGTAGAAACCAAGGTCCTCGGTTTGCGTATAGATCAACTGAGGCTGACCTGTCCGATCGATTTCTACTTTCTTGCCAGTCGGCGGTTCAATTTCAACTTTGTCAAATCGTGTCGCAAGATTCAACACAGCAGGCTGACCAGGCTTAACCGTTTTTGAACCGGCTGATGAAACCGCACCGCCAAGATATTCGAGCGAATTGAGGACAAACACCGGAAAGCTACGTTTGATCGGCCAGTCGGTATTTGGGGTTGAACCCTCCGCAGTGCGTTTCGAAAGCGCCATCGCCAACACGGCGTCTTGGTAGCCTTCGCGCGGCGCGACACCCGCCAGAATACCAGCGTCGGTGCGCACCAACTCAGTTCCACCATCGGGCAACGTTAGGGCTGTTCCTTCGACGATGCGGACAGTTCCAAGGTCGACGTACTGCAACATCGGATGAGCCTTGTTGCTGTCGATCACAAACAGCGGCCCTTGCATTGCGGTTGCCTGCCAACGTTCATCGGGTGGCATCGAACCAATGAACAATGTATTCGACTCCGGCATCTTCTCCGGCGCGCACTGATCGTAGATGAACAGATCGATATCCCCCGATTCAGCAAGCTGCTGCGTTTCGGGCGAACTCAAACTAGCGGGATCGACCATTCTTACGGTCGCTAGAGATTGAGCGTACTGAGTCTTTAGCGCTGTTTCCAGCGCGATGTTGCCTTCCGTGACTACGACCACTTCCAATTGGCGAGGCGGATCAAGTCCCGCGTAAGCCACGTTGTCTAGCTTCAGATCATCGTCGGCTTCCAACTCCAGCTTCAACTGCCCTTCGGTGGCGTTCTCGATCGGAAACGTTACGCTGTCGCCCGACTCGGGATCAAGCGTCAATTCGCTGGAATCGACCAGTTGATCGTCCAGTGACAAACTTGCGGACAACGTCACCGGTTCCAAACCAAAGTTATACAGTCGCGCAAACGCTTCAATCTTGCCGGTTTTTTCAACGTTTCGATCGACTGTAAAGCCAAGGATAGCTACGTTCGATGGCACATCGGTACCGATCGGAATATATTCAGCGCTCAGATTTCCAAGATCCAATTGCGGCGCCGCGAAGCCTCCGTCGCTGAGAATATAGATGCTCGCAGGCATAGCATCCGCCACTTGAATGTCCGTCATGTCTTCAATCTGACTGGTGCGTCCTGGGTTCGCCAAACCCGAAGCGGCTCGCAGTGCCTCGTTCAAGTCCGTGGTCCGATTCGTCACTTGAATCGATTCGATCGCTGAACGCAACTGCCTTCGGTCACTTGTAAAACCCTGCTTCACGTCGGCGCGATCGTTGAATGCGATCACCATCGCAACATCGCTGCCCGTCATCGCTTCGAGCATCTCGAGAGCTCGTTTTTTCGCCACTGCCAGACGCGTTGGTTCAACATCGGTAGCTTGCATGCTGCACGAATTGTCGATCATAAAAATCGAGCGGTTGCCAAGCTTCTCGTCGCCACGAAATCCAGGACGCAGACAAGCGAGAATTAACGCGGCAAGCACCAGCAACTGGAGCAGCAGTAGTAAATTCTTTCGCAATCGTTGCCAGATGCTATTCACGTGCAAGTCTTCGATCGTGCGCTGCCACAAATAGGTGCTAGGCACGGTCACGGGCATGCGACGCAACTTGAGGAAGTAGAGCATCACGACCAGCGGTGGGACGGCGGCCATGATCAACCACTGCCACCACGACAACATGTTGATCCAACTCATCGCACCAACCCTCGCTCTAACAGATACTGTCCGACCAACACATCAGCACCTTGATCACTGCGCGCCAGCAGATAAGTCATGCCACGCTGCGAGCAGAACCGCCGAGCTTGATCGACGTAAGCTGCCAACGTCGCTTTGTACTTCTTAAGCAGAGCTGTGCTGACCGAGATCTCCGCTTCGTCATCATCCTCACAGTCAACCAACTTCAGATCGCCTTTGAGATCCGGATCCATCTCTTCGGGGCTGAGCATGTGCAGCACAAAAACATCCATTTGCTGACCAACCAACATTCGCAGCGCCGGCTCGTATCCGCTTTTATCCATCAAGTCAGAGATCAGCACAACGATACCGCGACCAGTGTTCTTCAAGCAGAATCGCTTGACAGCATCGGTCAAGTTACAGACCTGCTCAGGCTCGATCGACTGCACAAAATCCGACATCCGCCACAGTTGCGATCGCCCGCGCAAGACGGGGCTCGACTGGTTCTCGGCTCCCAAAAACTCAATTCGCACGCGATCGCCACGACACATCCCGACGAATGAAAGAGCCGCCGCGACCTGCTTGGCCGCGAAGAATTTCGTCGGATCGCCAAAGTTCATCGAAGGGCTGGCGTCGACCAAAAAGTAAACGTGCAGATCTTCCTCTTCCAGGAACAATTTGAGAAACAACTTGTCCAGCCGCGCGTACAGATTCCAATCGACGAAACGCAAGTCATCGCCCGGAACGTAGTTGCGAAAGTCCGCGAACTCGACGCTCTGGCCTTTACGCCGACTGCGACGTTCGCCTTTCAACCTGCCGCGAAAGATCTTGCGACTGACCAGTTCCAAGCGTTCCAGTCGAGCCAGCAATTGCGGCGGCAGCAAATCTTGTTCAGTTGTCGTCTTAGCCATGTTGTGTTTCGTGTGAGGCGCGAAAATCGCAGACACCACGGCGACCTTCGCCCTCTGATCGCGACCGAAACATCATAGCACGCACACTCCGCAGATGCTGCAAAGATCGCAACCAGTTCGCAGTAACCAGATCGCGTCCACGTTTCTCATCGCAAGTCGGCTCAATACAGAGCCATCGACAGTTTTCGTCGGTAGTCGCGAGTCAGTTCCGAGTCCTCGGGCAGAACGCGGAAGACGTCGACCATCAGTGCGCGCGCCTTTTCACCCGTTGCTTTACGGTCCACAGCCACGAGGTTCAAGCAGATTTCGAAAGCGGCTTCGTACTGTCGATGCGCGGCCAGAACTTCCGCCAAGTTCAGTTGCAGTTGAAAATTCTTAGGATCAGCGTCCGCTTCCGCCCGAGCCGCTTCGATACTGGAACCCGCCTTAGCGCTCAGCTCCAAAGCCGCTTTCAATTTCTCAGCCGCTGATTCCAGGAAGCCACGCTTTTCTAATTGCTCGAGGATCGCGCGGCAATCATTGCTGCGTCCCTGAGCCAACAGTAACTCGGCAAGCGCGATCGAAGCGGTTGCATTGTTCGGCGCTTTCTCAAGCATCGCCAGCAAGAGAGATTCCGCGGTGGCGGGGTCGCTCTCCGCCAAACGTTTCGCGTCCAGCAACTGGGTACCGAGCAACTGCTTTTCGATCCAGGCTCGCACGTCTGGCTCCGGCATCGCACCCTGAAACGAGTCGACAACTTCGCCACCGATCACAGCAAACACAGCCGGAATTCCGGAGACTTGAAAACCGCCCGCTGCGCGTTGGTTCTTCTCAGTGTCCGCCTTTGCCAACACAAAACGTCCGCCAAATTCCTCAGCGAGTTTTTCGAGCACGGGCCCGAGCGCTCGACACGGCGCGCACCATTCCGCCCAAAAGTCGACCACCACCAAACGTTCTTGTGACCCTTCGAAAACCACCGCTTCGAAATCATCGTCGGTCGTATTAATCAACCACTCATGGCTGGCTGATTCGGACTTAAGCTCGGACATAACAGCAAACCTCAGATCGTTTTTAAGGAGCTCCGAATAAGCCATGCTTGATTCTGGCAACTCGCGATTTGCCAATCGCCGGAACGACATGTACTTGTTCCCGCGTACCGGAGCGGAGGGCAACTTGTGGGTATACCACGATCTGCTTGGCTTGCCCAGTTGACGCTTGGTTCGCTACGTCGGCACTCGGATTTCCAGCGTGCTCGCCTAAAGCGTTGAAAGGTGGCTTGATAACTCTCGGGAAACCAAGCACAATGCGAGTCCTATATCGAACGTCAGGCGGTATGAATATGTGCGATTGAACTTGCATGCATTGCGGCGAGTTTCAATTTATCGATTCATAGGTAGTACAGCGGCTATGCAGGGAAGCAGTGCAACTCAAGCTACGGGCGTTCTATGAAAACAGGATTTTCGTAACTTCGTCTGACTTGCTTCGTACAACATGTCTACAAATCACACGTTTTTCGGCTACAAGACTGAGGGTTTCCACGACGAGCTTTTCGACCGCGAGGGACAACCGCGTCCCGGTGCCCAGTTGCTCGTCGATTGCGTCAACGGCTTGGCACTTGGTGTCTTGGGAGAACGGCAAGAAGCGATCGAGCGGGCGCTGCACCGCATGGGCATCACTTTTGCCGTCTACGGGGACACCAGCGGCAACGAAAAAATCTTCCCGTTCGATATCGTGCCGCGGATCGTCGAAGCGGCTGAATGGGCTCGCATTGAAGCCGGTTTGAAGCAGCGAATTCGCGCTTTGAACATGTTTATCGACGATGTCTACCACGCGCAGAATTCTATAAACGATGGAATCGTTCCGCGCGAACTGCTCAGCAAAGCGACCTCGTATCGCGAAGCGTGCCACGGCTTGTTTCCACCGAAAGGCATCTGGTGCCATGTCACCGGAACCGATTTGATTCGACATAGCGATGGCGAAATCTATGTGCTCGAAGACAACTTGCGCTGCCCTTCCGGCGTCTCTTACGTGCTGCAAAACCGCTTGTTGATGAAGCGCACCTTCCCGCAGTTGTTTGCCGCTTCGAACATACGGCCTGTGATCGACTATCCGACAAAACTTTACGAAACGCTCATGTACCTCGCGCCTGAGCACGTGAACGAACCGCGCATCGTGGTGCTCACACCAGGCATCTACAACTCAGCCTATTACGAACATTCCTTCTTAGCTCAGCAGATGGGCGTCGAACTGGTCGAGGGCCGTGACCTTGTGGTCAAAGATGGCTTTGTGTTCATGCGCATGACCGACGGTTTCCAGCGCGTAGATGTGATCTATCGCCGC
>JBGSJB010000209.1:0-3636 GCA_041742175.1 Pirellulaceae bacterium
GTGTAGATGCGGGGTTTGGAGGCCAAGCCTTTAATCCGATCGCGTTGTAAAAGTTGCGAACTGCGAGAGAGCTCGCTCCAAACTTGCTTTTGGAAGTTGACGGCGGAGTAAATCGCAAAACGATTGCCAGTTGTCGCGAAGCTGGGGCCAGACTATTTGTGGTTGGCTCCGCGATTTTTGGACAGGATGATTACAAGCTAGCTTTAGGTGAGCTAGCGGACGCCATGGACTAGGCGATGGACTTTATTGCGAAGGTATGCATGTTAGAAGTACTTTTGATTCGTCCTGGTTCAACCGTCTTCGATGAAGACGGTCGGATCAAAGGATCGCTCGATATTCCGCTGAGCCCCAGAGGAATTCAGCAAGCTGAAGCCGCGGCGAAAAGCCTCAACGGCATGAAACTCGATTGTTTGTATGCAGCGCCGTGTGAGTCCGCTCAGGATACCGCTCGCTACATCGCAAGACGAACTGGTTGGAAACAGAAAACTTTGGATTGCTTGCAAAACGTTGATCACGGTTTGTGGCAAGGCAAACTCGTTGACGAAGTACGCAGACTCCAACCGCGGGTGTATCGCCAATTCCAAGAAACTCCCGAGAGCGTCTGTCCGCCAGGCGGTGAGACGTTGGCAGCTGCCGCGGCTCGCGTCGAACATGTGCTCGACAAACTGAAACGAAAACACCAGGGACACCGTATCGGCATGGTCGTACCCGAACCGATGGCTTCGATCGTTCGCTGCCATTTTCTCGGTGGCATGATTGAAGACATGTGGAAAGCGGAAACCGACGCGGGGACTTGGGAACTAGTTGTTGTCGATCCTGTGCCAGTGATTGCGTCACTGCAAAAACAGACCAGCGCAGTTGCTTTTACCTAGTTTGAGGCGACCGGATTGCTAAGCTTTCAGCTAGGGCGGCCAAAAGTGGCCGCCCTTCTGTTTTTCCACGGTCCGTTGAGTTGACTTTCGTCCCGGGTACGGATGCTCGCCAAGAAGATCCGTATTTGAGACTTTCGACGACTGGGCTTATAATCTGCCTGAGCCAAGTACACTGAGCCATTCAAAGCTCGCAGTCCACTCCCGCACGGTTCCAATCGCATATGGCAATCATTGACTCCTCGGCTGTTACGAATTCCACCATCAAAAAACGTGGCGTTCCAGAGGGATTGTGGGTTAAGTGCCCCGGATGTTCCGCGACGATCTATCGCAAAGAGGCTGAGCGGCTGCAAAACGTTTGCCCGAAATGCCAATACCATTTCTACGTTTCAGCTCGCGACCGCATCGAACAGGTGCTGGATGCGAACACCTTCGAAGCTTGGGATGATGACTTGCGTCCTTGCGATCCGCTCAACTTCCAGGACAAGAAGAGTTATGCGAACAAATTGATCGACGAGCAGAAGCGGACGGGGCTTTCGGACGCTGCGCTGACCGGAACCGGAATGATTCGTGCTCGACGCGTTGCGATCGGCGTAACCGACTCGGCATTTATTATGGGCAGCATGGGTTCGGTTGTGGGTGAGCGTTTAACGCGTTTGGCAGAAAGAGCGACCGCGCAAGCGTTGCCGCTGATTATTATCAGCGGCTCGGGCGGCGGCGCTCGAATGCACGAGGGCATTCTGTCGCTGATGCAGATGGCGAAAGTGTCTGCAGCGCTCTCACGCTATCACAGCTACGGTGGCCTCTACATCTCGGTGTTAACCAATCCAACCATGGGTGGTGTCGCCGCAAGTTTTGCTTCGCTGGGTGATTTTGTTTTCGCTGAACCCAAAGCGCTAATTGGCTTTGCAGGTCCGCGAACGATCAAAGCCACAATCAAGATTGAGCTGCCAGCTGGATTTCAAACAAGTGAATTCCTGCTTGAACACGGTTACATCGACCGCATCGTTGAACGCAGTCGGTTGAAAAGTGAGATCGCGCGCACCATCGACTATTGCGGGAAGTAATCTCAATATGGGCTTCCTCGACAAATTTTTTGGCGGCGGTAAATCCGATGCCAAGCCTTCCGCCAAGAAGTCTGGCAAGGCATCCAAGCGACGGATCGATGTCGATGCACGTTTCGAGCGAATGCGAACATCCGTCAGCGGTACGATGAGCGCCTTTTATGTTGCCAAGGACCGCGAGCTGAACCGAACCGTTGGTCTCAAGCTGTGCGACTTGGAAAAGTTTCGCTTTTTCGAGAACCGTTTTAAAGGGATGAACAAGCCGAGCGAGGGTTCGGTGGCAGCAAGTATGCACCATCCGAATATTGTCGAGACGCTCGAGTATGGCCTGACGAACAAGGACGAACCGTATCTCGTTATGGAGTTCGTAGAAGGCCCCGGCCTGCAGTTGCTAATTCACAACCGCGAAGAAGCGATGCTCGAAGGCAAGCGACTTTCGTTGATCAAGCAGATGGCGGATTCGTTGTACTATGTGCATCAGCAGGGCTATATCCATCGCGATATCTGCCCTCGCAACTTTATCTGCTCACCAGACATCAACCACATCAAGTTGATCGACTTCGGCTTGACCGTGCCAGCCACCGCAGCTTTCATGCAGCCCGGCAATCGCACCGGTACACCGCTGTACATGGCACCCGAAGTTGTGAGACGTCGACCGACTGATCAGAAGGTCGATATTTTTTCTTTCGGAGTCACGTGTTATCAGTTGCTCACTTTCGAGTTGCCTTGGCCGGGTGGAGAAACAAGCGGACTTGCCGCACTGAACCATGATACATCTGCTGCTCGTGATATTCTCGAGTACCGCCCTGATCTGAATAAGCAGCTTGCCACGCTAATCATGCAGTCCGTGAAGGCAAATCCTGCTGAACGCGTTCAGAGCATGGAGATCTTTTTGAAGACACTGAACGGAATTAAGTCAGAGACTCAGTAGCGCATGCTTCAGCAACTCGCAGTTCAGCACCTCGCGCTCGATAGTGTTGCACACGGAAGCTCTACGACGCACTACTCCAGCCAACGGATGCACCTTTCGAGCACCCACAGGCTTGCCTCTTCCAGCCGCGCGACTCTGGCGGTGACATCGGAAGCATCGAGCGGCGCAGGTTCCTGCAACTGTGTTTGCGATCGAAACTCTTCAGTGCGATTCCGATCTGCGAGCACGCAGTAGACTCGTCCATCCTTTTCAGCAGCAACGCCTGGCCCGAGATCTCCCGTTACGGCGAGACTTAGGTCCGCTTCCGAAGTCAGCACGAGCGCGCGTCGCGCTAATTCCACGGTAACTTGTTCGCTCACTGGTCCGACCTCAGGATCATTAAGCAGCGAAGCGTCGACACCTAACCACTGCTGCTTGCTTCCGCACCGGTAGACCACCAGACTCCCGCACCACCACTGAGAAATGCCAGGCAGCGAAGCTAAACTTGCTGCCAACCATCCTCCGGTGCAACTCTCTGTTAGGACCAAACGCTGCTGGCGCCGCACCAGTTCGTTTCTCAGCAGCGTTGCTCGCGCGATCAGTTGCGGATTCATAACTACGCTTCCGGTCGAACTTCTAAAACCGACTTGACAATCTTGCCTGAGTGCATCGTCTCAAAAGCATCTTCCCATTTTTCAAGTGTCCACACGCCGCCGATAATTTTGTCGGCGGCGAGCGCTTTACTACTAAGCAAAGCGAGCACACGTTCCCAGATCGCCCAGGTGTGCGAGAA
>JBGSJB010000210.1:0-4320 GCA_041742175.1 Pirellulaceae bacterium
GACCCGTTCAATGCGGTCGTTTCGGCTCAGCGCATCGGTTCGTACCTGTGCCCTTCGATGAGCTTACCGCGCGAAGTTCCGTTGCTCGCCGCTCGCGAAACTGGCGGACCGAGCAGTTACTTGATGTGTGAAGGAACCGACGATTACATGGCCAGCGCCGACGGCGTGTTCGGACTGCTGTGGCCGACTTTCGGCTACAACAATCCGAACCGCAGATTCGGTGATATCACCGATGGAACGTCGAACACAATGTTCGCTGGCGAGACTTGCTACAACTACAAAGACTATCTGTGGTCAGCGAGCACACCTGCGCCGCACGCCAGTACGGTGAAGCATGGCACCGCTCGATGGGTTGTGGGCTATCCAGCGATCAGCCTCGGCACAACTCTGAAGCCGTTCAACGTCCACACCGCAGCCGCTCTTGGTGGCTTCGCAAGCATGCATGCAGGTGGCGGCGGCAATTTTCTGTTCGGCGACGGCAGTGTTCACTTCAAGAGTCAAACGATTGACAACTTCATCTACAACGCGTCGGCCACTCGTGCTGGCGGCGAACTTGTAGGAGCGGTCCACGAATGATCGCGAAACGCGTTACAAATTGGTCGCTAATGATCGCTGTTGGCGTTGTGGCATTGATGCTCAGCGGCTGCAGCGAATCCGGACCTCGCCGCTATCCAATCAAAGGCACTGTTAAGTTGAACGGTCAACCAGTCAACAACGCCACTGTAATACTGACTCCAGTTGGCGAAGGGTTGGCTGCGGCCGCAACGATTCGCGACGGTGCGTTCGAGTTGCCCGCAGCGGTCGGACCGAGCGCAGGTGAATACAAAGTGCGTATTAATCCTAACGAAGCTGAGATTGAAGAAGTTGCCGAAAGTGCGCATCCTCCCAAAGCGAACGCACGGCCGAGAATTCCCAAAATGTATCAGCAGGACGGAGCCCTAAACACTAAGATCACAGGCGAGCCTGGGCAGTCGCTGGAGTTTACATTAACGTCGAAGTAGAGCTACGATTCGTGCGTTGCTTTCGTTTACCAAATGCAATTACTAACAGGAAAACAGATGTTTAACAAAAGATCACTGACTTACGCTGCATTGTCGCTTGCATGCCTCACCGCCAATTCCGCTCGCGCGCACTTCCCTTGGATCGCGCGCAGCGATGACGGCAAAGCGGTCTATTACTTTGGCGAAAACCTCGCTGAACGAACTTACAAACTGCCACCCTCGATCGCCAAAGCGGAGCTGAAAATGCTCAGCGCAAAAGGTGACTTGACCAACGTTGAAGTTGTGAAAGTCGAATCGGATTCGCTAGTAGGTTTGCAATCGGCTGAAGCGATTCCAGGAGATGCATTCTTGGTTTCCGAAGTCACCTTTGGAATTTACCACGGTTCGCGGCTGAGCTACACGACGATGTTTCAAGGCGGCAAATTACCGACAGCTCCCACTTCGCCCGACAAGAACCCAGCGGCGAAAGGTCTGTTCGCACATTTGGTGGACACCGACTCCGGGGTGGATGTAATCGTGACACTGATGGGCAAGCCGCTGGAAGGCGTCGATGTGCATTTGTACTGCGCTGAAGGACACGAAGAAGGCGAAGCGAAGACCGATGCATCAGGCAAAGTTTCGTTTACGGATGAACAAGTTGAAGATGGCTTGAATGCGATCATGTTCGGACACAATGAAAAACGCGCGGGCAAGTTGAATGACGCACCGTACGAAGCTGAATCACATTACTTGACGATTTCGTTTTACGATCCAGAAAATCCAACTGCGAAGCCGGAATCAGAAAACGTGTCCACTAAGTTCGCTCCTTTGCCGTTTGCGATCACCAGCTTCGGTGCAGCTCGCTCAGGCGATGCACTTTACGTTTACGGCGGTCACACCGGTGAGGCGCACAGCTACTCAAACGAAGCACAGTCGAACAAGCTGCTGCGATTGGATTTGAGTAAGCCCGAAGCGGGATGGGAAGAAGTCGCAGAAGGTGAACGCCAACAAGGTCTGGGGATGGTTGCTTACAAAGACCGCGTGATCTTGGTTGGTGGCTTCACTGCGAAAAACAAAGAAGGCGACAAGCACGACTTGCACTCGCTGCCTGCCGTCCGCGCGTTTGACCTGAAGTCGAAATCTTGGAGCGATTTGCCGAGTTTGCCGGAGCCGCGATCGAGTCACGATGTGGCTTTGGTTGGCGACATTTTGTATGTTGTCGGCGGATGGAACATGTCGGGCGAGGACAACACAACTTGGCAGGAAACCGCTTGGTCGATGGACTTGTCAGCTGACGAATTGAAATGGGTTGCCATCCCTAACCCTTCTTTCAAACGCCGAGCTGTGGCGACCGTAGAGCATCAAGGCAAGCTGTTCGTAATCGGTGGCATGGGTGAAAAAGGTGGGCCGACGAAAGCAGTCGCGGTGTATGATCCAGCGTCGAAGAGTTGGAGCGAAGTTGCGGAGTTGGTTGGCGAGAAAGCGATGGCCGGTTTCGGCGCATCGGGTTGGAGCATTGATGGCCAACTGATTGTCATGACCTTTGAAGGCGACATCGAACTGTGGGATAACGATGCGAAATCCTGGAAGGTTCTCGGCAAAGCGAATGACGCAAGGTTCTTCCATCGTTTGCTGCCTATCGGATCGAAAAGTTTGATTGCGATCGGCGGAGCAAACATGGAAATCGGAAAGTTCCTCGATTTGGAAGTGATTCGCACGAATTAGTGCTGCCAGAATCGCTGGCATCGCTCCTGATTAGGCAAGTTCTTGATCAGGGCTGGCGAGAATTTCGCCGCCCTGATTTGCCATGCATTACGGCCACGCGTTAAGGTACCGGAAATCAAACAACGGAACTGACTGCATCGATGGTATAAAGTTTGCATCACAGTCCCTGTCGGGGATAGCTTACAACCTTCGCGAACAGGCTTGGAGACGCATTATGCATTGCTTGGTCCGCCGATCCACCGCTTTCATACTGTCGATAACTTTGTGCGCAAGCCTTCCATCGCTCGGTGTCGCGCAGGTGGACACAGCACAGCTTGATACCGTCGTCGCTCGGGGGATCGAGTATTTGAAGGTCCGCGGACAAACCGAAGATGGGGCTATAAGCCCACGAATCGGCATCGGAGTGACCGCTCTGGCAGCCACCGCGATGATGCAGAACGGCGTGCCAGTGACGGACCCTTCCGTTGCAAAGGCGCTTAACTTGGTCGCCGCAGCTTCGCGACCTGACGGAGGAATTTACGCGGAGAAGTCGCGATTGAAAATGTATGAGACGTGCGTTGCCATTTTGTGTTTGCAAACTGCGAACCAAGATGGAAAGTACGACGCGGAGTTGAAGAAGGCTGCGAACTATGTGAAGGGCGAGCAATTCGACGAGGGCGAAGGCAAGGATCCTTCGAACTTGGAATATGGCGGCGCGGGCTACGGTGGCGGGACGCGTCCCGATTTATCGAACACCGCTTTCATGATCGACGCTCTCAATTCGTTGGGTGATCCGGAAAATGATGAAGCGATTGCCAAGGCATTGATCTTCGTATCGCGCTGCCAGAATTTGGAGAGTCAGTACAACACGAGTCCCGAAGCGTCAAAGGTGAACGACGGCGGATTCTATTATTCAGTCGTCGGTGGCGGTGCGTCGGCGGCTGGGGAGAGCGATGAAGGCGGCTTGCGCAGTTACGGCTCGATGACCTACTCGGGTTTCAAGAGCATGCTCTACGCGGGTCTGGACTCGAACGATCTGCGCGTCAAAGCGGCCAGAGATTGGATTTCGAAAAACTACACCGTGAAAGAGAATCCAGGCTTGGGCGATGCGGGTCTGTTTTATTACTACCACCTCTTCGCTAAAGCGCTCGACGCAGCGAAGATCGACAAGCTGACGGATGCTCAAGGTGTAGCGCATGATTGGCGCGCCGAATTGGTGGCGCACTTGGCTTCGCTGCAAGGCGAAGACGGCGCATGGACGAACAAGAACTCACGCTGGATGGAGAGCGATTCGAATTTGGCGACAACATTCAGCCTGCTCGCACTCAGCTACTGCAAGCAGAAGGCTGCAAAGTGATTCGGGGATAGCAGCGCTGCTCCATGTTACAATCAGCGGCTTTCGGATTCATCCGCTGAGGAACCCGGTCTATGCCACTTGGAATAGATCCGCGAATCGACTTTGCGTGCAAATTGATGCTGGGCAGTCCGGATCATCCCTCGGTTACGATTCACTTTTTGAATTCGATGTTGCAGCTGGATGACCCGGTCGTGGCGGTCAAAATCCTCAATCCGATTGTCGGCAAAGATCGCTCCGAAGACAAACTGATCGTGCTCGATATTCTGGCTCGCGACAGTT
>JBGSJB010000211.1:0-11966 GCA_041742175.1 Pirellulaceae bacterium
GCTTGATGATGCGTCGATGACGGCGAGCGGTCTGGTGGCTGGTACGCCAAACTACATGAGCCCCGAACAGGCTCGCGGCGAGTCGGTTGACGCGCGTTCGGATTTGTATTCGTTGGGGGCGGTGCTGTACACGATGGCGACCGGACATCCGCCGGTTCGCGGTGATTCACCGCTGGCTGTGCTGCGGCGTGTAACGGATGAAGAACCTCGCGCGGTGCATGATCTGAATGAAGCCATGCCAGCGTGGCTTGATCGTTTGATTGGCAGATTCTTAGCCAAGGCGGCGGATCGACGAGTCGCATCGGCAGAAGAGGCGACTGAGTTGCTGCGCAGTTGTTTGGCGCATGTTCGAGCTCCTTCGCGTGCAAGATTGCCCAGCGAGATCGCAAGCGGCGTGAATTGGCGTCGAATCGTTTTCGCTTGCATGCTATCCATCGCTTCAGCGACCTTCGGGTACACGGTTGTCAAGCTGTTCAGTAGCGCACCAAAACAACTAACAACTAGCTCGATCACAGCGCTGCCGGCGACGCGGCCTGACTTACTACCTCCACTACAAATGATCGATTTCGACGATGCAGCTTGGCGAAGGCAGATGCAGAGTCTGACGAACGAACTGCGGAAGCTCAAGGAGGAACTAAATGGAAAATAGACAAAACGTGCTGGCAGTTTCTGGAACTAAGAATCTTTTGCTAAAGGACAACCCATGACAACTTCCTTCACTAACCTTGAACCCACGAAGCCGAAGATTAAAAAACGATCGCGTCGCATGCGGTACATTGTGCTCGTCGGTTCGAGTTTGATTCTAGTTGCCGGCGCAGTTGCAATTAACAATCGCACGCAGGCTCAAGCTCAGCGGAAAGCAGCGTTGGCATCTGCGAACCATGCGGTAGCACAGCGTTACGTTCCGGCTGGTCCAGCGATCACGTACGCGCAAAACTCCTACGTGCAGAACGCTCTCCCGCAGAACACTTTCCCGCAGAACACTTTCCCGCAGAGCCCGCAGAGTTTGTTGTCTTTGCAAAACGCACCGACGGGATGGATGACTAGCGGAACGCCCGCGTTGCCACCTCCGAGTCAGCCCACAGATCCTGCTGAAGCAACGATGACCGCAGAAATCAATCGGCTTAAAAGTCAAATACGATCTGCGAGTGGCGAGCAGAAGCAAAGCTTGCAAGCGGCGCTTAACGAGACGGTCAGCAAGTTGTTCGATGTTCGTCATGCGACTCAAGCCAAGC
Source organism: Pirellulaceae bacterium (assembly GCA_041742175.1). GTDB lineage: Bacteria > Planctomycetota > Planctomycetia > Pirellulales > Pirellulaceae > Aureliella. The sequence continues at coordinate 1,236 of JBGSJB010000211.1, forward strand.
AGGTTGAAAAGTTGGAAGCTGAGTTGGCGGAAGCCAAAGAGTTGCATAAGAAGCGTGGTGAGCGGAAAAGCGAGATCGTTGAGCGTCGCATCGCCGAGTTGCTCGAAGCGGCTGATGATTTGGCTTGGAATCGAGACTTGAGAAGTGGCGCGCCGATTTCGTCAGCCCCTGCGCAATCGTTTCAACTTAATTCCGGCAGTTACAGCAGTGTTCCGAATGCAAATAGCAATACTTACTACGGATCGCCCGTGGCACCTTTGTCGGCTTATAGCAATCGTTTGCCCCCTTACGATCAACTATCGACGTCTGATCCAGCAGCCGTTAGACAACCGGCAGCTTCAAGACCGACTACGGCTACTAACTCACTCGCTGAGAATCCTCAGCCCTCGTTTCCGGGTTTGCCTAGGTCACCGACGAACAAACTCGGCGACGTGAGCAGCGTTGCCGATAAGCCGAGTATTGCTGAGGTGGTTTTCGGTGGTGCTCGGTCCGTGATTGAAGCTGGTTATGAATTGGAAGCGGCATTGGAGCGTGCGATTCGCACGGACACACTTACTCGCCGGGGAATTATTGGCTCTGATCAAGCGTTCGAAGCGGATCGCGCTGCCGCTAAGGGGCAAGCGATTTGGACGAATCTCAAGTTACAGTTGCAGAGCGCTGAGCAACTCGCACAGAAGCAACTTGTTCTTCTGAATCAAACAGTTGGTGGTGTTAATGTCAGTGACCAAGTTCGAAAAGAGACGCTGATGCAAATTTCACGACTCGAATCGGAAGTCGAATCCTTGAGGAATTCAAATACTTGGGCTGTGAAGTTTGAAAGCGAGTCGCTTGCGCCGCTTCAAGCGGAGTTTCGCAAACTGAAGCAGAAGGATGGTCAAGCTGCGAAGAATGCTAGTGAGATGAACAAGGACGCGAAAACCGACGAAGCTGCGGATGCTAAAGAAACTGCCGAAGTGGAAGCATTCGACCAGGATAAAGCAGCTGAAGCAAAACCGACTGCTGAAGTTGATGAGGTGAGGTACTAGCAGTACAGAGTTAGTTGATCGTTATCCACCGCGACCAAGCTTCGCGCGAGCAGCGGTGATCGCGAAGCTTGCTGGTGGCAAGTTCCGCGTTGCCATAATCTTTAGGAAACAAGAACACGGCGCCAAGCAAAATTTGTTCGCGTGGGATGCCAAGCAATTCAAATACTTGTGCGCCGCGAAGCACTCCGCCGCTGGACCAGTAGTTTGAAATCCCGCGTGCGGTGGCGGCGAGCAAGAGATTCTGAATCGCGGCAGATGCGGCGGCGATGTGTTCCATGTTGTTGATCGTGGCTGCAAAGCCTGGTTCGTCTCCCATAGCAGGCACATCGGCTGCGTTGGGTAACCAAGTTGCCATGATAAGCGCGTCGGCGGCGGCTAGCATGGCGGGAATCTTGCCAGCGTTTTCCAGCGGAATCTGCGTGCGCAGTTTCCGGCAACTAGCGGCATCGATCGCATAAAATCGCCAGGGCTCGATGCCGGTCTGCGGCGCGTGCTGACGATGATGTTCTTCACAGGCGCGATGAAATGGAGCTTGACCGGCTAACGATAGAAGTTCATCGACAACAGTGCGACAATCCTTAGTCGGAAGATCTCTCTCTGACAGAACTTTTTCAGTTTTACGAATTTGGATGGCTTGGTCGGTGTGCATTGTCGGATGTGATTTCGAGTTGGATCAAGTGCGTTTGAACATTTTGTCGAGTTGCTCGCGGCTGAAGTAGAGCGCCGTCGGGCGACCGTGTGGACAGTGGTGCGTGTCTTGATAATCGTAGCGTTGTTCTAGCAGCGAAGTGATCTCTTCGGGTGAGAGTTTGTCACCGGCTTTGATAGCAGCCTTGCAAGCGATCATGTTGAGCAGTTCGTCGAGCAGATCGCGAGCGCTCGGTTCTTTTCCTCCAGACATCAGCGGTTCGAGCACTTGGCGCAGCAATTCTGCGGGCCGGATGTTGGCCAACATCGCTGGGTAGCTGGTCATCAAGATCGTGTCGCCACCGAATGGTTCTATTTCGATACCGATTTTCGCAAGCAGTTCGCGCGAGTCGAGCGCCGCGGCTGCTTCGGCTGGCGTGAGGTCCAGCGGTTCGGGGACCAGCAACTGCTGGCTTTCCAGCGTTCGCGATTCAGTCTTCTTGCGAAGTTGCTCGTAAAGAATTCGTTCGTGCAATGCGTGTTGGTCGACCAGCACCATGCCGTGTTCGTCTTGGGTAACCAAGTAGCGGTTGTGAATTTGAAAGCCGAGATGACTGGAACTTGGTAGCAGATGTTGCGGATGTGAATGCTCGATTGCGGCAATTGAGTCACCGGAACTTAGCAGATTCGAATCGTCCGAGGTCGCTTCGTGCGGTGCATCCGTTTGTAAGTGTGTGTTGGGCAAGCTCCAAGGTTCGGCGCCTGGTGGCAGTTCACTTGGCAAGCCGGCAAGCCCATCGGCCGAGCGGTTGGCTGCTGTAAAATTGCTGACGGCGACTCCGAGCGGTGAACGCGTCTCGGGGAATGGACGAAATTCGGGGGCCGCTGCGCCGGAAAGGTTTAGGCGTGGTGGTCCGCTTGGGTCGAGCGGGGTTGTCGAAGGCCCGATGCTAGTGACGCGGGATGCATAATCGTTCCAGCGATCATCGCTGCGCGGGCCGGTCGATGGCAGTACCGGTGCAGAGTTAGCATTTGCTGCACCTCCGTAATTGGGTGTTCGCACGCGCGCGGTCAGGTCAGTGGTTAAAAACTGGTGACGTAGCGTTTGCAGCAACTGACTGTAAACTTTGCCGCCTTCTTGAAAACGCACTTCCAACTTCGTTGGATGCACGTTGACATCCACCAACTGCGCGGGCATTTCAAGATGCAGAAAGCAAACTGGAAAGCGACCGACCATCATCAGACCCCGGTAGGCTTCGCCGAGTGCATGTTGCAGGGAGCGATCGCGAATATGGCGGCCGTTGAGAAACAGATATTGCATCCGCACGTTCGCTCGACTGACCGACGGATCGGTCACGAAGCCGGTGAGTCGTGTTTGTTCGTGATGACTGTCGACTGGGATTAGCGCCTCGGCAACTTCGTCACCAAAGAACGCGCGAATGCGATCGGACCAAGCGTCGGTGGCGGGCAGATCGAACGTTGTTCGCGAACCGCTAACCAACCGCATCGCGACTTGCGGGAAGGCGAGAGCGATACGCGTGAAAGCTTCGGTCACATGACCAGCTTCGGTTTGCGGCGTGCGCAGAAACTTGCGACGAACGGGCGTGTTGAAAAAGAGATGTCGCACTTCGATCGTCGTGCCGACTGGACAGCCGACCGGTTGCAGCGGTTCGGCCTCGCCGCCCTTGACCGTCAGTTCCACACCGGACTCGCTATCGGCGGTGCGTGTTCGCAACGTAAGGTGGCTGATTTCAGCGATGGAAGCTAGTGCTTCGCCGCGAAAGCCGAGCGTATGGACGTCAAATAGATCGTCGGCAGTAGTCAGTTTGCTGGTCGCGTGACTGGCTACGGCAAGAGAAACTTGATCGGCATCGATGCCGCAGCCGTTATCCGAAATACGAATCAGATCCAGCCCGCCGCTTTCGATCGAGATCTCGATATCAGTCGCGCCCGCATCGACGCTGTTCTCGAGCAGTTCCTTCACAACGCTCGCCGGACGTTCGATCACTTCACCAGCGGCGATCTTGTTGACTAGGCTCGGCGGTAGTTGCCTGATAGTTGGCATGTTAAACGCATTCCATGGTTGCCGTCGGACCGCGAAACCTTTCCGTACTCGCGCTTCGCAATCCAGCAGCCTACCGCAGGCGCATAAAACTGTCACCCCTAGACTCGGTGCGTCCGTGAGATCGCATAAAAAATAGGCAATGAGTTGGTTATCTAAGCGACGCTAATCCCGCTTTCCCGTACATTGGTGCACAAAGCTCACCAAGCTGGTTTGTGGCATGTAACTTGCCGCGCCGTGGAGCACGCTGGCTGAAGGCTATGCATTCGAATCGGAAAGCCCGAACGCATAGCAAGTTGAATTTTCCCGAATGGAGTGAAAGTGACACATACGTATCGCCATACCAAGATCATCGTAACTTTGGGACCGACGACGGAAGCGAAAGCGACTTTGCGATCACTAATCGCAAGCGGCGTCGACGTGATGCGACTTAACATGGCTCACGCGTCCCATGATTGGGTAGAAGAAGTCATTTCGAACGTGCGCGAACTTTCGAACGAAGTTGGTCGCGATGTAGCGATCATGATGGATGTGAAGGGACCGGAGATTCGCACGGGGAAACTCGATCAGCCTATTGCGCTGCAGATTGGCAATCACATCGAGTTTCACACGGCCGCAGCGACATCGATTCACGCGACGCTTCCGAGCGTTCCGGTGAATTATCTGGGTTTACCAGATGACGTTGAGGTGGGTAGCGTTATGCTGGTCGACAGCGGACTGATTCGGTTGAGGATTATCGACAAAGATGCAACGCACATTCGCGCGGAAGTGCTGACGGCAGGTGTGCTCGGTTCGCGTCGCCATATCAATTTGCCTGGCGTGCATGTGAAGCTGCCAGCGTTGACGGAGAAAGACGAGCATGATCTGCGAGCCGGTGTGGCGGCTGGAATCGACTTTGTGGCGCTCTCATTTGTGCGCGAAGCGGAAGACGTAATGACTTTGCGTCGTTTCCTAGATGGACTCGGTTCGACAGCAAAAATTATTGCCAAGATTGAAGACCAAGCTGGTGTACGAAACAGTAAAGCGATCATCGCCGTTGCAGATGCGATCATGGTTGCCCGCGGCGATTTGGGGATTGAGATTGAGTATTTTAAGTTGCCGCTAGTGCAGCGCGATCTGGTAAAGCAGTGTCAGGCGCAGGGCAAGCCGGTGATTATTGCGACTCAGTTGCTTGAGTCGATGATCACATCGCCAATGCCAACTCGAGCTGAGATTTCGGACGTTTCAAACGCAGTCCGCGAACAGGCGGATGCGGTGATGCTGTCAGGCGAGACCGCCACCGGAATGTACCCGCTGGAAGCGGTGCAAGTGCTGAAGAACATTATCGAGAGTATTGAGCCGACCATTGAAGCGGGATTGAATGCGGACCTCGAACTGCTTGAGCCGAAATCGAAGATGCTTCGATCCGCTGCCACGCTTTCACAAGAGCTTGGGAATTCTGGCATCATCGTTTTCACTCGCAGCGGCTTTTTAGCGTATTCGCTCGGTGCGCTGCGAGCCCGTGGCGTTCCCATCTATGCGTTTACAGACATCGAATCAATATTTCGGCAATTGGTTTTGCCGTGGGGTGTCGAACCGTTCAAGCTGCCTTTTTCGGATGACCCCGAAACGACGATCGTCAATGCGATAGGAACGCTGAAGGAAAAGGAATGGTGCACCCCCGGAACTTGGTTAGTCGTAATTACCAACGCATTAGCGAGCAGCAAAGTGATCGATACTTTGCAACTCCGCCAAATCGAGTAAGTTTTCAATGGCGTTAACGCAACTGCTAATTCTTCCGACGCATGTCTAACGTCAACGGGAAAGTTGGATTGAACTCGTTGGCGGGTAGTTTCATTTGGCCTGGCGTGTGTCCCATTCGGAAGAAGCGCGCAGCGCGACGCGCTTCGGCTTCGTAGGGATTAACGGGAAATGATTCGTAGTTGCGGCCGGCGGGGTGAGCGACATGAACGACACAGCCACCGATCGAACGACTGGCCCAGGTGTCGAGGATGTCGAAGGTCAGTGGACTGTGAACGGGTATCGTCGGATGCAAACAGCTAGCTGGTTGCCACGCGCGATAGCGAACTGCGGCTACCAATTCGCCGGGAACCCCGGTCGGCACCAAGGGCACTTTGCGTTGATTGCAAGTGACGATGTAGCGACCTGAGGTGACTCCGGAAAGCTTCAGTTGCAATCGCTCGACGGACGAGTCGACGAAGCGAACGGTGCCACCACCGGCCGGCTCTTCGCCAAGCACATACCAGGGTTCGATCGCCGTGCGCAATTCCATCTGTAATTCGTCGCGAACGAGATCGCCGATTTTTGGAAAACGGAATTCGAAGTGGGTTGCGAACCAGTCGGTCTCGAACTCGAAACCGCAATGACGCAAGTCGGCAATCACCTGCTTAAAATCTTCCCACACAAAATGGGGCAACAAGAAGCGATCGTGCAGCGAAGTGCCCCATTCGACGACAGCTTGTTCGTATGGCTGTTCCCAGAACTTGGCAACCAACGCGCGAATCAAAAGCTGCTGCGTCAGACTCATCTCCGCATGCGGCGGCATTTCGAAACCGCGGAGTTCAACTAAGCCCAAACGCCCAGTGGAACTGTCGGGCGAATAGAGTTTGTCGATACAGAATTCGGCGCGGTGGGTATTGCCTGTCAAATCGGTTAGCAAGTTTCGGAAAATCCTGTCGACCAGCCACGGAGGGCACGATTCTCCGCGCGGTGGTACCAACGAAAATGCCAACTCCAACTCGTACATCGAATCGCGGCGACCTTCGTCGACACGCGGTGCTTGACTGGTGGGGCCGATGAACCTGCCGCTGAACAGATACGAAAGCGACGGGTGATTGATCCAGTAGGCAAGCATGCTCTTCAGCAGATCGGGGCGTCGCAGAAACGGACTGTCGGCAGGCGTTCGACCGCCTAGAACAACATGGTTGCCGCCACCGGTGCCCCAATGTTTGCCATCGAGATCGAATTTTTCAGTGCCCAGCCGCGCTAGTCGAGCTTCTTCGTAGAGGGCTTTCGTTGACGTAACCAACTCATCCCAGGTATCGACCGGATGCGTGTTGACTTCGATCACACCTGGATCGGGAGTAACCTTCAAGACATTGACGCGTGCGTCGTACGGCGGCAGGTAACCTTCGATAACCACCGGCATCTTCAGTTCGGCGGCGGTGACTTCGATCGCGTGCGCCAAATCGAGGTAGTCCTCAAGTCGTTCCATCGGTGGCATGAAGACATGGATCGTTCCGCCTCGCGGTTCAATGCATAATGCGGTACGGACGATGGCAGAAGGTTTGGTTTCATCGTCTTCGAACGCAAGATCATCGACCTCTTCGTCGCGACCCTGCAGGTACTGTTCTGACACTGGAGGACGACCGGTTGGAGTCGCTGGTTTGCGGACCGCTTGCTGTCGATAATCAGGGCGCGGCAGCGGACCGGTCGGCGCGAGCGGATCGATTTCAACGCGCGGTTGCAGATCAGCGGGCAGTGCCCAAGGCAGCGAATCGATTGGCAATCGCAAACCGATGGGTGAATCGCCGGGCAGCAAGAACAGCTTCTCAGAACGAACTGGCCACGGGCCGCTGGTCCAACGCGGTTGAGCTTGCCACCACTGCCTGCGCAGCGGCACAACGAAGCCGACCGGAGCTCCGACACCACGCCGGAAAACGCGAGCCATCCGCGCTCGCTCTTCGGGGTCTGCTAACTTGGGATCGCGCGGGTCGACGTTCACCGGCAGCTGCTGCTCTTTGATCAAGAACTGCGCGATATCTTCGTAAGCTGGCACGATCCACTTCTTGCGGATATCGAGCAGGTCTGCCAGCCGGTTGGCAAAGCGATGTGCGTCGCGGACGGTATGTCCAAGATTCGCATTCACGTCGGCGATCAGATCGGGATTCTCCCAAGCTGGCACGCCATCTTTGCGCCAGTAGCAAGCCAGGGCCCAACGCGGTAGCGATTCGCCGGGGTACCATTTGCCTTGACCGTAGTGAAGCAACGCGCCGGGGCAGAAGCGCTCTCGCAAACGCTTGATGAGGATTTCAGACAATCGTCGTTTGTCGGGACCGACCGCGGCGGTGTTCCATTCGGCGCCATCCATATCATCGATTGAAACAAACGTCGGCTCGCCACCGATCGTCAGTCGCACGTCCTGCGCGCGGAGGCGTTCATCGACGCGATGGCCAAGTTGTTCGATGTCGGTCCACTGAGTCGCGGTGTATGGCTTCGTAACTCGCGGGTCTTCATGGATGCGCGTGACGCTCATCGCAAAATCGAATTCGACTTCGCACGCTTCGTGGCTCCCCGTGATTGGCGCTGCGGAGCTTGGGTCGGGCGTGGACGCGAGCGGTATGTGTCCTTCGCCAGCCAACAAACCGGATGTGGGATCGAGCCCAATCCAACCCGCGCCGGGAACGTACACTTCGGTCCACGCATGCAGATCCGTGAAGTCGACTTCGGTGCCCGATGGTCCGTCGAGCGATTTTTGGTCGGGAGTTAGCTGTATTAAGTAACCCGACACGAAGCGCGATGCCAAGCCGAGTTGTCGCAGCAGTTGCACCATCAGCCAAGCGGAATCGCGACACGAACCGCTGCACTTTGTAAGAGTTTCCTCAGGTGTTTGCACGCCGGGTTCGAGTCGGATGAGGTACTTGATCTTCTCTTGAACGATGCGATTTAACTCGACGAGAAAATTGACGATATGCTTCTTGTCGCGATTCAGTTCAGCGGCAAACTTGGTGAACGTTCGTCCATAGTTCTCGGTCTCCAAATAGGGACGCAATTCGCGTTCAAGTCCGCCGTCGTACTTGAACGGAAAATTTTCTGCGGCCTCTTCGATAAAGAAATCGAACGGATTGATGATCGTCATGTCGGCAACCAAGTCGACTGTGACTGACAACCGCCGAGTCTTTTTGGGGAAGACAAATCGACCGATAAAATTGCCGTGAGGATCTTGTTGCCAATTGCAGAAATGCTCAGCGGGTTCGACCTTTAACGAATAGCTGAGAATTGGCGTACGACAGTGCGGAGCTGGCCGCAGGCGAACCATTTGCGGATTGACCGAGATCAGTTTGTCGTAGTCGTAGGAAGTGCGATGGTTCAGAGCAACTCGAATCGTCATTTCACCACCTTAGTTAGACTGGAATTGGCTTTGGCTTGCCCCCACGCTACGAACTGCGAAAAACGTGTCATGGATCGCTACACCGACGCCGTTGATATTGCACTGCAATCCATCAATAAACTCATGGAAACCCTGATTGATAATAGTGTTCACGTCAGCGAACGCTAAGTCGGCTTTCAATCGACCAAGCTTTTGCTCAGCCGGATTGCAATACGACCCGAGTTGACTGCCGCTGATCTGATGCAACGAATGGTCAGCCCAATCGACGCAGAACAGAACCGAACGCGGAAAGCTGCGATCGAGCATCAAGAAGTCAATTACACGATGAATGGTGATGCCGTGGAAGCGTTTGCGATACATTTCGAACGCTGAAACCGAACGCAGTACGCTCGACCACTGCAAATCGTCCAGCGTCGTTCCTACGTCTTGCAACGAAGGTAGCAGCGTGAAGTACTTTACATCCAGAATACGACTGGTTTTGTCAGCGCGTTCAAGCAATCGTCCGAGGTTCGCGAAATGCCAACCGGCGGCATGCGACAACGTTGCGTCAAGAATCCCGTTGAACAGTTGGCTGTGTTGCTTCACTGCGTTGAAAAAATCGGGCGGCGTCGCCATCCGGCCATCTGTGCGGGCTGCGTGTCGAACAAAGTGATAGAACTCGTTGATCTGCTCCCACGCTTCTGACGAGATCGCTTCGCGGACCGTGCGAGCGTTCTCCCGCGCCATACTTAGCGACGAGAGAATCGAATTTGGATACTCGCGGTCGAACGTCAAAAAACGCAGCACGTTGGCTTCGGTAGGTTGATGATACTTTTTGTTAAAGTATTCGTGATCGCCGGTCGTCGAGACCAGCGGAACCCATTGCAGATGTGCGGTTTGAGGTTGATCGAGAATAAGGTTCAAAGTCACGTCGATGAAACGCGCGATATTCTCAGCTCGCTCGATATAACGCGCCATCCAATAAATCGATTCAGCAACACGACTTAGCATGACAGAAGCTTAACTCTCAAATAGAACTCGCTCATTCGAATCGCTACTACTAACTACTTAATGCACTACAACGCTGACTCTGGAGTTGCGGTTTCTTCGCCAGCCGCAGCGACTACCCACGTGTCTTTGCTTCCACCGCCTTGCGATGAATTGACCACGAGCGATCCTTTGCGAAGTGCGACTCGTGTCAAACCACCGGGAAGTACCCAAATATCCTTGCCGCACAAAATATAAGGTCGCAGATCCACGTGCCTGCCTTCGAATCCTCCATCGCACAACGTGGGCACTCGCGAGAGCGACAAGGTGGGCTGAGCGATGTAGTTTCGAGGATTTTCCTTGATTTTGACCGCAAATTCGTCTTGCTGCTCTTTCGTGGAATGCGGGCCGACCAGCATTCCGTAACCGCCTGCTTCGTTCGCCGCTTTCACAACCAGTTTGTCTAGATTTGCGAGCACATACTTGCGATCTTCTTCGCGCTCGCAAATGTAAGTTGGCACGTTCGGCAGTATTGGTTCTTCGTTCAGGAAATAACGAATCAAGTCCGGAACGAAAGCATAGATCACTTTGTCATCCGCGACTCCCGTCCCTGGAGCGTTCGCCAAAGCGACTCGACCTTGTCGATAAACTTCCATCAAACCGGGCACGCCCAGCATTGAATCGGAGCGGAACGTTTCGGGGTCAATGAAGTCGTCATCGATGCGGCGATAGATCACATCCACGCGCTGGAAACCGTCGGTCATGCGCATGAACACAAAGCCATCTTTGACCACGAGGTCGCGGCCCTCGACCAGTTCGACGCCCATCTGCTGAGCTAAGAAGGAATGTTCGTAATAGGCTGAGTTGTAGATGCCTGGTGTGAGCACCACGATGCGCGGTTCGTTCACGTGCTCAGGCGCGAGGTACATGAGCGTTTCGTA
>JBGSJB010000212.1:0-4202 GCA_041742175.1 Pirellulaceae bacterium
CGACGATTTGCGAGAGGCTTCGAAAATGTTGAACCTACGGCTTCTATCGATTGTTGTCTTCGGCGCGTTCCTAACACATACGACAATTGCCCAGCCCCCCGGAGGTGGAGATCGAGGCGATAGAGGCCGAGGAGGCTTCTCGGGCGGAGGTGGGTTTCCAGGCGGACCCCCAGGTGGCGGCTTTCCTGGCGGCGGGTTTCCCGGCGGCGGGTTTCCCGGTGGCGGAGACCGAGGCAGCCGAGGCGGCGCCCCGGGTGGCGGATTCAACCCCGCAGATATGCTGCAACGGTTTGACCGCAACAACAACAAAATGATCGATCCCGAAGAAGCGGAAGGTCCGGCCCGTTTCTTTTTAGAACGCCTTGCAGCCAGCAATCCAAAGATTGACCTCAAGCGCCCCGTACCTTTAGACTTGCTGACCAAAGAAGTTGAGAAGATGCGCGGGGGCGGAGACTCAAGCGCCGACAGCAGTCAGTCGAATAAACCAACATTGCTCGTACCCGATTTCAGTCTCGATTCCGAACCAGCAGCCATTGAAGGTTTTGGCACATCAAGTGCCCTTTTCAATGTCATGGTTGAAGAACGCGACCTGAAAGAAGCCGAAGAGCGAATCCGTCGATACGACCGCAACCGAGATGGAATTCTCAGCAAAGAAGAACTCGGCAGTGGCCGCTGGGGTGATGATGACCCCATGCAATTCGACCGCAATGGCGACGGGAAGATCTCAAAATCCGAAATGGCAGTGCGTTACGCGAAGCGTCGAGTGGACGAGCAGGCCCAAGCAAGCACCCAAGGCAATGACCGAAGCCGCGGTGGTTTTATGTGGGGGGGTGGCGGTCAAGCGATGATGCCCCCTGGCACCGGTGGTTGGTCGCGACCCGAAGCCGCGAATGCGAAGAAGGAAACTTCCGTGCTCGAAGATCGATTTGGTGAAGCGAAATCCTACCGACTACAGACGGTTAAAGAGAAAACGAACGGCACGAAAGGCCTGCCAGACTGGTTTGCGCGAAGCGATGCCGACGGGGACGGACAAGTGCTACTAAGCGAATACAGCAGCTCACTTACGGCTGAAACCATCGCGGAATTTCAAAAGTTCGACCTAAACGATGACTTTATCATCACCGCTAAAGAGTGCTTGGCAGCAGTGAAGAATGGCGCAGCGTCAAGCTCTTCCTCATCTTCCACCGTAAGTTCTACGGCATCAGCGAGTCCAAGCGCTAGTACTGCAAGCAGTGGTGGTTCAGGCGACTCAGCGATGAACGATTGGGCAAAAAAGCAAATTGCGAAGTACGATAAGAATGGCGACGGATTTCTGACCGTCGACGAATGGGAAGTAATGCTCGTTCCGCCAGACGCTGCCGACACCAACGGTGACGGAAAGATCAGCCTAGAAGAGTTCGTTGCACATCGCAAAAAATAGTTACGCTTGAAACTTCGCTTCAGGCGTCACAATTTCAAGCAGTTCGATCGCAGGTTCTTCGTTGCAATGAATCAGCGCGGTCCTTCCATACGTCTCAACACCTGCCGATACATCCAGAAGCTTTGCTAAAGCCCGGCCACACGTCACTTTCCAAACTGCCAACAATTGCACTTGGCGAAGCACGTTGTGCTTAATCAACACACGACCAAGCGGAATCTGCTTCGCCAAAATCTCCGCTCGCGCCGCGGCTTCAATCGCATTCAACTTCAGCCGCACGATCCCATATTGCACGACACGATTGTCACTTGAACGTCGCAGCAAAATCTCGCGCACGTAGTGCGATGCACTTTCCTGACTTCGAAGCACCTCCACGTTCACAGCACAACCATGCCGCTCTTCCACCGTAACCGTCATATGAGCATCATGTTCCAGCAACGCTCGATAATCGACTGGAATGCGATCCCCTGCACACTGGCTAAACTTTCCCAGCTCACAGGCGTCTGCATAGAACAAACCTATCAGCTCGCCAAGCTCAGCAGCCTGTTGCATAGTTTTTGTCACGAGACGCTCCGTTGACCTATGGAGTGGATCAGTTGACATCGCTTTTCAACTGGGTGCAACAATAGGCAAAGCACTGATCGAGGTCAGCGAAACGACTGTCGGCGAAGCCGGTTCAGAACGATGCAGCACCGTATCGACTAAGTAAAGCAGCATGAGTTGCAAAGGTTCAGACGAAAGCGATCCGATAACTTCCAATGCGCGCTGTTCGTGCTTGTCGATCAAACGGTTGGCTTGCTCAAACACGCGTGCCTTGCGATACAGTTGCTCGACGCGATGAATTCGTTCCGAATCCGTACGCCCGCCATCATCGCCTACCAACGACAACAACTCAGCTTGATCTGCTTCATTCAAACTGGCTAATGCCAATGCCCAAAGCAGCGTGGGCCGTCCACCAAGTACATCGCCGCCGGCGAGCAACTTGTTGTGCTCGTCACCTTCCAAGTCGTTGAGGTCGTTCAGAATTTGAAACGCAACTCCGATATTGCGAGAAAACTGCCGAATCGGTTCCGCCAGCTCAGCCGCCGAACCAGCCAATCGCGCGCCGGTGTACAACGCAGCTTCGAATGCAGGCGATGTTTTAAGCGCATAAACTTTCAGTGCATCCAACGGCGTGAGTCGCTTGTCTTTCCCATCGCGCCACAACAGTTCAGCGCCTTGACCCTCGGCAAGCCGCGTGTGCGCTCCCGCCAAACAATCGACGATGTCAGCCGCTTTGTCAGGCCCCAACGCAGCAGCTTCGCGGCTCACCAGACGATACCCCAGTCCGATCAAGTAGTCGCCTACATTAATCGCAGTCGGCAATCCGAACCGACGATGCATCGTGACTTGCCCATAACGATAATTGTCGTCATCTTCGATGTCATCATGCACTAAACTGGCTTTGTGAAACATCTCAATGCTCATCGCCGCCCGCAGTACCGATGTGGGGTACTGCGAGATCGCATCCGCTCCGTCTGGCAAAGATCCTTTGCCACCAGTGAGCGCATCGTAAGCGGCGAGCGTTATGAAAGGTCGCGAATACTTGCCTCCTCGACGTACGAAGTCGAGCGCAAGTGTTTCGGTACAGGCGACAGGATCGATTCCGGCAAGCGGATCTTGCGAATCCTCTTCAAGCGGTCGACTCTGACGTGACCGCACAACCAATTCATCAAAGCGATCGGTCTGAAACATATCATTCGCCGCGCGCAGTAAATGCACGTAACTGCGAGTTTGTTGTTCCGGCGCTGCTTGCTGAGCCTGGATCATCTCCAGAACCCAGTCTTCATCAACACTTGTGTTGCGACAATCGCTCGACAGCAGCGGCACCGCCATGCACGGAATCCCTGAAAGCAGAATCTTGTCAATCGCTTTCTCAAGCACATTCAAACAGGCAACGCCGACGATCGCATCCACATAGCCACTGACAATGATCTTCAATACGACTGGCGATCCTTCCGCCACAAGAACCTTGTAACCCATCTCCTCCGCAATCGTGCGGAAGTCCGCGATGCTACACGCGCCGCACTTCTTGCAATTCATTCCAAATTCGTCGTAATCGGCGGGACACCCTTCCGCATGCTTCAAACAATGTGGCAGCAAGAACAACCGACGGCTCGGATCCGTCGCCGCAACTTGGTCCTTCCAGAACGCTCCGCTGAGCATCACCATGATCCAACCAACATAACCTTCGCCAAGCCCTTCACGCTCAAGTAACTGACGCGAGAGCGTTTCCATCTCTTCCTTGCTCAGCGGACGCGACTTATCTAACTTCGCAGCAATCTCTTCACAAGTCGCCTTCAGTCGCTCCCGCAGCTCCTTCGTCTCAGGTACCAGCTTCAGATGGCTGGTTTTGCGGCGACGCGATTTCGACGAATCGACGCTTGGCTGCGGAACAACTTCCGGAACATCGGTTCGACCAATAGATACAGTTGACAAAGCGCCACTCCTAAGAGGGAGATCATGTGTTTGTGCGCGAAAGAGTATCAATAAGCTATTTACTAACCCGTCAACTCGTTCGCAGTTTCGTCAGTTCAATTCGCTGCAAAACAGCGCCGAGCGCACCCAGGCTAAAGATCGCTGGATACAGTCGTTCGTGGTACCACAGTTTTGCAAAGTAGAAGCCGATCGGCCAGCTACAATCCAAGTTGCCTCGCTCTATAGTATTCGCGAGCCACTCAAGGCCTCGTATTATAGTTGGTGTGCACATCGTCACGCCACCACACTGAACTAACGCCTCCAAAGC
>JBGSJB010000213.1:0-10742 GCA_041742175.1 Pirellulaceae bacterium
CTGGATACGCTTGGCCGACGCTACGGTGGCCTTCATTCCGCCTCGGGTACGCTCCCTTCTGGTGCTAACGAAAGCGTTCGTTTGACCGTGCTTGGCATGATCTTTCGATCTAAAGGTCTGCCTGAGAAGTTCGCTCAGGCCAAGTTCTGCCTCTACCTCAAGAACAATGGCTTCTATGACAAAGTCAAAGCGGCGGTGGAATCGAAAGGCAAGGACTTCTTTCGCGAGCTGAACGACCTTTACGTCAGTCCGATATTGCACGACGCGCTAGTAGAGGTCGATTCTGGCTTTGGCGATCGCAAGTCGGCGCGGGCCACCATTAAGACCGAGTTCGTGCAACCGAATGACGTCTCTACTAAAGAATTCATCGAAACCATTCGAGAAGTCATCTCCGTGAATGGCCAGTTGCCGTGCACGGTCATTGTGCTCGACGAAGTGCAAGTCTACATCGGCGAAGAACAAGACCGCGCTCGCGATGTTGTGGAAGTCGCCGAAGCACTCAGCAAGCAACTCGACTGCCGCATCGTCGTCATCGGTGCCGGCCAGAACGCACTTAGCGCTCAAGCTCCGCACTTCCAGTGGCTGAAGGATCGCTTCACGATACCTGTCGAGCTTTCGGATACGGACGTCGAGACTGTGACGCGACGAGTGCTTCTCCAAAAAGAGCCCAAGCATGTTCCAGACATTCGCAAATGCCTTGATCTCCATGCCGGTGAAATCGAACGACAACTTTCTGGCACTCGCATCGCCAGCACCAGCAACGATCGCAGCATCATCGTAGAAGACTATCCCCTGTTACCGACACGCCGCCGATTCTGGGAGTATGTGTTTCGCGCAGTCGACCCAACGGGTACGAGCGGCATGTTGCGCTCGCAACTTCGTATCATTCACGACGCATTGCAAGAACTCGCCGAGCAACCGCTGGGCACCGTCGTCCCTGCCGACTTCATGTTCGAGCAATTGCAGCCCAACCTGGTCCAGCAAGGTGTATTGCTGCGCGAGCTGGACGAAACCATTCGCAAGCTGGATGACAACACGCCCGAGGGCAAGCTCAAGCGACGTATCTGCGGGCTCATCTTCTTGGTCCGCAAGATCCCTCGCGAAGCCGGCTTTGATATCGGCATCCGCGCAACGCCTGAGATGCTGTCTGACCTGTTGGTCAGTGACCTGCGGAATGACGGCTCCGATCTTCGTAAACAAGTGCCATTGATGCTCGATCAACTGGTCGAAGATGGTGTGTTGCTCAAGGATGAAACGGAATTCAACCTGCAAACCAAGGAGTACTCTGACTGGGATCGCGAGTATCGCAATCGCGTCGCTCGCTTCAACGAAAAGAACGCTGAGCTCCACGCAAAGCGGGAAGCATTGATTCGAGCGACCGCCGAGAAGGAACTCAAGAACGTTCAATTGGTCCATGAAGGAGAACGCAAAGAGAAGCGACGCTTGGAAATCTTCTTTGGTGAAGACGCCCCCAAAGTTGACGACGATACGGTCCCGGTTTGGATTCGCGACGGATACAACACCTCAGAGAAGAGCGTAGTCGAAGCTGCCAGGGCTGCTGGCACCGACAGCCCGATCGTTTTCGTTTTCCTGCCTCGGGGAAACGCAGAAGGATTGAAATCGCAGATCGTACGGAACGAAGCGGCGGCCGGAACGATTCAGTTCAAAGGCGTCCCCAGCACGCCTGAAGGCGAAGAAGCCAAGAAGGCGATGGAGACTCGCATGTCAGACGCCGCGAGTCAGCGCAATGAGCTGCTAGCCGAAATCGTTGATGCTGCAAAGGTCTTCAAGGGTGGCGGAGCTGAAGTCAACGGCATCACGATTGAACAGAAGATCGTCGACGCCGGTAACGCTGCGCTCGTACGGATGTTCCCTGACTTCAAAGACGCTGACTACAAGAATTGGCCAGTGGTCATCACACGAGCGAAAGTGAAAGATGACACGCCTCTTCAAGCGATCAAATGGACGGACGAAGCCAAAGCCCACCCTGTCTGCAAAGCGATCTTGAAAGCGATTGGCTCTGGCGCTGAAGGGCGCGATCTTCACAAGAAGTTTGGATCACCACCCTATGGTTGGCCCCAGGACGCGGTCGATGGCGCACTGA
Source organism: Pirellulaceae bacterium (assembly GCA_041742175.1). Classification (GTDB taxonomy): domain Bacteria; phylum Planctomycetota; class Planctomycetia; order Pirellulales; family Pirellulaceae; genus Aureliella. The sequence goes on from JBGSJB010000213.1 coordinate 2,105, forward strand.
TGGCACTGCATAACGCAGGCGACGTCTCCGTTCGATACTCCGGAGAAGCGGTTTCGGCCGGCAACCTCGATCAAACCAAAATCAAGAAAGCCGAATTCCGCCAAGTCACACGAGTCATAACGGCTCGCGAGAAATTGTCGCTGCGTGGACTGTTTCAAGAGGCCGGAGTTAACGCCAAGCAGAGTGACGATCTAGAAGAAAAGTCAAGCGAGTTCATCGACATAATGCTTGGCCTCGCATTGCACGCGGGCGGAGAAGCACCGCTTCCGCCTTCGCCAAATACCCAATCCATTCTCGACATTCGCAACCATGCTGGCAATGAACGGCTAGGCAAGTTACTAGAGCAGGAATCTAACTTCAAGAAGCTCGCGAAGCAGTGGCGAGAACTTGGCGAACTTGCTGAGAAGCGTCTTCCGAATTGGAAGACCCTTGATCGCATGCTTGGTCACGCAGCCGATCTGCCTGGTTTTGATGAGATTCGATCTTCAGCCGATGGTGTTCGCACCAATCGTCTATTGCTCGACACTTCGGACCACGTGTCGGGACTCGTCAAGAAATGCGCAGAGCTGCTGCGAGCTTCCGTCACAAAGGCGCATGCAACCTTGAAGAACACGCATGACCAACAGATGTCGCTGCTAACCAAGTCAGACGTCTGGAGCAAACTGACGGCAGATCAGCAGTCAATTGTTCTCAGCTCCAATGGGATCATCGACGTTGCGGCGATCAAGGTTGGAACCGATGAAGAACTATTGAGAACTCTGGATTCAACTCCATTGTCGTCGTGGGGAGATAAGTCGGCTGCGATTCCCAGTCGGTTCTCGGCTGCGTTAGCTCAGGCCGGCAAATTGCTCGAGCCCAAGCTGCAGCAAGTTCGACTGACCAGCGGCACACTCAAAACACGAGAAGATGTTAAGCAATGGCTGAGTGAAAAGGAAAGCGAACTCCTGGAGAAGCTCCAAGCCGGTCCTGTCATCGTTTCCTAAGAATTCATTCATATCCCTTGAATAGATCAGCAAGCTGCCATGTCAACACTTGATTCCAAACTTCGAAAGAAACTTGAAGACGTCGTAGTCGAAGCACGCGATGTTGCTGAAGCTGGTGCGCGCGATGCGTTGCAAGCTTTGACCGTCCATGAAGGCAAACGGGGCAGCCATCTCAGTGAATCCCAAATTGAGTTGCGTAATCGATTGCGTATTCACGGGCGGCAGCTTGGCGACGAGCGACGCGATAACGGAGATCAAGCAATCGATCAATTGGTCGAAGAGTGTGCTTACGAGCACTGGCATCGCATGTTGTTTTCGCGGTTCCTAGCTGCCAATGAGTTATTGGTAGAACCGCAGTCAGGTATGGCAGTCTCATTGGAAGACGTTGCAGAGCTTGCGTTGGAAGAGACTTTTGATCCATGGGAGTTGGCTGCTTCGTTTGCGACCGGAATGCTCCCTCAGATCTTCCGTGTCGACAGTCCGGTACTTGCCCTGTCGCTTCCGATAGAAAAACGCAAGAAGTTAGAGGAATTGCTCGAGTCGCTTCCTAGCGACGTTTTTGTCGCATCCGATTCACTGGGATGGGTTTACCAGTTCTGGCAAACGAAACGAAATGCGGAAGTAAATGCCTCTGGTGAGCCAGTTGGATCGAGAGAATTGCCTGCTGCAACTCAATTCTTCACTGAACCGTACATGGTCAGTTTTCTGCTAGACAATACTTTGGGGGCTTGGTGGGCGACTCAACGATTAACAAATGAGGATTTCCGAACGGCCATTAGCGAGCAGGAGCTGCGTGATAAAGCAAGTTTGCCTGGCATGCCCTTGGATTACTTGCGATTCACTCGCACGCGATCCGGTTTCGAAGCCGAAAGCGAGAATTACATCGGTCCATGGACTCCAGTGGGTGGGCCCTTTGGTGCGTGGCCCAATTCACTTTCGGAGTTCAAGACTCTCGATCCATGTTGTGGTAGCGGCCACTTTCTTGTGGCCACATTTCTCATGTTGGTCCCAATGAGAATGGTGCTAGAGGAATTGTCAGCGCCAGAGGCAGTAGATCGCGTACTTAGCGAGAATCTACACGGCTTAGAGATAGACCAGCGTTGTGTAGAGCTAGCGGCCTTCGCACTGGCCATGGCTAGCTGGAAATATCCAAATGCTGGCGGCTACCGTAAGCTGCCAGAATTGAATGTGGCGTGTTGCGGTTTGAGTGTTAGTGTCTCAAAGGACGAATGGAAAGATTTGGCTGCTGATAATGAAAACCTAAGGGTTGCACTTGCCTGGCTCCACGATGAATTCAAGCATTCACCGAGCCTTGGAAGTCTAGTAAATCCATCGCGAGATTTGATGAACGGCTTGGCAGATTGGCCGATGCTTTCAACTTCATTAGAAAAACTGCTTATTTCGCCCGACGACTCTTCGCAACAGACTGAATCGGCTGTAGTTGCATTCGGCTTAGCTAAAGCCGCAGCGATTCTGGGAAGTTCCTTCGACTTGTTAATTACAAACGTTCCGTTCTTGGGTAGTGGCAAACAAGAGCCAATTCTAGCCAAACATTTGGATGACTATTACGAGCTTGGGAAGGCCGACTTATCTACTGCATTCCTATTGCGATGCCAAGAATTTGTTCGAGGCGGTGGTATTGCGAGTATCGTTAGCCCACAAAACTGGCTTTTTCTAGGTACTTACAAGAAACTACGTGAGAGTCTTTTGAATCGACAAACTTGGAGAATAGTCGCAAGGCTTGGTACGAATGCTTTTCGTGATATGAATTGGTGGGCGGCAACCACGTCACTGACCGTGATTTCGTCAGAGTTGCCAGATAACGAAAGCAAGTTCTGTGGTCTTGATGTTGGCGCCGTGAAAGACCAGAGCGAGAAAGCGGATATGTTACGAGGTCATATTCCTTGTGAACTGCACTTCGCTGCTCAAGAAGCCCAACTCGAGAATCCTGGATCTCGAATCGTTTTTGAACCTCTCAAGAAAGATGGAGTGCGACTCGATTCCCAAGTAACCGCCACACAAGGGATTAGTCCGGGAGACACTTCGCGGATGAGAATCCATTATTGGGAGATTCCGAAGCTTGGCCAGATATGGAAGCCACTTCAATCAACACCGACTGGTACAAAACATTTTGACGGACTTTCATATGCTTTATACGACCCCAACTCACCGAGGTGTGAGGAACTATCAGGATTTCGATTGTGCGGTGACCGAGCGTGGGGAAAACTTGGGTGTACGGTTGGAAAGATGGCGACCATGCCGGCGTCTCTCTATATGGGAGGTGTATTCGATGCGAACGCTCCTGTTTTATCGCTAAACGGAACAGATCTAGCAGCAGTTTGGTGTTTCGTTCGATCGGATTCTTATTCAACAAGTGTCAGGATGTTGGATCAAAAGTCCGACGCAGCAGTGAATGTTTTTGATAAAGTCTCCTTTGACCTTACACACTGGCAAGAAGTGGCGGCCGAAAAATATCCGCACGGACTTCCTGAGCCCTACACGGACGATCCGACGCAATGGATATTCCATGGCCATCCGGCAAGTAGCACTGATGCATTGCAGGTTGCCGTTGCACGGCTGCTCGGGTATCGCTGGCCAGCTGAGCTAAATGCCGAGATGAAATTGGCTACCGATTCATGTGCCTGGAGCTATTGTTGTGGTCAGCTCAACAGCTTGGCTGACGATGATGGTATTGTTTGCATTCCAGCAGTCGCATCAGAACAGCCCGCCCATGAACGCTTGTTGAGTTTACTTCATCAAGTATTTGAAGATGGTCTCGCGCAAGAACGAGTCTTTCGCGAAAAGATCGAAGGTGCAGATGAAAACGATCCCTTAACTTTGGATCTATTGAGGCGTGAATGGAAGCCGTCGTTACCCAACGACTTCAGCGCATGGTTTAATCGATTGCTTGATGTCGATGGTCACAAGGGTAATTCACTTGGATCCTGGTTACGTGACAGGTTCTTCGAATCACACTGCAAACGATTCAGCTGCACGCCATTTATTTGGCAGATCTGGGATGGACATCGCGAAGGTTTCTCAGCGCTAGTTAATTACCATAAGCTGGCGGGCTCAAATGGGCGGCGTTTACTCGAGAAGCTTACCCACAGCTATCTCGGCGACTGGATCAATCGTCAGCAAGATGATGTAAAGCGTGGCATTGAAGGTGCGGATGCGCGTCTGATCGCGGCTCGCAATTTGAAGGCTCAATTGGAACTTATCCTTGCCGGTGAGCCACCGTACGACATCTTTGTACGTTGGAAGCCATTGCACGAACAGCCGATCGGCTGGGAGCCTGACATCAACGACGGAGTCCGCCTTAACATCCGCCCCTTCATGGCCGTCGACAATCCAGGCGGCAAAAAGGGAGCTGGTATCCTTCGCGTGAAGCCGAACACCATCAAATGGACCAAGGACCGGGGAAAAGAAGTCGAAAAGCCAATCGAGGACTTCCCCTGGTTCTGGGATTGGGATGGCAAAACCCAAGACTTTACCGGCGGCAAAAAGTTCACCGGTGATCGATGGAACGACCTTCACTATTCCAACGCATTCAAGCAAAAGGCCCGAGAAACTGCGAAGAATCGTGAGGTGCAAGCATGACCTCTATATCGCGAGACAAACAGCTTGAGAGTTGGTTGCTGGAAAAGGAAGGTGAAACTTATGAGTTTAAGAAGGCAGCCAACCACTACGATTTCCAAGAGCTGGGAAAGTACTGCGCTTCTCTTGCGAACGAAGGAGGTGGAAAGATCATCTTAGGTGTGACTGACAAACGCCCTCGTGCCATCGTTGGAACGACGGCTTTTGAACAGCCAGAGCGAACTAGAAAAGGTTTATGCGAGCGAATTCCATTAGCGATCGACTTCGAGGAAATCTTCCATCCTAGTTGTACTTCTGGTTCAAGAGTCCTTGTCTTCAGCGTTCCACCACGTCCAGTGGGAACTCCGATTAAATTCGACGGTCGATATTGGATGCGCAAGGAAGATAGCCTTGTGGAAATGACTGAAGATCGCCTGCGCGAGATCTTCAGTGAAAGCGGCCATGATTTTTCGGCTGATATATGCCCAGGCTTGTCGCTTGGCGAACTCGATACGGTTGCGATTGAAAGTTTTCGAAAGCGTTGGATTGCGAAAGCCGCGAAAGCCGAAGATGAGGCACTTGTAGATCGAATTCGCTCTCTGTCTGACGAGCAATTGCTGGTAGATGCTGAAGTTGTTTCAGCCAATGGAGTCACGTACGCTGCATTGATTCTTTTCGGCACAAACACGGCGGTCGGAAAGTACTTGGCTCAATCGGAAATCGTTTTTGAATATCGCTCTAACGACTCGTCGGGGCCGGCACAAGACCGTAAAGAATTTCGTCGGGGATTCTTGGGGTTCTACGACGATCTTTGGTCACTCATCAACTTGCGGAATGACAAGCAAGACTTTCAGGATGGATTGTTCGTAACGCCGATTTCGACCTTCAATGAGCGTCCTGTCCGAGAGGCAATTCTCAATGCCGTTAGCCATCGCAATTACCAGCTTGGCGGAAGCATCTTTATACGTCAGTTTCCACGGAGGTTGGAGATCGATAGCCCTGGCGGTCTTCCCGTGGGTATCACGTTGGAGAACATCCTTGATAGGCAGAACCCACGCAATCGACGTATCGCCGAGGCATTGACGCGTTGCGGTTTGGTGGAGAGGTCGGGTCAGGGAATGAACTTGATTTATGAAGAACTGATCAAGCAGAGCAAGCCCGCCCCAGAGTTTGCTCGAACCGATGCTTACCAAGTTGGGCTGACGTTGCATGGAACGGTCCAGGATCCTGCTTTTGTACGATTTGTCGAAAAGATCTCGAAGGAGTCCACTGCCTACTTCAACACACACGATTGGTTGTTGATGGCTGCCGCAAGCCGTGGTGAAAAGCTGCCGAAACGATCAGAGTCTCGCATCAATCGCTTGATTGATCTTGGAATCATCGAGCGTGGAAAAGGTCGCGTGTTTTTACTGTCTCGCAAGTACCACGAATTCGTCGGCAAGCCAGCTGACTACACACGAAAGAAGGGCCTGGATCGGGACCACAATCTTGCGTTGCTGCTGAAGCATATCGAAGAGAGCGGGAGCGGTGGGGCGAGTTTGGACGAACTTGCTCAAGTGCTGCCTTCGCTCCCTAAAGACGATGTTCGTAACCTTTTGCGATCCCTTAAGGGGGACGGCCTGGCAGTACCCCACGGAAGGGGTCCAGGTGCTCGATGGGTCCGACTTTCAGGAGGCAATACAGATGTTGAAGAGTAGTTCTGAATTGCCGCTTTACTGCCGCTTTATTGTCGCTTTATTGCCGCTTTCTGTTCGTTTCCCCCGGTTTTTTGCGGTTTTTCCGGAGCGAAATTGCCGTACTCGCAGTCGATTCTGCCGTATTTCCCTTGCCGGAGGAACCCAATGAATCTTCTCGATTCGGTGATCAAAGGTCTAGACGCTTCCACGCGCTGTGCCAGCAGCGAAGTTGCTCCGACCGCCGTGCTGTGGACCGATGCCAAAAGCGAATGGCTGCCACTGCTGGAACAGTTGAAAGCCCGTTTGCCACAGTTACTGGTGCTGGGCGAGTACGCGCCGGATACCCGCACCGGTCCAGCGATCTGGCTAAAGTGCGCGATGCAGGGCGTATTGCCTGAGGTGGACTTTCCGAAGGGGAAGACACCGATTCTGTACCTCCCTGGTGTTAGCCGGCAGGAACTACGCGCGGGAACGCAGTGCCCGTGGGAACTGCAGCCGTTGGTTGAACTGCTGTACCGAGGAACCGTCTGGGCACAGAAGAACGGACGCGATTGGACGGTCGAAGCGATGCTGGTATCCAAAGAAAGCCCAGCGTTGGGCTTGGACGTGTCGGGGACGGCAAACACCAAATTGTCGATGATGGCATCGCTGGCTGTTCTGGCGATCACGCCCGTCTCAAAGCTGGAAGGACGAAGAGTAGAGGCTGAGGACTTTGATCGACTAATGATCGGTGATCACCCCCGCGATTTGTTGCGATGGATAAGCAATCCGAAAGAAGTGCGCGCCGAAATGGATGATGGCAAGTGGCACGCATTCTGTAATCGATGTCGAGAAGAGTACGGCTTTGATCCAGCTACTGATGGCGAGTTCGTGGCCGGCGAGAAACTTGGATTACAAGAAACAAGTAACTGGGAAGGATTGTGGTCTCGGTTCCGCGAAGCGCCGGCGAGCTACAACGGTGTTGCGAACGTGCTTCGAAAAGCCAAGCCGCATACAATCGCTGCTCGTTTCGATCGTGAGTTTTGGCCTGATGAGAACGAGTTGGATGAAGAGACTCTTCGAAAGGCATTGCTTGAACTTGCCACCGTCGATCAGGGAAGCGCAAGAACTGAAATCGCAAAGCTGGAACAGCAACATGGGGTGAGACGCAGTTGGGTATGGGCAAAGCTTGGGCAAGCGCCGATGGCGTGTGCGCTGGAGTTCCTGGTTGGACTAGCCGGCCGAACGGCGTCCCACCTGGGCGGCGACTCGATTGGTGACTTGGAAAAGCAGTATGTTCAAGGTGGTTATCTCGCCGACGACTTTGCTTTAAGGGCGCTTGCATCGGTGAAGTCGAAGGCAGATTGCGATGCGATCGAAGCGGCTGTGCGTGCGTTATACCTGCCGTGGTTGGAACATGCGGCGGAACGATTCCAGGACTGCGTTCAGAAAGAGTCTTGGCCCAACAGGGCGTCTAGCAACCGACCACCGACGGTTAAGGCCGAGGTTGGGACTTGCCTGCTGTTCGCCGATGGCCTTCGTTACGACCTGGCAGTGCGTTTGACCGAGTTGTTGCGCGAGCGTGGTTACACGACGGATGAAAACCGGCGATGGGCGGCGCTTCCTTCCGTAACGGCTACCGCGAAACCGGCCGTCTCTCCGATCGCTGAGAAGCTGGAGGGACGCGGACTGCCGGATTCATTTACGCCAGAGATTTTCGATGCGGGCGAGAGTAAGCCGCTGACACATGCACGCTTGCAATCCCTGCTTAAGACAGAGGGTTACCAGATCATCTCAGCTAGTGAGGTTGGCGACCCAGCGAAGCCGAAAGCGCGTGGCTGGGCAGAAACGGGTGAGATCGACAAGCGTGGTCATGATTTGCAGATCAAGCTCGCTTCATTGGTTGCCGGCCAAGTGGAAGCGCTGGCAGATCGGATTGTCGAGCTAATGGATGCTGGCTGGAAAAAAGTCAGGGTAATTACCGATCACGGTTGGCTCCTGATGCCCGGCGGCTTGCCTAAACAGGAGCTGCCGTCGTTCTTGACCGAAGCCAAGTGGTCGCGATGTGCGACGATCAAAGGCGAATCAAAACCGGATGTGGATCGGCATTCCTGGTATTGGAATCCACAGGCTGAATTTGCCAGTGCTTCGGGAATTAAATGTTTTTCAGCAGGGCATTGTTATCAACATGGCGGAGTGAGTCTGCAGGAGTGCTTGGTGGCTGACATCATGGTTTCGCCCGATGTTCAGGTAACTGCTCAGTCGGCCAACATTGCCAAGGTCGATTGGAAGGGACTGAAGTGTCGCATCACGGTCGAGCCAGTTGTGTCAGGATTGCAGGTTGACTTAAGAAACAAGCCAAACGATCCGACAACTTCGATCACCAGTGGCGGGAAGGCCCTTGACGGAAATGGAACGGTCACG
>JBGSJB010000214.1:0-4393 GCA_041742175.1 Pirellulaceae bacterium
GTTTTCAAGTTCCTTACGCTCCTGATCGTCCAATCGAACGATATACTTCTTCTCCATAGCACACCTCCATGTTGCCAAGAGAATCGCAGTTTTGGCGAAATTAGGGAACCCTAAAATTCAATTGGAACAAAGCACTAGGCTGTGTTCTGTTCGAGTTGCTTTCACTGAAGAGAGCTTTCGATGTTGGTTCCAGAGCGCAGCAAATATCTCGCATTTTAGAATCACCTCCCCCAAATTTGCGAAAGTTCCGTCGCGATATCCACCCAGATCTATTAGCCATTTGCGAGAAGTGTTTGGAGAAGCGACCTGACGACCGATATGAGTCAGCGTCACGGTTGAAGCAAGACTTGACCAGCTACCTGAATGGATATCCAGTAAAGGCAAGACGTTTGACTCCCGTCATCCGTTTCATGCGTTGGTGTCAGCGGAATCCGAAGCTTTCGCTGTTAACTGGCTCAGTGGTGGTTCTCGCAAGTTCATTGCTCGTAGGGGTTGTGCTGTACAGCATGTCCTTGCAGCGGCACGCCGCCGAGCTGACGCACTACTTGCACCGTGTCGAAAAGAGTGAAAAACGAGCGAAGGCACTTGGCTATTTACAGTCCACGAAGTTAGCCATCGAAGCGCTCGCTCGACACGACAAGAAAGAAGCCACAGAATTGATTGGGCAGGCGGCTAGCTTAGCCGAAGAACTTGATATACCGAACGAGAGTACGCAGTTATTGTCACTGCTCGCCGTTGAACCTGTTCCAAGGATTTTGGCGGGTCACCAAGGTGCTGTTCGCGAAGTTCAAGTGCTTCCCGATCGTATGTCTGTCATTTCTGTTGGAGACGATGGAACAATTCGGCAGTGGGATACGAACACTGGCAAACAACTTCAATGTATCGTCGCCGAACGCGAAGACGATACCGAGGTTTTGTTAAATGCCGTCGCAGTTTCCGACGATGGTAAGTGGTTGGCGACCGGCCACCATGACCTCAATTTATATGATCTGCATTTAGGCAAATTCGTGCGATTTTTGACGAGGCATGAAACGACCATTGAGTCGATCGGCTTCTCGCCGGACACAGAGTTCGTTGTGTCGGCGTCGCGATATAGCGACTTGAAACTCTCCTCGCGTTCCTCTGGTGAGCTTGATTCGCTTCACGTAGGACAACGGCAGGTCAGTATCGGATTCGACGGAGTTGAAAATGCGATTATCTGCGGAATTCGCGAGGAATTCCGAGAAAACCGCAAGGACGCTCTCGTGCGCATTCCGGTTTCACAACAAGGTTTTGGCGAACGAAATGAGATCTGTACAACCTCAGAACCCTTACAGGGACTTGCCATACCAAAATTCGGCGATTCCATTTTTCTCGCCGTTAGTGGCAATGTCGAAGCACTTGAGCGAACCAGTGGGCGGAGGCTTTCCATGTCCGTCAACGTTAATTCCGTAAACGCAATTGATTGCTCCCCAAACAACCTAAAGTTAGCCTCAGTGAATAAGTCGGGGCAGCTTCACATTTTCCCAAGTAGAGAAGTTGCCCTCGCTGCGCAATCGAATCTGCTATCCGACGACGAGCAGCAAGTCTACGCGCACACGCATGGTGCGTCCGATGTCAAGTTTATCGACGACCATAGCTTAGTTACGTGTGGCGACGACGGACTCGTCAAAATATGGCAGCTCGATCAGTTACCGACACATTTCGCATTTAAGTTAGGAACTCAATACGCGCTGTCGTCCAACCATGACTGGGCCGTGGTAAGCAACGGTAACACCATCAGCCAAGTTGCTCGGGAAAATTCAACTGGGGATTTGATTTCGACAATCGAAAGTGAAGTCGTTTGTATGTCATTGACTCCAAACGATGAGGAAATTCTGATTGGAACGGACGAGGGAACCGTTGTTTTCTACAACCTCGCCGCAGACCATTCGGCGAAGCGCTTTATCGCTTCCGATGAAGGGCGAAAGATAAAGTCTATTTGCGTCTCACCTGATGGTCGGTACTTTGCTTATGCAGGCAGGGAAAAATACTTCGACATTCGCGATCTAAAAACTTGCGAGCTCGTACACAGTATCGAGCTCCCTGATCGCAGCGCCTCAGCTTCGCTAATTCAATTTTCCTCAGATGGTCGCTGGGTCGCGGCTGCCAACGAGAATCGAGCGCTTTGTATTGCGCGTGTCGACGGTTGGTCCGAGCAAACGAGTATCGATTGTTTCGTGCGGTGTACTTGTCTTGAATTCACCCCGGATTGCCAATTCCTGTTCACAGGACACATCACTGGCGAAATTAGAAAATGGGAGGTTGCAACAGGCCGACTGGTTGGCGAGGCCGCTGTAGGGCAATCTATAAGCGACCTGGAATGCTTCCCATCGGGAAATTTACTGGGAGCTGCCGGATCGGGTCCCTACTTCTTAATCGAACCAAACACCATGACTTTCTTCGGTGCGGTGAACGTCGGAGACGTTGTAAACTCGGAGGTTTCGAAAGATCTATCTACCCTCTCATTAACCCTCCTGAAGCAAGGACAAATGCCGGAGCTGAAGCAGATTCCAATTCCAGTCCAAGTAGTTAACGATCGTCGAATGGAGCCAAGGATTGAGCAAGTTTCGGCGAAGTAGGACGAGGCAATCGTTGCAGCGTCGATCCCAATGTTCTCGGCTGCGTTTGCACTAAGCTGCTCCGAAACGACTCTGTGACTTTGATTTCGTCTTCGACCCGTTGGAAGTGAATGCGATGAGTAGTTTGCCGGTTCCATCGTTTGGCGTTTGACCGTCAGTGTTCAGGCATCGCAGACTGCGGTCGGACACGTTGCGGAGGCTGGGAACGATTGGTCGACGCACTCCATTGAAGGCTGGCAAGTGAATGTCGCGCAGCGGCTGGAGCACAACGAACCACTGCAGGTAACAAAAGCGATCGGGTTGCTGACGTTTCAGTTGCAAAAGACCGCAGCTACGCGATCGAATCCTCAAGAGTGCTTCGCCGAGTCGACGGAAGCGTTCTTTGGCAAGTACGACTTCCAACCTTATGATCGCGAAGCGCTCACCGCGTTCGATTCCGCTGTCGTACAGTTGCTAAAGTCACTTCGGAAGTGCAGCGAGTAACGCACTGGAAGCATGTGATTATTCGGCTGGAGATTTAGCATGGGCTGGCGCTTCGGGTTCTATTTCGACTTTGCCAAGCTTCATGTGAGGAGCGTGAACCTGTGCGCGTGGCATGAACGAGTGGCTGGAAACGAGCGTTACGATGCGTCCCGATTGCACACATTCGCCACGTTGGTTTAATAAGCGACGATACCAAATCACTTCCCCACTGCGTCGACCGCGCGGTGTGATTTTCTCTACCTGAGTCACCACGTGCAACGTGTCACCAGTATAGACAGGCCGGTGAAATTGCCAGTCTTCAATGCGGACAAGAGCCAGCGTTCGAACGCGTGGGCAGGTACTACTGAGACCCGCCATAAACGACAGCCCGAGCAATCCGTGGGCGATTGGTTTTCCGTACGGCGTCTGGGCAGCGTGCTCATGATCCACATGCAAGGGATCAAAATCACCCGTCATCCCCGCAAAGCCGACAATGTCACTTTCGGTCATCGTGCGAGCAAAACTAGTCCAACTCGCGCCGGGCTTTAAGTCTTCCAGGTACAAACAATCTGACATCCAAAATCCTTTCGGGCCGATCAGCGTATAAATGCAGTTCAAATAGTACCTGAGCAATCTGGGGGCCGAGCTTGGCGTCTAACGAGGTGGTGGTTCTGAAAGATATCTCCAAAATCGCTGACTCTCAAGGGAACGCCTTGAAAAGCCACTTCGATATTTGCATTAATTGAAACGCAGCGTCCGAAAAGCCTGATAACCAGCAGACTTTCTTATCTGTCGAGGCGTTGCTGGCGTGTGGTCATTAACGACTCCCTCCGATACTTGCAGACACGCGTCAACCAATGAGCTCCAGAAGCGTGGCCACCGACAAGTCTGAGGTGGCAAAAATACCGCGTTGCACGTATATTCTCTATCTGTGCAACTCGACAGATTCGTTTGCCTTTGACAAATTCTGATGGCCAACGAACAATTCGACGCGGATGAATTACCTCAAATTAACTAGCTGATGTAGATCGGTGGAGTCGCTGGGTATGGCGGACGAAAAAAAATTAAGCGCAGTCGAAGATATCAAAGCGGAAAGCCGTTTTCTCCGCGGATCGATTGCAGACGATTTGGCCAATTGCGAGACCGATCAGTTCGCCAAGCCTAATACCCAGCTCCTAAAATTTCACGGCACGTATCAGCAAGACGACCGCGATGGCCGTGTTAAGGCTGGCGGAGAAGGCAAATCGGCTAAAGCTTTCAGCATGATGACTCGGACTCGGATTCCGGGTGGTCGACTTACGGCGGCTCAGTTGATCGAGCATCTCGATTTG
>JBGSJB010000215.1:0-2038 GCA_041742175.1 Pirellulaceae bacterium
TGAAGTCACCGGACTGACCGTCACCAACGTAGGTTATCACTTGCATCAAGCGATTTCGCAGTTGCGAGCTCGCGTGACGCGCGATGAGTGATATTCACTTTGAAATGTGTTTCGCGATGGATCGTTGCGATCGACCGTTGCGAAAGCATAGGCGCCCGCGGCAAGCGCCGTTGGCTCACGAAGCAAACCAAACGCAAGCCTATACGAATAGTTATACGAAAAGAGTAGGACGACAAAATCATGTCGAATGAAAAATATCCCTGGCCACAATTTCAATTGACCGCGTATGTGCTCGGCGAGCTTAAGCCGGACGTCGCGGCTCAGATCCGAGTGGCTGCGGAGCATGACGCAGCGCTGGCGAATGAGATTGCTGAAATCAAATCGATGGTTGACCAGTTGAGTGAGCTGTACCAACACGAAACGGCAGGCATCGAAGCTACCTCGTTTGATGCAGCTAGCGCTCGCTCCGTAGTCTCAGAGGTGAGTGCAAGTAGCGTGAAGACGGCAAGCCAGAAGATCAGTTGGAGCGCAGCAGTCGGTTTACTAGCGATGGCCGCTTCGTTGCTGATCGCTGTCGTGCTCGCTGCACCAGCTCTGAGGTCCTATTTTCTGGAACCGAACGACGCACTCGCCAAGGCTGATGGTGTTCAAAACTTAGCAGTGGCCGAGGCCGAAAACAAACAGCTTGCGCGGAAGTTGGAGCAAGCGAAAGAAGAGTTAAGCGGCCTTCAGGCTTCGCGCGCCTCTGGTCTGTTGAAAGAGCAGTCTGCGACTTCATCTCACGACGCAAGAACTCGTAATGTTGTTAACAATCTACATCCCGAGCCGCTGAGCCAGGATGAACCAGTTGCCGCGTCGCTTGGTGCGCTGCCATCCTCTGAACAACAGCCACTAGGTCAAAGTGAGCAAGCAAGATTAGGATTTCCCAGCGAACCCGAGACGAATCACCCGTTCGCGGCGCCAGTGGCTGTACCTGATGGTGGCAACATGTTGCTGGGTGGCATACGGCGGGGCCTTTCCGATCCTAATGCTGTTCCGGAGAGCAAATTCGCGCTGGGTGGCATGGGCGACGGGGATATGAGCGAATACGGAATGAGTGACGGTGAAATGGCGGAAAGCGGCGTGGGAATGGGAGGAATGGGAATGGGAATGGAAGGTGGCATGGGAATGGGACCCGGTGCGCCGAGTGTAGCGATGACGGTAACGCCGCGCATTGTTATCGACGACGTTGAGGAAGAGGCAAAATACGATTCTTTGAGTGCAACTGGCAATGAACATCGCGCGAGAAATGATCGGCCCTTCCGTCGAAAGAATCCCAATGCTGATCGTTATACACCGATCTATGAGAACTCGTTCAAGTCGGTCGAGAGCGAACCGCTCAGTACTTTTTCAATCGACGTCGATACCGCGTCGTACGTAAAGACTCGGCAGTTTCTGATGGAAACACATTCGTTGCCGCCCGCCAATGCAGTGCGCATCGAAGAGTTCGTCAACTACTTCGAATATGAATATGCTGGACCGCAAGGTGAAGATCCTTTCGCGGCCAACTTGGCGGTAGCTACTTGCCCTTGGCGAACGGATCACAAACTGGTTCGTATCGCCCTGCAAGCTAAGAAGGTTGACGTTAGCGAGCGGCCAAAAGCGAACATTGTGTTCTTGCTGGATGTATCCGGTTCGATGGATGAACCGAACAAATTGCCGTTGGTCAAAGAGTCGATGCGAATGATGATCCAGCAGCTCGGCGAGAACGATCGCGTAGCGATGGTGGTCTATGCGGGTGCCGCCGGGTGTGTGCTGGAAAGCACGACAGGCGACAAGCAGGAATTGATACTCGGTGCGCTCGATCGCTTGAACGCGGGCGGATCGACCAACGGAGGTCAAGGCATTCAGCTTGCCTATAACATCGCTCGTGACCACTTTGTCCCCGGTGGTGTCAATCGTGTGATTCTGTGCACTGACGGCGACTTCAACGTTGGCACGACCAGTACCGATGCTCTGGTAAACCTGGTTGCCGAAAATGCGAAGAGCAAAGTGTTCT
>JBGSJB010000216.1:0-6048 GCA_041742175.1 Pirellulaceae bacterium
CCTAGTGAAACTGCTTGGCATTGCTCAAACCGATTCCCCATATGTTCACGCATTGTGAGATAGAGGAACGAGCGTGTCGCGATACCAGCCACTGCTACCACATCAATCACGCGAGTGACCACTGATGCGAACAGGTTGGAAATCGTGAAATTACGCATTACATTCCTCCCTCACGTCGTTGGACGTGAACTGAGAGAGACTCGGAAACATGAAATTGAGGTCAACAATTGACCCGATCGGTTACTTTGCCTAGAAGTTGGTGCAACCGCTGCGGTCGTAACCCGCACCACCTTCTCCCCTTTGACCTACCAAGATCAGTAGGGACGTTTCAAGAATACTTTATCGACCGTTGGAAAGCAACAAAACTGCTCTTCTCAACCAGTTTCTACAGCTTCTCCCCGCCGGACACTTGATTAGACAGCGGCTTTGCCTATTGGTTCGCGAATTTTTCCGTTTCTTCGAGAAAAGTCATTGTGAAAGCTTGCACAAACCGAAGCGTGGCACACTACACCGATGTGAATCCGCGAGTATTATTTGCAAGCACCGAAGGAAATCGCCTTCGACAAGCTAATTTTGACTGGCCTGATATGACAGAAAATCGAATAAAAAACGAGTCGCATCGTCGGACCCGCAGCGATCACGCGTCTGAGACTGCAGAGGATTATGTCGAAGCCGTTGCTGAAATCGAGGCCGCCGATGGCAAGTGTCGCCTCATCGACCTTGCACGACGGTTCGCTGTTTCGCACGTGACCGCCTCCAGGATTATTGCGAGGTTGACGAACGAAGGTCTCGTTTTGACTGAACCCTACGGACCGATCTCGCTTTCCGCCGCTGGGCAAGCGCTGGCTGAACGCGCTCGCAAACGCCACGAAGTGGTTTATCAGTTTCTGTTGGCGATCGGAGTTGACTCAAAAACCGCTGCCATTGATGCAGAGGGAATCGAGCATCATGTCAGCCCAAAGACGCTGGCAAAAATGAAGCTTTTTGTGGAGCAATCGTAACGCCACTCGCTTATTCCACTTGGCGTTGCGCGAATTCGAGTGCCTGTTGTTGCGATGCCTCCCAATCGCCCGACTCGGCAAGTTCGAGGATCTGGCGGAAAGTTGCCTCTTCGCTTTCGGAGATAAGCTTTTCCGCAGTCAGCTCATTCAGTCGCGCCGCACATTTCGCAACGCGTTCGGGGCTCTTGGTGTTGCAGGCCGTATAGACTTGTCGGATGAATTTAAGCGACTCCGCGCTCGTGACCTGCGGATAACTACTGCAACCGCAGGCTAGAACAATCAGTACGGCAATCGCAAGGCATGATGTCGACGTAAAGCGCGCTGTTAGTCTACTCATCGTGAACCACCACTTCGCCAAGCGCGCAGCTATTCATGGCTGCCCAAGTGTCAAGATTTACAGTGGTCGGTACGAAGCGCACGCTGCCGTCACCCAACAGCACGTGACCACCGCCTGCCGCCCATGAAGCATACATTTGACACACATGGCAGGTAGGAAACGAAGGGCCGTGGACAATTCCGGGTTCGCCGGCGGAGGGCCCTGAATGGACCAATACGTAAGTGGCTGCATGGTCGCATTCTGTGAATGGAAACCGCAGGGGGTTGGTCGGGCAAGATTGGCTGCCAGGAAGAACACCCACCCAAGTCTTGTCGCTGATCGTGGTGTGCTCGCCAACGAAGATCGTATTTGAAAGTCCGTCGGTTATGTCTGCATAGCGCACGCGAGAATTGCGATACATCGGACCTGTCGCTACCGATCGCCAATCTCGGAGCGGTGGTTCATATCCCCAAGCTTCATCTTGGCCGCTGTTTGCTACGTAGTGCGATCGGGCAACTGTTGCCATGGGTGCTCCACTGCCATCGGTGACAATCGCATCGCCGTCAAAGTTGTCGGCACCAGGGTTCAAGAAGGTGGGAACTCGCGTTCTAATTGCATCTGCGTTCGTTGTGTGCCACCAGGGCAGGGAAAAATTAAGCTTGGAGTGCAAAGCCGTCTGTTCCATGTAAGGCAGAAGGAGAGCGCCCCAGGCCCAACCAGGTGGTCCATCGAGTGTCGTTGGATCGGCTAAAGGCGAAAATGTATCCGAAACGTAACCTGAAGGGATCGAGCGAAGCGCACTTTCGTAGTTGTGAATCGCCAAGCCGATCTGCTTCAAATTGTTTTGACTCTGTAAACGCCTCGCAGCTTCACGCGCGGACTGGACTGCTGGCAGAAGCAAGCCCACCAAGATGCCGATGATAGCGATTACCACAAGCAACTCGACTAGGGTAAATCCTGAACGCAAGCATTCGTTTTTGCGGATGTTCTTCATGATTGAACCTTACGAAATCTGAATTCGAATATTTTGTAGCCAACGCTACATCTTGCTGAGATTGTAGCCAAGGCTACAACTGTGTCAATTAAGCGGAAGACTGTTATCGGTTAAGATTGGAAGAAGCTACTGTTACTTTTCGTAGGCCCAGTCGGGCTGCGGCGCGGTGTAAGTGACTCGCGAGCGGTCGTGCGGATGATCGAAGCTGAGCTTCCAGGCGTGTAAGCACATCGCTGGCGAGTCGAGCGTCAGCGTTGGAGAAGAGCCGTATCGATCGCTTTGCAAGTAAATCGGATCGCCAACGACCGAGTGGCCGAGATGTGACAGGTGGATGCGGATTTGGTTGGTGCGGCCAGTTTTCGGATAGACTTCGAGCAGGCTGGTGCCATCTGACAAGCGTTTGACGATTTTGAAGTTCGTCGTCGCGGATTGACCGTGTTCATCGATTGACCGAATGCCATTCGGACCTGGGTCGACTGCAATTGGCGCGTTGCATGTCACCGCGTCCCATTCGGGATGACCGTGGACGCTCGCAAGGTAGACTTTTTCGACTGTTTGTTGCGTGAACTGCGGCTGAACGAAACGCGACGCTGCGTGTTTGCGGCAAAAGATGACTAAGCCGGTCGTATTCGCATCCAGGCGATGTGCTATGCGCAGTTTTTCTGGTCGGTACGCGGCGCCAACAATGTAATCGAGCGTGTTGCGATTGAAGCGACCGCTAGCGTGTGATGGCAACGGAGCAGGTTTATTGACGACAACCAGAAACTCATCTTCGTGCAACAGTTCAATGGCTGTGTTGACGTCAGGTTCAACGGTGTTCGGCATGTGCTGCTGAAAGCACTCACCACCGCGCACTATGCGCTCAGGTGCAACGGTTTGTTCATTTAGTTTGATGTTGCCATCGGCTAGCCAGGCATTCCATTGGGCGCGACCCGTGGGTGGATGCATTGCATCAAGGAAATCGATCAATGCAAAATTCTCGAACCTGCCGGGAACGCGGATTTCGCGCACGTTATCGTACGGCGTTGATCCCGGCAGAGGGTTCGCAATTTTGTTGATCGCTTGTTGCCTCTTTTCGATCTGCTTGTGAAACGCTTCGTCGGGCGTCAGAAAGCACTTGGGGCAATACTCACCATAGAGAAACTTGGGTGACATCATGTCTTCATGCGTAATCACAGCTTGGCAGGCAAAACACAGCAGCTCACCGGTTGGCTTCAGTTCAGGATCGAGTGCGACGCGGTTATCGAATACAAAGCATGCTCCGTCGTAATGCTCGCCACCGCACTCTTCGAAGTACTTTAGAATTCCGCCTTCGAGTTGATAGACCTGCTCAAACCCGGCTTGCTCCATCAAAGGACCAGCTTTCTCGCACCGAATTCCGCCGGTGCAGAACATAACCAGCGGTTCATGTTTTGTCTCTTCGGGCAACTGATTGATCGCGTCTGGGAATTCGCGAAAGTGATGGATGTTTAGGTGTTCAGCATTGTGAAACGGCCCTAGTTCGATCTCATAAACATTGCGTGTGTCCAGCAAGCGGAACTTGCGTCCTTCGTCGAACCAGCGCTTCAGTTCTGCGGCGGAGAGCTTCGGCGAGGTACGGACGGCTGGACGAACTTCATCGATTCCGAAAGCGATGATCTCGCGTTTTAGTTTGACGAGCATGCGATTAAACGGTTGCTTGTCCGAGTAGCTCTCTTTGACTTCGAGGTCGGCGAGCAGCGGGTTGCGACGGAGGACTTCCAGCAGATGACGCACGTTGGGTTCATCACCGGCGACGAAGAGATTGATCCCTTCGGGGCTGAGCATAATCGTGCCGCGCAGTTCGAGATCTTGGCAGAGCTTTCGCAACTCGGCACGATAAGGCGGCAAGTCAGTAAGTGTGACGAACTTGTAAGCGGCGACGTTGAGAATTGCGGTCTCGGTAGCGGTTGGGTTCATGGCATTCAGGAAGGTTTGGTGGGAGGTAATTGTTCGGTGCTAGCTGAACCAACCGTCGAGCACTTCGCGCCTTGATACGATTGTCGCTCTTCAAGTACTTCGATCAGACGCTTCTTGATCGAACCTTTGTCGAGTACCCACTGCGGCGCGATCAGATCGCGAGGCGGAGCGTCACCCGAAATTCGCTCGATCACCATCGTTGGCGGAATCCGCTCGAGGAAGTCAGCAAGCAATTGGACGTATTCTTCCATCTCAAGCAAAGTGACTTCGCCGGTTTTGATTTGCTCAGCTAGTCGCGTTCGATGCACGGCGTAGAGATTGTGAATTTTTACACCTGCCGGATTCCACGCGGCGACTTGATCGGCTGTTTGCATCATCATTTCATGCGTTTCGCCGGGCAAGCCAAGCATGATGTGCATGCTGACTTCGAATTTGCGTCCGGCGACGCGTTGCATCGCTTCGACGGACGATGCATGACCATGTCCGCGATTCATCCATTCGAGGCTGGCGTCATGAATAGTTTGGACACCCAACTCGAGCGAAACGGAGGTTCGGTCAGCGATTTCATCGATCAGGTCCAGTACATCGTCCGGAATGCAGTCGGGTCGCGTACCGATGACGAGTCCGACAATGCGAGGGTCTTCGATCGCTGTTTCGTAAAGCATTCGAAGTTTGTCGAGCGGTCCGTAGGTGTTCGTCGCTGGCTGAAAATAGGCTAGAAATTTCTCGTTTTCGTAGCGTCGACGCAGCAGAAAGATCCCGCGCTCAACTTGGCTGGAGATCGCGTCACGTTGGACTCGGCGGCTGGGGCTGAACGCTTGATTGTCACAAAACGTACAACCACCGGTCGCAACAGTACCATCGACATTTGGGCAGGTAAAACCGCCATCGAGGCTGATCTTCTGAACACGACCGCCAAATCGATGATTGAGATAAACGTTCAGTGGAAAATAGCGATGCCCCAATTCCCGCCAATTGACCGGAGCAATTTCACTATTCGAGCCGGGCAAAATTGACGCGTTCATGAATCGTGCGTAGATTAGAGATGTGAATTGAAAAAGGTGATTGATCGGGTAATTCTACCTTAGCTACACCGTTGCAAATAGGTTTGTTTGTTACTTTCGGCCAGCATAGCGAGATGTGTCATGCCTGATTACGGCAAGTTGGTTCCCACGGGTGGTGGCGAAACAATCTTTTTGAAGAAAGACAAGTTGACGATTGGCCGTCGCGAAGAGTGCGATATTGTGCTGCGATTTTCGAACGTTTCCGGGCAACATGCGCGCATGACGCTGGAGCAGGGATATTGGTTTTGTAAGGATCTGGGAAGCAGCAACGGCACGAAGGTCAACGGTTACAAGATCAGTCGTAAGCGGCTGGACCCGGGCGTGACGATCGCTTTTGCGAAACAGACCTACACGATTGAATACAATCCGGAATCCCTTGGTGCTTTTGGTGCTCCACCGCCGGATGACGATCAAATCGAAGAAGTTTTGCGACGCGGTCTGCTTGAGCGGGCTGGGCTCGACCGACGTGATGACGAAAAGAAATTTTCGAACAAAGATATCCTCAAGGATGACTAACGCCGGCGGTACTTGAAATGGCTAAGCCTCGCGCGGTTGCTGCACGCGTGAGGCGATCCAAGCAGAATCAGCTTCGTTGAAGTTTAGTTTGGCATTGGCCCGGTAGTCGATTCGGTGGTAACGTCCGTCGCGATAGCAGTCGTCGAAAATAGGTTGCAACTCAAGCACAATGTCGCGATCGCTGGGTCTAAGCGGAATTGGAATATTGGGCAGTGTTTG
>JBGSJB010000217.1:0-3642 GCA_041742175.1 Pirellulaceae bacterium
GAAGACTACGCCCGGCTCGGATCGCTCATCCAGATGAATCCCTCGGTCAAGTCGCCCGAAGACTGCCGGCAATTGTGGCAAGCCCTGCTCGACGGCCACATTCAAGTCATCGCCACCGACCACGCCCCGCATACTTTGGAGGAAAAGCAGCAGCCTTATCCCAAGTCGCCCAGCGGTCTACCCGCCGTCGAAAACAGCCTCGCTTTGATGCTCGACCAAGTCAACCATGGCCGCTGCACACTTTTGCAAATTGCCTCGTGGATGAGCGACGCTCCAGCTCGTGTCTGGGACATCGTCAACAAAGGCCGCATCCAAGTCGGTTACGACGCCGACTTAGTCTTAGTCGACATGAACCACAGTAAAACCATCCGCAACGAAGACCAACTCACCCGCACCCGCTGGTCCCCCTGGTCCGGCCAAACCCTAAAAGGCTGGCCTATGAGAACTTTGGTACATGGTGAAAGCGTTTTCTACGATGCAAAGATGTCTCGCATATCGAGGGGAGCGCGAGTCCAATTTGACCATTCCCTGGGCGGCTTGTGGTCCGATGAAAAGTGCGACCAATCAGCTCGTTAATCGACCGCACCGTGCGCGTCGCAGAACTAAAGCCCCCCCAATTCCACTTGAGAAAAGCCACAAAGCACTGGGTTCTGGAACGGCGGTTACGGAGTACTCAAATACACTCACTGCCGGATCAAATCTTGCACCAAATGGAGCGCCGTCAAGGAAGAATCCATTTAAATCATTCGCCGCTAGGCTATCCATCGAGAACTGGTGTGATCCAACCGTTGCCCCGCTTGTGTCTAAAGTCAGACGGCCGAGAACTTGAATCTGATTCGCAGGTAGAGACGCCCCTAATCCTGTACCGTTGCTTGTATCCGTAGTGATAAAGGCTTGCCCTTGAATCGCAGAAAAATCCCAAAACTCATTTGGGTCACCAACAGAAAAATCCACGAAGCCTTGTGTAAAGGTCCCGCCACTTCCATCTCCCAATCCCGCCAACAGGTTGGCAGTGTAGCCACCAATGGTTACCTCCGACTCTGAGCGAATCCTAATCGTGACAATGATCTCGTCGCCAATTGTTACGGTCGTGTTGCTCAATTGAATGTCGAAAATCAACTCGGCGTTAACATTAGCAGCTGAAAGTAAGAGTATGGTGAGTGCAAGAAATTGCTTCATGTTAGACTTCGAAGGTAAGGCTTACAAAGGTAGCAGGACTTGCAAGACGTGGCATTTGTAGTCGAGTCTAGTCAGAATTACCCAATTTGTGAAGCACAGCTTTGGCTGTTTTGAATTAATCATGCACTAGCAGCACGGACCGTAAGCGGGTACAAAACTATTGTGTTCGAGACTAGCCCTCGCAGAATTCCGACGTCGATAGACGTTACTCGTCGATCTTTGTCAATGTCAAATGGATTCTCTATTGGTACGAGTGTGTTACGGACTGCCTGTCGCATCAAGCCAACATCAATTGATGTGCGGCGGTAAGGAGAAACTCCATCGATCTCAGCGAGCACATGCCCGACGTAGAGTATCACTGGAACGTTTAGTCCCGTGTTCGGATTGGCATGCACTGTGACCCGCAACCACGTGTTCTGGATGGCATTGTCATCCCATTCAATTCGAATCCGCGGTGCTGCCGCTCCGGTTTGTGACGTTACGACAATTGCAGAAGGTAATGGCGTCGGGCTCCACGACTCTGGTGTTTGTGAGGTGCCCATCCGAAAACTGAAGTCTGTGGCCGAGAGCGCCTGTGCTGGTAGTCCTGGCACATCGAGTACAATTCCGTTAATTCCACGTGTATAATTTGAAACATTCGCAAAACTGGTAGTCTGTGCTTCTGCTCCTGCAACGATCAGTTTCTTAGAAGGATCTAAAGCTGCATCCACATTCGTGCCGCCCTGTGAGAAAGCAGAGCCGCGGTAATAGATCCACGAATCTGACAAACCAGCAAATACGGAGAACGCAAACTCAATTTCGACAGTGCTTGCTTGGCTTGACGCGGTGATCGTTACATTTCCGTCGCCCACTTGCAGCGGAGAATGATTCCAAACCCAAGTTCCGTCCGGTTTCTTCATGACTGCGCCGATCGAGGCGCTTAACATCACGTCATCTACTCCCTGACTGTGCCAGGTTCCTGAGTTGGTAAAGTTCGACATTACTATCCCCGATACAATAGAATTGTCGACTGTCAACGCGATTGGTGTGTCAACATGCACGACTCGCAGAGCATAGCTCTGGGACGGCGCCGTGGCACCGATGATTTCGAGATCGCGAACACTTACTACCGTTTCATATAGATAATCTGTAGAGCTACTAAGCATAGTTCCTGCACGCAAGTAAAGTTGCGGCCCAAAGGGCGTTTGTGCAATCTCAAAAATATCAGCATCTGGGCCGCTTAGGCTCAATGTGTTCACCCCTTGGCCGTCGTCTTGGATGAGGATGTCGGCGAGTTTTATGGGGGAGCTGGTGTCGGTGTTTTCAGGAAGTTCGGTGATGACGTTGATGAGCTGAATGCCGGTGGGAGCTTGGTTGGGGACTTGGACTTTTAAGATCGCGGCGCCTTGGCTGTAGATCTGAAAAATGTCTTGGCCGATGGTTTCCAAGGTGCCGGTGATCCAGTCGGGGCCGAAGTTGATCGTGTCGGTGGCGTCGCGGCGGATGAGCAAGGTGTTGGATTCGCTGGATAAGTTCAGCAACTCGAGCTGATTCAAGGTGAGCACGTTCGCGCCAGCTCCGCGCAGGTCGATCTGCTCGATACTGCGCAGGCGGTTGTTGGCTAGCGTCGTCAAGTCAAGATGCATATCGTTGCCAGCGATGCGCAGCGTGTCGCTGCCGCTGCCTCCGTTCACTTGACGGAAGTTCAGATCGCTGATGTCAAACACATCATTCCCTTCGCCGCCGAACAAAACGTCAGCCCCACCAGCACTAACAATCGTATCGGCTCCGCGCGACCCGTTGATCGTGTCGGCTGAGGAGGAACCGGTCAGTGTCTCGGAGTTCGCGGAACCGGGGATGGTGACTCCGGAAGCTTGGCGGCCGCCGTATAGCAGATAGCTTTCGCCGGCAGCGGACTTGGCATTGTTAGCCGCGTCGGCCGAAGGAGCTCCGATCATGAAATCGCTGAAGCCATCACCATTCACGTCGCCTGCGCCGCTGACCGCCCATCCGCTGGTGTCACCTGTGTCGCCGCCGATGTATTCGATGCCGGCTGCACCTAAGCTCGACAAATTGATTTGCGAATCCAACTGCGCGGCGCCGTACACGACAAACGTTTTGCCTCGCGCGGTGTAGCTGGCGTTGGGTTGATCGCTGGGATAAGTCGCGCCGATCAGCAAGTCGTCAAAGCCGTCGGCGTTCACGTCGCCGGCAGAGCTAACTGACCAACCGACGCTATCGAAATAATTGTCGCCATACATCGCTATGCCAAGCGATCCGAGATTTGCCAAGTTGAGTTGGGTTGGCAAGTTGGCTGCACCGAAGATGAGGTTCGTTAAACCTACTGCGAACGTATCGTTGGTCGGTCCGTCGGATAGAAACGAACCGATTAGAAAGTCGTCATAACCATCGCCATTCACGTCGCCAGCTCCACTGACGGAAACGCCGCTCAGTTCGCTCTCGTCGGCTCCGTAAACGGTGAGT
>JBGSJB010000218.1:0-3649 GCA_041742175.1 Pirellulaceae bacterium
AGCACAGCCATGATGGTGTTCGACTTGTCGAGGATCACCACGCGACCTTGAAGATCAGGTACTGAAACGTAATCACCTTGAATAGCGACTGAAGTTGGCATGCCCAGACCGGCGATGACCTCTTCGATAAACTCACCGTCAAGCGAGTAATGAACGAGCCTGCCTTTGGGTTGGTGGTTGCGATCGCAAATCAGCAGTCGTGCGGGTTCATAACGAGTGTCCAGTGTCATGCCGTGTGCTGTGTTGAATTCTTTCTCGCCGTTCCCCTTCTTGCCGAAGTGCATTAGGTACTTTCCTGTCTTATCGAACTTGAAAATATGATTGCTGGCGTAACCGTCCGAGAGAAAAATGTCGCCATTCTGAGCCACAGTTATCGCAGTCGGATTGAACTTTTCTAAGTTAAGTCCTGATTCCTTTGGAAAGCCAAGTCGCAAAACGATTTCGCCGCTGCGCGCGTTGAACTTGATTCCTTCGGCGTCGTTATTGCGAGCTCCGTAAATGAACTCGGCATCGCCTTCGGCTCGAATTTCCATGTCGTGGATGTTCGAATAATCCTTGCCGAGGTACGACTGCACGACTTGGCCGTCGGGCGAAAAGACGAAAACGCCAGCGTTCGCGCTGGTGTAGATGTGGCCCTCTTTGTCGATCACTACGGAACCGTGCGTAGGGCCGATGGACGACTTACCATCAGGCCTCAGCCCCCAGCCCGGCACTGTATCGAACGTCATCAGGCCGCATCCCATCCGAACCGCTTGCGGTTTCTCCTGAGCTTGCGAAGGCAAAGTCATCGAAAACAGGCAAAGCCAAACGAAGCAGGTCAGGCGGGATTTCATCTGCGGAACTCCAGGTGGGTTGAATAGGCTAGACGCGTCGGTGCGCCGAATTTTGAGCCTGCACAGTATAGTAAGCAAACGTGATCGCAGCATATCGTTTGACTCGCAATTCGCGACCGGTTACCATTAAAGAGCTTCTAAGGTGCAGCTTTGGGTCGCAGCGTAAACGCGGAAGCGTCAATACAAATGTGGCATGTCGCAACCTCATCTTTTCAATCAAGTCTGATGCCCGCACAATTCTTCAACCTATGCCCAGCCGCAGGTCGGCTCTTGTTACACCCGTGGGTGTGCTTGTTGGCGTTCGTTGCGATTGTGTCGGTGTCGTGCGGGCAAATATCTGCTGCGGGCTGCACGCACCATGCATCGACTGTGGTGGGGCTCGACCCAGACGGCAATCCGCTTCCTGAAAACATCATCAAGGTTTACAGCGGCGGCGAGTTTCGTTACTACGCGGTGCCTAACGGCAAAACATGCAACGGACCAAGTTGCAATAGCGCCCCTGCAACTCGGATGGATTCCATTCCAGTTGTTAACAGTTCCGAGCGAGCCGATTTGTCGTTTCTAGCTGGTCGCTCCTATTCGAGTTTTTCGCTTTACTGCGATCGCTTCTTGGCTTGGCCAGATGCTTGGCCAGTTTCTCTTGTGCTGGATGGTCTGTTGAGGCCGCCGACTGCTTAGTTTGCTGTTCGTTCGCTTGAATTGCCGCTTGCAACATCCCTAGCTGCGGCACGCGACCGAACCATCTTAGTTTCAAGCTGCGCTTACAAAACGCGCGGCCTGCCGTAATTCGCATCGAAGCTCGCACTGAGTGCTCTTCGATCGAATTCGATCCACTGAACTACTGATCGCAAACTTATCGCGCGCTTTGCTGGCGACGATTCTATCGTTTCTTTGCAAGTGCGTATTCATTCAGTCATCTATCTGCATAAGAGAACTTGTTCCATGAAACGTCATGCATTTACACTCGTCGAGTTGCTCGTTGTGATCGCCATTATCGGCATTTTGGTATCGTTGCTTTTGCCAGCCGTTCAAGCGGCTCGCGAAGCTGCGCGGCGCATGCAGTGCACCAACAATTTGAAGCAACTCGGTCTCGCCACACACAACTATCTATCAGCTCACTCGCGATTGCCGCTGTGTTTGAACGGAACGAGCAAACCGATCGCTGTGCACGCGTACTTGCTGCCCTTTATGGAGCAGACCGCACTTTACAATCTGGTTGACTTCAAAACGTCTTGGAATTCGCCGACTAATGTTGCTGCGATGGCGACTAACGTTCCGACTTTTCTGTGCCCTTCGCAGCCTTCGGTGAATCTGCCACTGGGTCGAGCGGCAACGACTTACCGCGCGAACCAAGGCAGTCAGTTGCTGTACAACAAACCGCCGACCAACAGTAGCGATCCGAATTTTGGCATGCCAGCTCCAAACGGCGTGTTCATTTCCGATCGCAGTTTGAAGGACGCTGAAATCGTCGACGGGCTGAGCAATACAGCGGCGTTTAGCGAGCATCCGCTTGGCGATTTCAACAATGCCGCGGTCAGCAAGTACGACACGTTCCGTCCAGGCACTTATCCAAACACGCCTGACGACGCGGTTCAGCAATGCCTCGCGGTCGATACAACTAACTTGGCTATGCAAGGTGTTTCAGATGTCGGTGCGCCGTGGTTGCAGTCGTATCATTCGACGACTCAGTATTTTCACGTAGCGCCGCCGAACTCCCGATCTTGCATGTTTCCACCAGGACGTATCGCAACGACGGCGGCCAGTTATCACACGGGCGGAGTGGTTGTTGCAATGTGTGATGGATCGGTTGATTTCGTTTCGGATGCTATCGAGTTGGCTGTCTGGCGAGCCATCGGTTCGCGCGATGGCGGTGAAGTGATCGCACGCAATTAAGTGCGATTGTTTTCGTTTTGCACAGCACCATCACGTGGCAGTTGATGGTGCTTGCATGATTTACTCACCATTTCGAATCGATAGGAACGAACATGAACCGCTTTCTGACACTCACTTTTTTATTTTTAACATCGATAACAACAGGCTGGTTGAACGCAACGGAGCCCGATCAGACGGCGCGTCCGATTCCAGCGACGCGACCCGAGATGAAGTTGCTGCTCGAGGACATGAAGTCACGTGCAGTGCGCATTCCGCTGCCCGAACTGACTGACGAAGCCAAGCAACAACTTGGCGATCGCGCGGATGACTACGAAACGCGACTGCGATTTCACTACCTGATCGAAAGCGAAGGAACTGCGTTCGGTGGACGAACTCGGGCGATGAGTAGTGCCGGAGCTGGTGCTTCCGGTGCTGCTGCAGCGACTCGCGATTTTCGCCGTAACGCTGATGAGAACATGTCGTTGAGTTACGAGTTTAAGACTGAGTTGTTTTGGATTGTTTCGCGTACGAATAATTGCCAATACTGCCTCGGACATCAAGAGCAGAAGTTATCGGCGGCAGGGTTAAGCGAAGACCGCATCGCGGCGCTTGATCTCGAATGGGAAGCGTTCACACCAGCGGAGCAAGCGGCTTATGCTTGGGCGCGAAAGCTGACTTGGTCGCCAAACGCGATTAACGACTCAGACATTGATACGCTGCGGAAGCACTACAGCCCGATGCAAATTCTGGAGATGACGCTGTCGATTGCGGGCAACAACGCGATCAATCGCTGGAAGGAAGGAACAGGCGTCGCGCAATCGCAACATGGTGATCGTTTTTTCGCAAACGTTGTAACGAACGCGCCGAAGTCGACGTTACCGATCGATAGCTTCTTGACACCTACGAGCGGCAAGTATGAAAAGAAACGATCGATCGTCGCCACC
>JBGSJB010000219.1:0-9043 GCA_041742175.1 Pirellulaceae bacterium
AACGACCACTGCCCCAGCCAGGGGAATCATCTGCGACAAAGTCAGTGCGATGTCGCCCGTGCCAGGCGGCATATCAATGATCAAGTAATCCAGCGGTCCCCAATACGTATCGCGCAGGAACTGAGATATCGCACCGTGCAACATCGGTCCGCGCCAGATCACCGCTTGATCAGGTTCCACTAAAAAACCCATCGACATCACAGGCATCCGATCGAAGAAGATCGGTTGCACTTTGCCATTCTGAACTTCGGGTCGTCCTGACAAACCGAGCAAATGCGGGATGCTCGGCCCATAAACGTCTGCATCCATCAAACCAACTTTGGCACCACCTTTAAGCAGTGTCAGCGCGATGGAAGCCGCAATGGTGCTCTTGCCGACTCCACCTTTGCCTGAACCAACTGCGATCACACTCTTTACGGACATACCGATTTGTCCAAGTGGTGCGGGCGGTCGATCGAGCTCTTCAAACTTCACTTCGATCTTCGCGTGGCTCGCTGCTTGTGTTCGCAAGCGCTCTTCGATCTGCGTTGCTAGATGAGCCCGTAGCGGCCAACTGTGCGTTGAGAGCTTGATAGTGCATTGCACATCGTCGCCGACGACCTGAATCTCACCGATCTGATTCGTCTTTGAAATTGGCCGACCGGTTTCCGGATCGCGCACATCGGATATCGCGGTCTTGAGCGAATTAATAAGTTCAGTTGACATAACAGGATACTTTGCAAAATCGGAATCGCGTTAGCTACGCTTGCGACCAATGAACTGATAATACGGAGTTCGAATGATCGGGATGTAAGGAACCTTGGAGTAAGACTCCTGGCACCATATCGTCTCGAAGTGATTGCGAAGGAATGGCAAGTGATCGGGCGAAGGGAACACATTGTCGTTGGCAAACCAGACTGGCCAAAAACTTCGAGTGAACCAACTGTGCCGCTTTGAATCCGCGGCGGTATGTTTCCTCGCGGTGTAGAAGTCGACAACACCGATCAAACCGCCGGGCTTCAACATGCGCAACGCGTTTTCGATCGCGCCAAACCAATCTGGGATCATGGTCAACGAGTAGGAGAAAGTCACGACATCAGCGGTGCCTTCTGGCGGTTGCCAAGTGGTCGCATCGCCTTCGATCGCTTCTACATGATGCCAGTTGTTTTTTGCAAAACGCTGACGAGCGACGCTTAGCAACGATGTTGCTAAATCGACGACGTAAGCTTTGCCAAGCCGCGGAACGGACTCGCGAATGAACTCGAGATTGGCGCCGGTGCCTCCGCCAAGATCGACCCACACTCCACCTTCAGGCAAAGTGATCTTTTGATACAGTTCCTCGCGACCATGCAGCAAACGGCGTCGAAAATCGTCATACGCGTTGGCTTGCCCCGAGTAGAAATTCTCCATCCTCTCAGCATGATTCTTGCCCCGCACTGGACGCAGCGCCAGGTGATACAAAATCTTCAGATCCTGCAGAATTGCCATGATGAGTCCGTTTAGCTGGCCAAGTCCGCGATGTAGAAACTGCCGTAGGTGTGCACACGATCGAGTTCATGCAAACGCGATGACATTTCAGTATCGTACGTTAGCAACTCTGGCAACATCTTCTGCTTTCCATCGTGCATCACTGCGACGCGATCAATAAAATCAGTTCTCAACCCACCGCTCCGCCACAACACTCGCGCACCCGGCGCTGCACGACCAAGAATCGCCTGCCATTCGGATTCGAGCAGCGGAAAAAAATGATCGGATAACCAGTCCATGTGATCGAGCAAAATGAACCGTGAAATCGGCTCGGATCCTTTCTCCAAAAATCCCTGCACGCTGTCGGTGTGAACCGAAACGTTCGAGACGCCGTTCTGCTTCAGTTTCTGAAAATTGTCCGGTTTCAAGTATTCAGGGCAGCACTCGGGTGTGTAAGTACCTGTGATGTAGACACGCCAGAAATAGTTGTCCACAAAAGGCAGCTTTGCGAAAACCGCCTCCATTGAATCCTGAATGAATTGCAAAATGCCGCCCGGGTACTGGTTCTCGATCTGCTGTCGCTGAGCCTTCGGAACTCCCAGCATGGAAAGCGTTGTGTCGCGATTCAAAGCGAACCGCAACGAGCGTCGCCAGAATTTGTCGCGAATCTGGTCGTAGACTTCTGATTGTTGCGTGAGCGAAGGCGAAGCCATCAACTCATGGATTTCGGGGCGAACCCGAGCAACGCGATCAATGTAGAAACGAATCATTCTCGCAAACGCACCTGACGTCCCGCGATAATAAAAAGTACGTCGCGGATTGTCGAAAAATTTAATCCATTTGTCCCAGTAAATTTGTGACCATGGATTTAAATGCTTCCGCAAAACCGACTGGTACAACTTCGCTGCGCCGGGGTGATACCCGTTACCAAAAAGCTTGTAAAAATCTTCAAACTGCAGATTCTTGATGCCAGCGATTTTCAACTCGAGCAACGCATTCTGCCGCGGATTCATGTCAACCGCGTGAACATGCGCCGGGCCAGTGATGGCATAGTCAAGCGCGTTGCAGCCGGCTGAGGTGATCACCAGAACGCGATCTTGGCTGGTCAGCTTCAGCGCCTCGCGATCCAGCCGCGGATCTTCCCAGCACGTGTTGTAGACGAGGTTGTTTCCATGAACGAAACTGAAAACGCGACCGCTGATCCAATTGCGTAACGACATAGGACGTAAATCATCCAACGTGGAGTTAATCGGTCCGAGATAACCGCCACGGACCTTTGCAGAATGGTACCCACAATTGGATGTATCCGCGAGGGTAGGCGTTGTCCTCCAATCGCTACTTCTTCTTGTTCGGATCGACCACGCCAGGCGGAGTCACAGCCGCCGGCTGATTCACAGCCGCCGCCTGTTGTGTGGCTGCTTCGCTCAATTGAAAATTGCGAATCGGCCCGCCGCCTACGAATACTAGAGGTCCAGATTGCAAGCGACCGCCCGCTTCCGCTGTTCGGTCCCAAGGAATTGCATAGGCGGCGAACATGCCGCTAGTGGCGTCGGTAATGTAAACCAAACAGTTACCGGGGCGCGAGCCAACGCTAATTCCAGTCGGAATCGCCGTGCCGGTTACCATCAAGAATTGGGAATTACGCCCGCCCCCAGGAAGTTGCTTGAGCACGTTGGTGTAGTACCTCGCTCCGAAAACACCGATCCGTGGATAGTACACCAAGCATTGCAAGTCGCCTGTGATAAAGTCCAAGAAGAAAATACCTTCCGAGTCCATACCAACTTGACCGGTTGCTACAGCCATCGTTGAACTTGTCGCAGCAGTCGAAGCGTGCAAGAGCGGCAACGGAATACTCGCCGTTTGACGCGCGTTTCCGATCCAGTATCCGCACAGCACTGCGATCAGCACACAAGTGGCTACCGCGCACACGCTCGCGAATTGTCGCACTCCAATTCGTTTGTTTGCAAAGTTCGGCGTCGTTGCAGAATCTCGACGAGCAAATTCAGATCCAGCGTTCTCAGACATGATTGCATTCCCCAGCGACCCTATCTCTCGCCCGCCGCGGGTGTCGCGTGCAGGTCGTCAGCGGAGTTGGTCGACGAGAAACGTCATCCCCGCTCAAGGCTAGTATATCGAATTCGGTTGGCTAGTTGAACGCCTTTTTGTCTGCTGATAGGCTTGAACCGTTGGCTGAGTAACTAGCTCAACAAACTTGGTGAAAAAGGCTACGCTTGCAAGCAAACTTTAAGGTTGCTGAAGCCAATCGAGGTTGAACCGCGCGCATGTAATTGTGTTGTCGCCCTCATAGAGACACAGTGCTGTTCCGTCGGCTAGCACCGCCAAATCGGAATAAGCGCTCGGCCCCGCTTCCAACGTCCTACCGACGGGCCATGTCTTGCCATCGTCGCGACTCAACTTGATCGTCAAATTGTGACGCTTGCCGCGCCCCGCTGGAACTTCATTACCATCCTTGTCGCGCGCCAAACTATGCGGATTGGAAAAAAGTAGCCTACCAGGCTGTTGTGGAAGTGCTGTGATGCTTGCCATACAAATTGGCTCCCACAACTGGTCATGAAACTCCGGACGACTCCAACCGCTAGCGCCATCAGAGCTGACAGTAATCAATTTGCGACTCGGCTTCGAAACACTGCGTGTCACCAACATCACGCGACCATCCGACAACTCAGCAATCATCGTTTCGTTCGGATCGCCATAGTCGCCTTCGTCCGGGACCGCGATTTCGCCCGCTTGCCACGACTGACCATGATCATCGCTGAATATCGTGGCTGCAGCCGACGGTGCATGATCACCGGTCTTGCCGTACGCCAACCAAATCGGAACAACTAACCGACTACTCTTCAGTTGAATTCCATGCCCCGGCCCAGTTGCGATGACTTTCCATGGATACTTCGAGCGAAACGGTTCAAACGCAGCCGTAATTTCGCGTGGCTCGCTCCACGTCAGGCCGTCATCGGTGCTGCGCATTGCAAAGCACCGTGCATAATTCACGCAGTAAAGAAACTCAATCGAACCGGTAACGCGATCAACAATCGCAACTGGGTTGTTGACCGTTTGCTCTTTCTCGCCACCGCTCGCTTTGCGCGGGTTGCCTTCGATGCGTTCAGCCCGATGTGCGATATGTTGTGCGGCCAACCAGGTTTTTCCGCCATCTTCCGACCGCCTCAGATGCACTTCGATCTCGCCCCAGTCCGAGCGGCTGTCGCGACGCGCTTCACAATAAGCCAAGACGGTTCCTTTCGTCGTAACCACTATGCCAGGGATGCGATACAACGCGATCCCATTCATGCGAGCTGGAAAAACGTCCGTCTTCTCCAGCAGTGGCTCTGCGGCAACAGTGCAGTCTTGCGCGAGGAGACAGAAGACTGTGAAGTAGGCAAGCCATTTCATTTCGCATTCCCCGCCAAGTATTGTTGAGTTTCCAGAAGTGCTCGTGCTAGTCTAGTTGATTCATTTCAAGCCTGCTTCCGGTCGCCTCTCGCTCTGCGAAAGCGCTTCACAGCGCACTCTTTCTTAGCGACAAACCGCGAACCGGTGATAAGCGATAGCCCGAGATAACCGCAAAGCGGTGACAAGCGATAGCCCCGGGTAAGTTCAGCGAGCCGAAACCATGGGTTACGCTTAAGCTCATTGTCGTACGGAGGACTCAAATCCTATTTCAGTGAATCCACAGCGCGCAGCACGCCCTCAGCTTTGTGCCAAGTCTCTTGCTCTTCAAACGAAGGATCGCTCGCCGCAACGATTCCACCGCCGACTGGAACTTGCCACCAACCATCGCAAGCGGTCAAGGTCCGTATCAAAATGCTCAAGTCCATATCGCCAGCAAAGCTCATGTAACCCAAGCTGCCGCAGTACGGCCCGCGCGCTGTCGGTTCTAATTCGGCAATGATCTCCATCGCGCGGATCTTTGGTGCGCCTGTGATCGATCCACCCGGAAACGTCGCCTCCAACAAATCGCACGCAGCAAAATTCTCAGCCAACCGCGAGCGAATGACACTGACCAAGTGCCATACGTAACGATACGCTTCGAGCTCGCACAGTCCGGTTACTTGCAGGCTATCAACCTCGGAGACTCGCGAAAGATCATTGCGCATCAGATCGACGATCATGACATTCTCGGCGCGATCCTTTTCACTCAGACGCAGCAACTCGCCCATCGCTTGATCCGCAGCAGGATCACTCATGCGCGGTCGTGTTCCTTTGATGGGTCGTGTTTCGATTTCGCTTCGCTCCAATTTCAAAAATCGTTCGGGCGAACTACTTACTACTTGAACTCGTCCAAAGTCGGCAAAGCCTCCAAAGGGCACAGGGTTCTCACTGCGCAAATGCAAATAAAGCGAACGCGCATCGGCTTTCGCTTTGCGCAACAACCGCTGCGCGATATTGACTTGGAAGACGTCACCCGCATGCACGTACTCGACCGCTTTCGCCACCGCATTGCGATAACCGGCTGATGAAAAATTACTTGTCCAATGCTCCGACCAACGGGTTGGAAACTGGGGCGCCAACTGCGACTTCGGCAAGTCGCATCCAAACTTCGGAATCGCGTCCTTCGGCAATGGGTCACGTGACTCAACGATATTCAAGAAATATTGCAAACGCCGGTACGCTCGCCGCTGTCGCTTCAGCGGATCCGCAACAGGCCAACCTTGTGAGATTATAAAAGCCTCGTTCGACTGATGATCCCAAGCCAGAACGACATCATACAATCCGAGCGCCGCCAACGGCAAACGAAACTCATTGAATTCGGCGGCCGGTATCTTTTCGAAGCAGCCTCCCAGTTCGTAGCCAAACCAACCCAGCATTCCGCCCTGCATCGGCGGTAATCCATCGACCGCCCGCGAGTAATACTGAGCTAGCAGTGTTGCTAACGAACCGAGCGCTGTGGCAAACGGCTTGTCAATTCGCAAGTTGCAAAACGGATCAGCCGCCATGTAGCTGTACCGCCCCACGTTTGCCATCGGAAAACTGCTGTCCAGCCAAACGCAACCAGGGAGCCTTGAAAGACGTCGAAAGCAACGTTCAGGCGTGTACTCGGACGGCAAACGTCGCACCAACGGCTCTGGCGACGAAAGCGACTGTATTAAAGTCGGACTGGACTTGAACGAAGTGGGCAACGATGAACTCAATAAAATGGAATCTCCACTGACATCGATTCCCATTTTAGCGTCAATCCGCCGGTTCTCCGATGACTCTAGGCGGATGTCTTGCAAACTACGGCTAAATTACAGGATTCACCGCCATTGCCTGCAACATCAGGCCAGCAGCCAACTGACCGCAACGGCTACTGACCGTCCCGAGGGCCTGCGCGGTTCACTGCAAATGCTGCTCGCGACGGCCGGCTAGCTGACTTCCCTTCGAAACTCAAACACTGTGTGGCGCTAAGTTATTTAGAATGAACGAGACCGAGAACTGTCTGATACCCAAAATAGATGGCCGCTAGTGCACCGCAATTATTCGCTATCGACGCATATTGTATAGGTCAGTTCCGGTGGACGCGTCGTCGCTCGCAGAACTGGTTTCCAGCTTTGGCACTTGTTAGAAGTATGCGCTTCACGTAGTAATGGACGGCGGCTTGCAGGTTGGCTGACTATAGGACCAACGTTGTGAGTTGGTTGATGTTCTTCTGGAAATGCAGAGATTCAAAGATCGGCTAGCGCCTCAGGCTCATGGGGCGGCTCGCGCGTTGGGCTCATGGGCGATAACTTTCGATGGAAGATGGTAATTGACTGATTAAAGTTGGAAACCGACCGCGTCGTGTGATGCGTTGTTGCGGCGCAGTGAAATTGTGTGGCAACTGCGCACGTACTTTCATGAGCATGGCTTCGCGGAGGTCCATACGCCGATCATCAGTCACGATACTGTGGTGGACTTGAACATTGAACCTGTGCGAATTCCTGGTTGCCATCTCGATTGCCAAGGCGCGGGTAAGCACGATTTGTTTTTACAGACTTCGCCTGAGTTCGCGATGAAGCGATTGTTGGCCGCTGGCATGAAAGCGATCTACAGCATCGGACCGGTCTTTCGCGCCGGTGAACGGGGGGCGAATCACAATCCCGAATTCACGATGGTCGAATGGTATAGAGTGGGCGATGATTTCGCAGCCGGCGTATCGCTAGTCGATCAATTGGTTCGTGTGGCGATTGGTGGGCCAGCGGCGGAGGCGATCACTTATCAGCAAGCGTTTAAGATTCACGCTGGCATCGATCCGTTGACCGCTTCAGTGAAGCAGCTCAGCGAATTGGCGATGGCCAACAACCTTGGTGTGTCCAGCGACTGGAGTGACGATACTGACACTTGGTTGGATTTGCTGTTTTCGGAACTGGTTCAACCGCGACTTGGCCACACATGCCCGACGATCATTACGCACTATCCGGCTAGTCAATCGGCGCTCGCGCGGATCGCTGAAGCGGATGCGCGAACTGCTGAACGTTTTGAGTTGTTCGTGCGCGGCGTCGAGCTCGCGAACGGCTATCACGAATTGCTTGACCCCGCCGAGTTGATGCTTCGCAACGAGCAAACAGAAGCCAAGCGCCGTCAACTCGGCCGACCAAGTTTGCCCGTGAGCAGTCGACTGATCCAGGCGATGCAGTCTGGAATCCCGGCCTGCAGCGGCTGCGCACTCGGCTTGGACCGGCTGATTATGGTTGCATTAGGTGCCAAGCAGATTGACGAAGTGTTAGCGCTGCCGATTGAAAGAGCCTAAGCGAATTTGACGCAGCTCTACTCTGCACGATCAGCACGCGAAGTCGAAGATTTTCGCCAGATCCAAAGTCACCAAAGTATCGCCAACTGCGAGCGAAAGTTGCGAATCGCCTGCAACCGCCGTTGCTGTCACGTCGCGTGTCGAGTTGGAAAACTCATAACGCTCGACGCAGTTGTCTGCAACATTGACGATCCAATACTCCTGAACGCCAGCCTCGCTGTAGATTGCCGCTTTGGAACGATCTCGTTCGATCGAGGTATCAGCAACTTCGATTACCAACCGGCAATCGGTTCCTTTTGGGTGATGTTCGCGGAAGTCGGCATGCGAGCCACAGATGATCGCAATGTCGGGTTCGGGTTCGCTTCGCTGTGCTGAGATCGGCAGTTGGCACTGGCACAACCAACCCGGCGGCAATTGACGCATGAAAAGTTCACTGAGTAAGCGAACAATGTAACCGTGAATCGGTCGCTGGTTCATCTTTTCGACGATCCATCCTTCAAGAAGTTCGACGCTGTCTTCAGATGTCAGTACGCCCAGTTCACCCAACTGGTGATACTCTTCGACTGAAAATCTTCGCAACGGCAACGGCGGTGCCAGCGGTGTGTTGAGATGGAGTTTAGTGGTCATGTTTTCTCAGCGACGAAGGATGTTAGTTTGAATTCAGGTTACTCACGCTTGGTCGCAGAATCCATCGCGACTGATGGCGTTAGCTGGGCCAGAACTGCTATGTCAAATACCCGGAAGCGATTGCCTCGTAGCGCCCGTGAACCTCGATTTTCATTCATTTTACGATGATGCTCCGCATCGGGTTGTACACAATCACCGGGAAACAGGTCCAAACTGCATAGCCAAAACGGCTGGCTTGGTTCAAAA
>JBGSJB010000220.1:0-2008 GCA_041742175.1 Pirellulaceae bacterium
GGCAAGAAAGTCGCTTGTCAACATTGCGGAGCGATTCACATCGCCAGCAGCGTTCCCGAACGTACCGCAAGCGATCAAAAGATCGAACAGTTGCTCGCTCGCGCGAAAGCTTACGTCGCTTCAGCCGATGTGCCGCACGCCGCAGCCGGAGAATAATGCGAGATCTTCCCAGTAGCGAGGATAAGTCTTCGCTGTACACTCCGGGTCAAGTATCGACACACCCTTGCAACGCAACGCCACAAGCGCAAGACTCATCGCCATCCGATGGTCTCGATAAGTTTCTACCTCGCAAGGCACGATCTGTTTCGGGGGCTCAATCGACAAGCCGTCATGAAATTCTTCGACAACGGCCCCCAGTTTTCTAAGTTCGCGCGCCAAGTCAGAGATGCGGTCAGTTTCCTTTACGCGGTTGTGCGCGACGCCCCGGACAGTAGTTGGCCCCTCAGCAAACAGCGCGACCGCAGCTAACGTTTGGACAGTGTCGCTGATGTCAGCCATGTCAACATCTATTCCAGTTAGTTTGTTGCCTTTCAATTGGTTTCCTAGAACAGTGATCGAGTCGCTTTGGTGAACAACTGTGCAACCCATCTTCTCGAGACATTCGCAGAATCGAACGTCGCCTTGCAAACTGCTGCGACTCAGCCCCTCGACGGTCGCTTCACCTCCAGTAATCGCACCCGCAGCCCAGAAGTAGCTCGCCGCCGACGCATCGGGTTCGATCGCATAGTTCGCGCCTCGATACTTATTCGCAGTGGCGATCTTGAACGGTCCTTGATCCGGGCCCGCAACATCGGCTCCGAAAGATCGCATCACTTCTGCAGTCATCTTGACGTACGGAACCGAAACCAATTCGCCGATCACATGCAGCTCTACGTCATTCTCAGCCATGGGTGCGGCCATCATCAAACCGGACAGAAACTGACTGGAGATATTGCCGGCGATCTTTGCAACACCTCCCCTGAGCCCGTTCGCTTCAACCAGAACTGGCGGGCAATTATCGCGTTCAGCGTTGATGCTGCTCACTTCTGCTCCCAACTGCCGCAAGCCGTCGAGCAAGTCGCCGATCGGTCTTTCCCGCATGCGCGCGACTCCATCCAACCGAAATCGACCTTCGCAAGCCGCCAGGGCTGCGGTCAAGAAACGAATCGTGGTGCCACTGTTTTCAACGAACAGCTCCGCACTCTTCACCGGAGTCCGCCCGCCTCCTCCAACAATCACCAACGTTTGGTCGGCTTTGTCATGGTCCACTTCCAACCCGAGTTGCTGCCAAGCTTTGATCATGACAGTCGTGTCGTCACTGTCCAATACTCCGCTCAACACACTTCGTCCTTCTGCCAAAGCAGCGCACACGATCGCTCGATTCGTGATGCTCTTGCTCCCAGGCGGGCGAATTCTGGCGCGGATCGGGCCAGTAACCGGTTCAATAATTACACTTTTCACTCGGAGAACTTTCGAAAGTCACATTCATGAGCGGGTCGCGTAGTTTAGTGCAATTCAAATTCGCTGCGTAGCTGGAAGTCGCGCCGACTTGCAATAGCACCAGCGCGAATCGCAAACCGGCCGCTCCTGGACAACAGCAACGCGTCACTTGCTTCGATCGAAGGCAATCGGTCACTTGCTCGGGAGACGCTGCCAAGAAACCCCAATTTTTGTTAAGGAAACTGAGCCTGCCGGCTGCTAAATTATTGAGCAAACGTTTGGCTAAGCGAATTGACGGCCTTGAATAGCGGGCTTACGATCAGCACCTGCAGCGTGCCGCTTGGTCCAGTTCGCACAAGTTTGGTGGGCACGAGAAGTTTTATCCGAGCGAATCGCACGGGAGAATTGGGTTGGCCGCTACACCTTCGCGCAGTGGCGTCTTTCAAGCAGCAACTGATAAGCGCTTGGAAGCGTTCAGCGAGAGTATCAGTTTCGATCACCGGCTGTATGCACACGACATCCGCGGTTCGATCGCGCACGCTCAAATGCTTTGCCGACAAGGACTTCTAACGGCCGATGAAGCTCGCGA
>JBGSJB010000221.1:0-20933 GCA_041742175.1 Pirellulaceae bacterium
GATCGGTTCTCGGCCACGGCAACGAATTTCGCAGACAGCGCCCATTGGAACCGGCAAAGCCATCGCTTCGATCGAGTTTCGGCCGACAGACCAAATCGTTCCTTGAATGTTGCTCGGCGTCGCCTTGCGAAGCGAACTTAGCAGTTGCTCCGCTTCGGGGAGAGTTGGGAAAGCGATCGCGTTCATAGGGTCAGCTTGCTATTGAAGTTGCTGTACGAGTCGCTCGAGTTGCGATTCGAGTTGTTGATCGATCGTGCCATGCATGGAGCGCACAACGCATCCACCTTTTGTGATCTCTGGATCAG
Organism: Pirellulaceae bacterium; assembly: GCA_041742175.1. Classification (GTDB taxonomy): domain Bacteria; phylum Planctomycetota; class Planctomycetia; order Pirellulales; family Pirellulaceae; genus Aureliella. Next base: position 306 of record JBGSJB010000221.1, read on the forward strand.
GAATCACTTCGATCTGCGCCGCTTGAGGTATCGACTTCGTTAGATTTTGTAAGAAACGTCCCGCCACCGCGAAATCGTCTGGGTTAACGAGCACTCGCAGTTCGCGCGAATCACGCAGCGCTACGATCGCTTCTTCTAACCAAACTCGCAACACTTCTTCGTTATCCTGCATTGTTCGACGAACCAGTTTTTCAGCGATCTTGGCGGATAAGCTAACTGTCAAGTTCCTCCAATTGGTCAACCAAGTTGTGGTCTCACCTGAGAGCTTCTGGACGGTTGCTTCGCACGAAGCGATGGCTGTTTTACACCGCTGATCGCTGAGTTGTTGTGCGCGGCGTTCAACTTGTTGTTCAAACTCCGCCTTGCCGCTCGCCAAACCTTGTTGATGCGCAGCCTGCAAGATCTCCTCTGCTTTGCGATTCGCATCGCTGACGATTTGAGCCGCCTGCTGCTGGACTTCGGCAAGGTAAGCGCGGACGCGTTCCTGGACATCTTCGACGTTGAATGCAGCGAGACTCTTGTCGGTTGCACTATGGTTGACGCGATCGCCTTTCAGAATGGTTGCCATGATCGATCCTAAGCCGCAACGCGCGACGGTGAGCGGCCTGTCTGTTGCGAACTAGCGCGTGGTGCGACCAGTTTGGCGGCCAACTCCGAGATGCTCCGCTGTGCTTCGTCGATATCGCGCAGTTTCAAAGGACCAATTTGGCTCAGTCGGCTTGCGAGTGCTCTGGCATCCGCTTTGTTCAACATCGAATAGAATCGTTTCATGAAGTTTGGACTGGCGCCAGCCAGAGCCAGCAAGACGGTACTGGAGTTTGCAGCGGTCAAGATTTGCGCGAGCTGATACGTTGTCAGCGATAAGATCTGTTCGAATTCTAATTGGATCAGCGAACGATCGACATCGCTCAGTTGCTTCGGCTCGGAAGTGCCGAGAAACGGAAGAATGTAAGCTTTATCGGCGTCATCGGTATTCGTATCCACAACTGTGTTCTGCGAAGCGAGTGCTTCGAACGTCGCTTGAGATCGTGGCTCCAAACTGGTCGCAGTCGGTGGTTTCGCTCGTTCTGCGGCTCGTTCCGTTGTGCGCGATGCAGTCACTGGCGTTGAAGTATCTCGCGCTGCAGGTTGCACAGAGTTCTTCGGCGCAGCGGTTTGTATAGGCGCGATTTCAGGTTGGTCGGGTGCGCTCGTTTCCGACTGGTCAACCGACGCGTCCAGAGGATCAACAGCGATGTGCACGAAACGCGACCACGTTTCTTGCAGTTCGGGCGGAGCGGCGGCGAGTAGCGCTGCGATGCGGCGTGTGCCTTTTGATTCGCTATCGATTCGCAGTTCGTAGTCTTTCAGCCGTTCGCTCAGATGCTCTTCGATCGCCAACATCGCTTCACTATCGAACTCCTGCAGGCTTCCGATCGCTTGGAGGACTTCGCGATGCATGGACAGCGGCAACTGCTGTAGCAACGCGACACCTGTGTTCGGTGCAAGTTGGTTGATGACGACAGCGATTACGGTTGGTCGTTCGCTTCGCAGGAAATGGCTGAGCGCGCGAATGTCCATTCGAGCCCAAGCGGACTGCGACGAATCCCCTGCGACCGATTGCTCCGAGTGGGAAACAGATTGGTGAGCAGATTGCTGCGAGGGCGAAGTGTGGTTTGAGGAGTGATGTTGTGGGTCGAGACGATTTGAATCGAAGTCGGAGTACTGGGCGAGCGAAGGGGAATGAGATCTGGGTTGATGTGCGGCGGTCACCGACGAGTCGCTGACATATTGCGGTGCGTCGTGATTCATGGCACCGCGAGCGGTAGATGCGGCACTTAGTGAACTGTTTGCGGTGGGCGCGTTCTGCTTAGCGGCCGTGGATTGAAATTCTGCCAGAATGCGTTGCCGTTCGCTCGGGCTGATCGGTCCAAGATGTTGCAAAGCGCGTCGGACCTGTTTGGCGACATGGGTTGGCAGATGCAAAAGCAACTGTCGCGCGGTCGGCGAATCGACGCTCGAGACGAGGACGGCAATACGTCGGATGTTGTCTGGTAAAGGGTCCGCGGTCGACATAGCTAGCGAAAATCCACGAAGCTGATTTTACGGGGGCAGCAAGGCCTAACGTTTAGCTATCTGCCCTACCTTCTGTCGAGACCGATCCCGGAAGATTGAAGATTGAACTTTAAGAAAATTCGGAAAATCGAAAACTTTTCTTTGATCCCGACCGCATCCTGCTACACCATCCCAGCGCAGCGTCCGGGAGGCTCGGCAATCGAGCTAGCTTAAAGTCGATCGGCCAAACTACGGTGCGGAAGCCCTCCCCAGCCACGCTATCGCGGGCCGACCCTCCCTAAACTGCGTTTCGGGAAGGTGAATGTTACAGCGGCTGCCGCGATGCGATTTGGCACGATGCTTGCAAAACGTGGCAACTGAAATCTGCCATCCTGTCAGTTTGACAGCGAGCAGAAAAGTAAACCAAGTTTCATTTCTGTTCAAAGCAAAGGGTTAAATGATGTCACGTTATGAAGCTCGCAATGGTGGTGCCTTGGAAGAAATCTCTTCGGACATGGAACGGATGTTTGATTCGTTGCTCGGACGCACGGTTGGAACAATTTTGCGAACGAACAATGCCGACAAATTCGCTCCGACTCTGGACATCCTTGAATCGCCGGAGTCTTACGAGATCCATGTGGATCTGCCTGGAGTGCAGCCTGAGGACGTCAAGGTCGAGATGCACGACGGCCGACTGGTGATCTCTGGTAAGCGGACGACCGGCATCGAACAGAAGGATAAGAATGTCCACCGCGTGGAGCGCGTCAGCGGGTCGTTCAGTCGCACGATCGCTCTGCCAAGCGAAATCGATGATGAGAAGATCGATGCCAGTTACGAGCACGGTGTTTTGAAAGTGATGCTTCCCAAGGCTGTGAAGCAACAGCCTCGCAAGATTGAGATTCGCACAGCACAGTCGGCTAGCCAGAATAACAATGGCTAAGCCGAAGGGAACTTGAGTGCTGGTGATTTGTAGGCTGTGAAGCTCAAGTAGCTTGAGAAGTGCGCAGCCTGAGTTTGTTCGCTGAACGAGGATGGACTTAGGCCCGTAGTCAGTTGGTGGATAGATGACTGCGGGCCTTTTAATTGATCGGCCAGCCGTGGCTTCACCGAGTGCTAAACTGGAACCTCGTGAACGACCAGCAAGTTGTGTGTATTGTCTAACACGCCTGTGCCGGTAACATAGACGACGCGATCGCCCCCGACCAACAGGCCGCGTTCACGTCCCCAATTTGTCACATCGTCGAACAGTTCTTGGGGATTGTCTAGATTATCGACCTTGTGCGGCATGATTCCCCATAACAAGCACATGCGCCGCAGTGTACAGTCCGAGTTGCTAACGCCGATCGTAGGAATGTAGTTGCGTTGTTTCGACTTTACCCAAGCTGTTCCACCGGTGCGGCTGGCAACAACGACCAATTTGGCATTGATCGCTTCTGCGATGCTGGCGGCACTGTACGTTACGGCTGAGGTGATGGGATGGACAGCATCGAAATTGCGTGCGCGACCCGATGAAGGTTTATCCTTCAGCATCTGCTCGGTGAACAGCATGATGCGATTCATCGTGTCGACCGCTTCGACCGGGAATTTCCCGATTGCTGTCTCGCCGCTGAGCATGCATGCGTCGGCTCCGTCAAGTATTGCGTTGGCGACATCACTCGCTTCGGCTCGAGTTGGTCTGCGATTGGTGTGCATACTTTCGAGCATCTGCGTTGCGACGATGACGGGCTTCATCTTCTCGCGGCAGACTTGGATAATGCGTTTTTGAGCGACGGGTGTTTCGGCGACGTCGATCTCGACGCCCAAGTCGCCGCGTGCGACCATGATTCCATCGGCGGCATCAACGATCGCTTCCAACTGCTGTAGCGCTTCGCGTTTTTCGATCTTGGCGATGACCATTGCGTTTGATTCGAGACTGGCAAGCAGATTCTTGAGCGAGTAAACATCTTGTGCCGAGCGCACAAAACTGAGGCTGACAAAGTCGATCTCATTCTTGGCTGCCAACAACGCATTCTCAACATCTTCGGGGCGCATCGAAGAGACGCTCAGCGCCACGCCGGGCAAGTTGACACCTTGGCGACTACGAACTGTGCCCGGCGTTTCCACTCGGCAAGTAATGACATCCTTGGTTCGCGCGGTGACTTGCAAGGTGATCGTTCCGTCAGCCAACAAGATTTGGTTACCAACGACGATTTCATCGATCAGCGGCGCGTAGTTGCTACAAAGCTGATTGTGTTCGTGTGATTTCTCGCCGCGGACGATGGTCAACTCCATGCCTGCTTCCACTTCCAGCGGATCTTGTATCAACTGCCCAAGCCGAATTTTGGGGCCAGCTAGATCGAGCAGTACGCCGACTGGAAAGCCGGTGGTGCCGCGGACGAGTTTGATGGTTGCGAGGACGCGTTCGAAGTCGGCGATCTTACCATGCGCGGTATTGATGCGAAAAACGTCGACGCCGTGATTTACCAGGTTGGTCATTGTCGCTTCGTCTTCACAAGCTGGGCCGACTGTGGCAACGATTTTTGAACGCGCTTCGTTAAGATTCGGTCGAACTTGACTCATGAAGAAAGCTTTCAATCGCGGATGGCCATTTAACTATCGCTATTGCCCAAGCGATGTTAACGACGCGGCGAAAGGGATGCAACTGGACGCCCAATTGGCAACTCAATGATTGCGTTCGATATCAGAAATCTTCACGATTCGTCGTTCATGGCGACCAGCTTCGAATTCGGTGGTAAGCCAGATGCGGACTAAATCATCAATGGGACGATTGCCAATCAAGTCACCCGGTAAGCAGAGAACGTTGACGTCGTTATGGCGACGGCACATTTCGGCCATTACTTCGTCATAGCAGTTCGCAGCTCGCACGCCGTGAAATTTGTTAGCTGTGATAGCCATGCCGATGCCAGTGCCACAGATGAGAATGCCACGATCGACTTCGGCTGTGATCAGTTTTTCGCAGACCAGTTTGGCGTAATCTGGATAGTCGACGCTTTGGTCGCCATGCGCGCCCACATCGCAAACTTGATGCCCGCAGGATTGCAGATTGGCGACCAATTTGGCTTTGATATGTATTCCCCGATGGTCGCTACCAATGGCAATTCGCATAGTTTGTGAGTAGCAAGGACTTCAAAGTGATGAATGGGAGCGCTCTGAAACATCTGCAATTGCTGATAAAATCAGTGGCCACAAGAGGATAGCTTAGCTTATCTGCCACACCGGAAACCATTCTTCTGCAATTTGATCGACCCAGCGGCGAAGATACTGCTCGATTTGAACGGCACAAGCCGCATAAATGGACTCGCTACCGCCAAACGGGTCGGAAACGTCACCATTGTTATCGCTCAGCAGATGCGTCTTGGCAGCCAATTCCGGCCAGCGCTGCACGATGGCGTTTCGATGCGAGCGAGTCATCGTAAGCACTAAATCGGCGTGCGCGATCAAGCGATCCGACACAGCGCGACTTTGGTGATGCACCAAGCTCAATCCGCGTTGTTTCATTACTGAGATTGCTTCTGGCGATGCGGGTCCGCCTGGGAATGCGCTTAGGCCCGCGGACACTGCGACTGCCGGTGGCGGTTGCCCCTCGGCAAACAGATTGGCAAATCGTTCGCTCAGCAGACTTCGCAGGATCGCTTCCGCCATCGGGCTGCGACAAGTGTTTCCAGTACAGACAAGCAAGACCGTAAGTTGGCCAAGCCGCGTCAATGCACTCTGATCCAGCACGCCGGAACTGATGACGCGGCAAAGGTTCTCTTCGATACGCAGGGCGGTAGCAAAACCGCCGAAATGAGTCGGTCCATCGTCGACAATTAAAGCGAGATTTTTGCCGGCGAGCTCCTCAACTTGATTGCGTGTGCAGGCGGCAGCGCCATTCGCATCGACCAAGGGAGCGGCGACGAGCGGACCGGGCAGCAGCCGCATCGTTTGCGAGATCGCTTGATGAGCTGCGACTCGCTGCGAAAGAAATTGCCCATCAGCGATCAGCGATCGGCGCACGGCTTCGGGCAGATGATTGGCGAGGCTACTTGGATCGCAAACCGGCAACTGGAGAACCAGCGGACCTGGCCAACCTCGATTGACAATGCGATTGGCGACTATCGACATCGTCGGCGAATAATCCATCGCTTCGTGTGCCGAGCGCAAGAACACGCACGGGGGTCGATCGGGTGCCCGTCCAGCCAACTGCACCAACTGCTCGACGGCAACCGGATTCAGGCCGCTGGCAAGCACATGGTAGGCGGTTTCAGCAGGGACAGCGACTAACTTTCCTTCGACCAAAGATTGGACGGTGACATGCACGATGTCACGGGGATCTTCGCTGTTCTTCCATTCCAGGATTCTGGGCATTCGTCCGATCCGACTCTCTTGTGCAGCTCGCGTGTTGGGCCATTAAAGCTACTATAATGGTTTATCGGCGGTCTTCCCATGGCTTAAGCTATGATCGCTCCGATAAACAGCATCTCAAACCGCTCCGCCCATTGAAGTTTCGACTAGTTTCGCTCGTTTTATGAACTCAACAAATCAACTGAGTGATGATCGAAGCCACTATAAGCGCCTTTCCCGTCGCGATTGGTTGCGTGTGAGCAGCATGGCAGCAGGCTTAGCGTTTACAGGAGGTTGCGTCCCGAAAATCGGATCGGAACGCGTTCCCGATTTGGTTTGGGGACGACGCGGTGTGGCGTCGGACGGTTTGATGTACAAGCCGCGCGCGATGACGATCGATGAAAAGGACCAAATCTACATCGTCGATTTAACTGGCCGCGTGCAAGTATTTACTGCTGATGGAGAATTCCTTCGCAGCTGGCGCACACCGATCGCCGTGCAAGGCAAGCCGCTTGGACTGGCGATTGGTAACGATGGTGCAGTCATTGTCTCAGACACACACTACTTTCGAGTTCTCTTTTATTCACGCGACGGCGTGCTCGACGAATCTCGAACGATTGGCGGAGTCAACGGTGATGAGCCTGGCCAGTTTCAATTTGTGACCGACACAGTTCAAGCGGCCAACGGGCATTTTTACATCGGGCACTACGGCCAAAACGACATGATTCAGGAGTTCGACCCCGAGGGGAACTTTCTTCGCCGCTGGGGCACGCAGGGCAGTGAACCGGGGCAGTTTTCGCGACCGCAAACGTTGCTGTTCGATAGCTCCGGCTTGCTGTGGATCGCGGACGCCTGCAACCATCGCATTCAAGTTTACAGCCTCGACGGACCAGAGCCGAAGCTTGAGCGAATTTGGGGCAAGCCCGGTACCGCTCCGGGCGCATTGCAATATCCTTACGGAATGGATTTTGACACCGACGGGACACTTTTGATCGCAGAATTTGGTGCGCATCGAATTCAGCGGTTTTCGCGCGATGGAGAAGCGCTCGAGACCTGGGGAGCACCAGGCAAGGCTCCTGGGCAGTTTACGAATCCGTGGGCACTGATTGTCGATTCCAAGCGGCGTCTGCATGTGCTAGATACGATGAATCACCGCGTTCAGCGATTTCAGTTGTAACTGGGTTAGCGTTTCGCACAGACAAAGTTGCGAACAGTTAACCTTGCGGCAGTCAGACGGTTTAAACCGAGAAGTACATCGCTGCGGCATAATGTCTAGCTGGAAAACAGGGCCTAGCTGGAAAGCAGGGCGTGGCTGGGAAATCTTGGCCTAGCTGGGAAAACTTGGATCGATGTGAGCGATTGTGCAGGAACGTGAGGCTTAAGATGACTTGGCGCATTGGTGCAGTTTCCTATCTGAACACAAAACCACTCATTTATGGGTTGCGCGAGCAGCTACCCGATTCTCAGTTGATTCTGGATTTGCCGAGTCGACTGGCCGATCGGCTGTCGACAGGCGAACTCGACGTAGCTCTTATTCCGTCGGTCGAGTTCCTGCGGGGTAGCGGACTTGGAATAGTGTCGGACGCGTGCATCGCTTGCAGAGGCCCAGTCCGTAGTGTTCGGGTTTTGTTTCGTAAGCCGCCGCAGCAAGTTCGTTCGCTGGCACTGGATGAGGGTTCCCGAACGAGTGCGGCGTTGGCTCAAGTGTTATTGGCTGAAAGGCATGGAGTTCGTCCGGCTCGACAGCAACTTGGTATCCGTGATTCGATCGAAGCGTGTGCTGCGGATGCGATTCTCGTTATCGGCGATCGAGCGATGAATATCGACACCGCGCCATACTTCACGACTTGGGATCTCGGCGAAGAGTGGCTGAAGGACACAGGCTTGCCATTCGTTTTTGCGATGTGGGTCGCACGCGAGAATGTGTCTCCAGAAATCGCTCACGCGCTGCAGTTCGCGCGCGATACAGGCGTAGCGAACCTTGACGAGATCATTGCCCGCGAGTCGCCAAGGTATGGGCTGACTACGGCGAGCTGCGATGAGTATTTTCGACGTCATCTATATTTTTATCTTGGCCAGCGCGAATTAGCTGGGCTGCAATTGTTCTCCGAACTAGCTGCCGCGGTCGGGCTGACACCCAAGTCATTTCAAATTCACCACGCAACGGTTTAACCAAGCTACACCATGATCCATTCCATTCTTGACAAGACGCGCAACGGACAACGACTGACACCTGACGAGGGCTTAGCACTGCTCCGCTCGCACGACTTGACGGCCATTGGTTCGGCGGCAAGCGAGATGGCCGAGCGACTGCATCCGGAAAACTATCGCACGTACAACATTGATCGCAACATCAACTACAGCAACATTTGCACAGCCGTGTGTGATTTCTGTGCCTTTTATCGAACCCCGAAGAGCGGCGAAGGATATGTTTTGCCACGGGAAGAGTTGTTGGCCAAGGTCGAGGAGACCGTGGCGCTCGGCGGGAACCAGATCCTCATGCAGGGCGGTTTACATCCGACTTTCAAGTTGGAATGGTATGAGGAATTGCTGCGCGACATCAAGTCGCATTTCCCCGAAGTGAATGTGCACGGGTTCAGTCCGCCAGAGATTTATCACTTCACGAAAGTTAACAAGATGCCGCTGCGCGAGGTACTCGCAAGATTGCAGTCTGCGGGCTTGGGAAGTCTGCCGGGTGGTGGTGCCGAGATTTTAGTTGACCGCGTTCGCACTGAGATCACGCGCGGCAAAGTGCTGACGGATGACTGGTTGAACGTGATGCGAGTCTGGCACGAACTGGGCGGGATCAGTTCAGCGACGATGATGTTCGGTCATGTCGAAACGCTGGAAGAACGCATTGAGCATCTGGACCGTTTGCGGGAGCTGCAGGATGAAACACACGGCTTCACTGCCTTCATCTGCTGGACCTTTCAACCTGAGCACACTGACTTGGCTCATCTTTCTCCTGCCGGCGCGTTCGAGTACCTGCACACTCAAGCGGTGGCGCGTTTGTACTTAGACAACATTCCAAATATTCAGAGCAGTTGGGTCACGCAAGGGCTCAAGATCGGCCAACTCGCACTGCTTTACGGCGCCAATGACATGGGCAGTTTGATGATTGAAGAGAACGTTGTCGCCGAGGCGGGCACAGTTCACTTCCTAACGCTTGACCAGATCCGCACCGCGATTGAAGAGCTTGGTTATGAGGCTCGCCAACGCGACGTGTTCTACAAACTGGTCGATCCCGCACTCGAGCAGTGCGCGGTCGAGGCCAACCGCCGCCGATCGCAGACTGCTCCTCTGCCGGTTCTGAGCTAGCGCTCGGTTGCAGTTCTAAAATTCGCAATTGCGGGCGCGCTTCGATCACAATTCAAACCAAACGCCACCATTCTTAGGATCATGCACCGCCTTAAAAAGGTGCAAATTGAACAATCTGCCCAATTGGGGCAGAATTTAACGACGCGATGTTGAAGTGGACTGGACGACTTCCTTATAAATGGCACTCAACCGCCACGTGGCTATGTTTCGCCCGCGCGAACACGGTATTAGCCAGCAGGACGGCGGCGACTTGCCCCAGATATGAGGAATTCGATGAAGTATTCGCGACGCAACCGAACCAATTTTCAAGAAAACCAAACGTCCACGCATCGTAAGTTCATTCGGCGTCACCTGCGAGGATTCGAGTCGCTTGAATCCCGAAATCTAATGGCCGTCAGCATTGGTGACTATGTATGGCGGGACTTCAACTCGGACGGTTTGCAGAACGAGGATGTGAGTGCTGGTGTAAACAACGTCGAAGTGAGACTTTTCCGTAGCGACGACACGTTGGTGCGGACTACTTTTACCAAATACGCAATTGACGACCCATTTACCCCGGAAAACCCAGGCTACTATCACTTTGCGGATATTGAGACAGGTGAGTACTACATCGTTTTCGCCTTGCCGCCAACTTGCGTCCAGTTTACGACCAGGTTTTCAACCGGAAACGAGGACGCTAGTAACGATAGCAACGCAGATGCCAGCGGTAGGTCCAACAACTTCACGCTTGTCGATGGAGAGGATAATTTTTCAATCGATGCGGGCTTAATCGCCGCTCCTGCGTGTATCGGCAATCAGGTATTTTGGGATCAAAACGAAGATGGCATCCAAGCGGATATAGAGCCTGGGATCGCTGGTGCCACAGTAAAGCTGTTGTGGGCTGGCAGCCCAATTAAGGAAACTCAAACTGACTTGTTTGGCCAGTACGCTTTCAATAACCTCGCCGCTGGCAACGACTACCAAGTTCAGTTCCTTTATCCAGAGGGTTTCGACGTAGCTAGCCCCGCCGATCAAGGTTCGCTGGAGAATGCAGATAGCGATGGCCTGGGACCAGATCTAGTAACGGCGCCTATTTCCATCTTGGCAGATCAATTTGAGCGCGAGGTCGATCAAGGCTTCTACAAGACGGTTAACACCTCAACAGTTGGTAACTACGTTTGGCGCGATGACAATAGCGATGGTTTGCAAAACGAAGGACCTAGCTTTGGTGTCAACGGAATTGCTGTCGAACTGTACACTTCCGGTGGCAGCTTCGTCAGCGCAACGACAACTGCTGACGACGCCAGTGGCAATCCGGGCTTCTATCAATTCACCGACGTTGCTGAGGGATTCTATTACATTGAGATCATCGCGCCTGGTGAAGTGTTTACGGAGCAGTTCGCAAGTAATGATCCGAACATCATCGGTGATAGCGTCGTTGATTCCGATGGAAGGACGTTCACGTTTTTTGCTGGATTTGAGAATGACTTAACGCTCGATGCCGGCTTGCTACCTAGAATCGACCTGTCACTTACCGGCTCCGTTACCAATGACACCCCGGAAGTTGACTCGACAATTACTTACGTAATTACGGTTTCGAACGCGGCCGGATTTAGCGCCGCTTCTGGCGTGACAGTAACGGATGTAATTCCGGAAGGCGTTGAATACGCATTCGATACCAGCGTTGGCGACTTCAACTCGACGACGCGAACTTGGACCGTCGGCGATGTTGCCCCTGGAACCAGCAAGACGCTCAACGTCGTGGTGACTGTTGGGTCCGGAGGCGTTAAAACCAACGTGCCTCAAGTGCAAACGGCCAGCCCACTGGATGTCGACTCAACGCCTGGTAACGCACCTGCGATTCAAGAGGACGATGACCTGAGCATAACCATCGTTCCGTCGGCTACGATTGGCGACTATGTCTGGCGTGATGCGAACAACAATGGGGTCCAGGATGAACCTTCGTCGTTCGGTTTGAATGGCGTGGGAGTAACTTTGTTTACCGTGGACGGCGTTCAAGTCGGGTCGCCCACTGTGACCGCAGATAAAGATGGACTGCCGGGCTATTATGCGTTCGGTGATATCAATCCGGGACAGTACTATGTGCGATTTGCGGTTCCAGCCGGACAAGTATTTACAACGATTGGTGCAGGTACCCCGGAGACAGACAGCAACGCCAACATTGCTGGCAGGTCGAACTTCTTTACACTTTCTTCGGGTGTTGACCAACTTGGCATTGATGCCGGTTTGCGGCCGATCGATCTATCGTTGACCAGCGTGGTCAGCGACCCGACGCCACCGGTGCATTCCGAGGTGACGATCACTGTCACGATCAGCAACGAGTCGGGGTTCAGTGAAGCTACCGGCGTTTCGGTTGTAGATGTTATTCCGGATGGAATGAGCTATGTCTCACACATCGCGGACAACAGCGCGATATATGATCCACTCAGCGATACTTGGGAATTCTTCAATATTCCCAGCGGCGCAAGCAGCACCTTAGTAGTTGTCGCTCGTGTCGATAGCGGAGAAACAAAATCTGCTCTTACCCAAGTCAGTTCTGCGGATCAACCGGACGTCGATTCTGCGCCCAGTAACGCACCAGCAATTCTTGAAGACGACGACGTTACATTGACGTTGACGCCATCTGCCACCATCGGCGACTATGTATGGCGCGACGATAACAACGATGGAATCCAGAACGAACCCGCGTCCTCGGGTGTTAATGGTGTAACGGTCACATTATTCAATTCTTCTGGAATACAAGTTGGAACTTCTGTCACCACAGCCGACGACATTAATGGAAATCCTGGCTATTACGCTTTCTCGGACATTGATCCAGGCGATTATTACGTTGTTTTCGCTCCTGGGTCCGGTCAATCTTTTACAACGCCATTTGTAGGAGCAACGTCGCGAGACAGCAATGCGGACGCAAACGGGAGATCCGATACTTTTACGCTTGTCTCAGGTCTTAACGATTTATCCATTGATGCTGGACTGCGGACGCAATCTTGTGTGACGTTGCATTTGGAAGGTAATACAGCGACTTCTGGGCATGCAGGTAACCGTTTCACGTTTTCTTCTGGAAACATATCTGCGAAAGCGAGCGGTTTCAGTCGCGATCGCGCAACTGGAGCTTGGTCTACCGCCTACCTCGGTAGTTATGGAGGCGGCCTGGGTGTAACCGATTCTTCCGAAGGTAACGGCAGCAATGATACGCATGTTGTTGATAACCTCGGAGGTCGTGACAACTACGTTGTGTTCGCATTTAATCAACTAGTCGTGCTGGATTCAATTCAGTTGGGATATGTAGTCGGTGACAGCGACCTGACGATTTGGATCGGCACAGTTCCAAACGCTTATAACAGTCATCAAACATTGAGCGATTCTCTGTTGGACGGCCTATACACTGAGGAAAACTGGACGGAGCTGACTTTAGCGCGCTGGGCTGATGTTAATTCAACAGAGATCGTCGGGAATTTCATTGTCATAGCGGCTTCGACAAGCGACACTTCGCCCGAAGATCGATTCAAAATCGCTCGACTGGAACTCTGCACTCCGGGACTTCAAGTGCCAGCATCCCTAGGTGACTCAGTTTGGCACGACCAGAACGGAAACGGAATTCGTGAAGCATCGGAGCCTGGGATCTCGGGCGCGAGCGTGACACTGATCGGCGGTGGTGAGGATGGTGTGATCAACGGCATCAATGATACGACTGTAAGTACAATAACTTCGGTCGGTGGAAACTATTCGTTTGCAGGCCTAGTTCCCGGTGTGCAGTATCAAGTTAGTTTTGCGTTGCCAAGCGGTTACTTCGCCGGGAGCCCACGCATGGTCGGAGGTGATCGTTCCATCGACAGTGATGGGCCGGTCTCCAGAATCATTATCTTGGGTTCTGGTCAAAGCGACATGTCGATCGACGCGGGCTTCTACAGAGAGGTAAAGGTCGGCGACTTTGTTTGGAATGATACCAACGAAGATGGAATTCAGGGTAGCACAGAACTTGGCATCGGTGGAGTCTCACTGAGGCTCAGTGGCACAAGCGGCGATGGATCAGCCATCAGTCGCTCGACTACGACCGCTTCAAACGGTTCTTATGAGTTCGCCGCGTTGCCACCCGGAAGCTATCAAGTCTCAGTGGCTGCATCCAACTTTGAACTCGGCGGTGCACTTAGCGGATTTACAGCCAGTCCAACGCTTGTCGGCGTAAATCGCAGCAGCGACAGCAACACCAGCCCTTCGACCACCTCACCAGTGGTGCTTGTATCGGGTGCGACCGATCAAAGCGTTGACTTTGGATACTACTTGTCGTTGACTAAGGTTTGCACAGGCTTGTTCCTCGAAGGACATACACCGACATCCGGAACGGCTGGAAATATTCTGACCTTCAACTCTGGTGTCGTTGCCGCGAAGGCCAGCGCGTTCAGCCGCGACGCGGCTGGCAGGTGGGCGCCAGCCTATTTGGGACGCTTTGCCGGAGGATTAGGTGTGACGGACACCAGCGAAGGAAGCGGAGCAGGGAACGCACACACCGTCGACAATGTCGGTCGTGTGAATTACGTCCTATTTGAATTCTCACAGACGGTGACAGTCGATAGCGCCTTTCTCGGCTATGTATCCGGCGATAGCGATATCAGGATTTGGATAGGTAACGCCCACAACGCCTTCAACAGTCACTACACGCTGAGTGATGCATTCCTTACGGGCTTGGGATTCAGCGAAGTAAATACAGGTGGCAACAGCACGCGAACCGCGGATTTCAATGCCGGAAACATTTCTGGCAACATTCTAGTCATCGCTGCCAATCCTGGTGAAACCCACCCCAACGATCAGTTCAAAATTGCTGAACTGTCCTTATGTGTCCACGTTCCAACCGCCAGCTCAGGTACGAAGTTTTTCGTAGCTGATGACGGTAACAATGGAACGTTTAAATATGGCAGCTTGGGCGAATTTCAACAGGATTTCGCAATTGCGCCCGCGAACCCGCGTGGAATTACATCCAATGCTTCAGGCTCCAACGTGTGGATTGCTGATTACCACGGCCGCATCTTCAACTACACAAGTGCTGGCGCGCATGTTGCCAACTGGCACTCGCGAATTAGCGGGCTCCAGGGTGTAACAACCGACGGAACGAATATTTGGACGGTCAGCGAGAGTACTGATCGAGTCTACTTTTACCCAACTGGAACGAACAACACGCATGGTTCCAATGTTTCTCCGAAATCAAGTTTCGGACTTCACTTTTACAACAAGAATCCAACCGGCATTACAACTGATGGAACATTCATTTGGGTTGTGAATGAAGGCAACATGGCTGGCGGGGTCGGCGACATGGTGTTTAAGTACACGAAGTCGGGCAAGTACTTGGGTCGCTGGCAATTGGATTCAGCCAACGCGCGACCGACTGGCATTACGATCGATCCTTCAGGAGGCAACCGCATATGGATAGTTGATAACGGGACGAATCGGATTTACGAATACTCTGGTGCAACTGGTGTTGTTTCTGGTGGACTGCATGCTTCCAAGTCTTACGCGCTTGCGCCTGGCAATAAAAACGCTCAGGGCATCGCGGACCCGCCGGCAAGTGCATCCACCGCGATTGCCGTGGAGTCGTCGCTTGCGATTAACGAGCAATTCATAAATCCGAAAGTCAATCCGAGAAATAATTCGTTCAACGCAACGGACGTGAACAATGATGGGACGACTTCGCCGGTCGACGCTCTCACAGTAATCAATCGGTTGACTGCGCTTCGGCGAGGCGAAGCACTACCCAAGAGCGCGTGGGTGTTTGACGATGTCAGCAACGATAATGAACTGAGTCCGATCGATGCGCTGCTCGTTATCAACTTCCTAAGTTCTGATCGCAGTGCAACTCCGAGCTTTGCGCCCGAAGTCATGCCTACGGAACCCGCCACCGCTGCCTTATCTGATATGGCTGACCAGTCGTTCGCTGACTTCGCGGATGGCAAAGAACCCGACTTTGGCCTAGGTTTTGGAGAAGGCGAGCAGGAAGTTGACAACTTCTTTGCGAGCTATGGATGGCCGACAGAAGATAACTCGCGGCTCACAGTTGGCGATCAACTAACAGGCAGTTCGCTGAGCGAGCGTGAACGAATGCGTCGACGGATGGCGCTTTCACTGTAACGGAACAGGCTCTGAACGAACTAGCGGCAAGCATCGCTTGCCGCTGATTGCGTTACAATGCGGCATTTGCCAGTAAGCCCGCTTTCCACTCTTAGTCATGACATCATGGAAATAATTCAACGCAAGAACACTGAACCCTTCACCACCAAAGACGGTTCGACAATTCGTGAGCTGTTAGCAAGCCGCAACTCGAGCATTTGCAAACAGAGCTTGGCTGAGGCGACGGTTCCACCGGGTGTGAGGACCGCAGCCCACTATCATCCGCAGACTGAGGAGATCTACTACATTCTCTTTGGGACCGGAAAGATGTATCTCGCAGGAGAAACTCGGAGCGTTTCAGTAGGCGATGCGATCGCGATTCCACCGGGAAAAGTTCACTGGATTGAGAATGTTGGCGAACAAGAACTTATCTTTCTTTGCTGCTGCGCACCAGGATACGAGCACACCGACACGATCCTGGTTGAAGCAGACTGAGAACACTGGTGGATCTATTTGTTCTGAACGGGAGTAAACGTTCCGCTGTTCTCACGCGCAATCAAGCTGAGTGTTTCGCGTCCTTCGATGCTAAACAGATGCACGGTGTGAACTGGAATCTGACGGTAAATCGTTGACAGTCCATTGACCATGCGCAACATACCGATGGAATTGTCCTGCAGTTCGCCATCTGAGAGCAGAAAGATCGCATCGGGCTGCAGCGAAAGCGCGTTCTGAAGCGCCTCGGCTGGCATTGTCGCTCGCCCCAGTTCTTGCGATCGCAGCCAACGTTTGACGCGAACCAGCGTATTGTCATCCGCGGTAAAAAACTTGGCACGGGACGGTGGAATATTAAAAAGGTAACTGGTATTCACGTCGAAGCAGATAATGTAAAACTCCTGCTCAGGCGACAACCCATTTAAACTATCGATCAACTGGTTGCAAGCGTACGTCCAGCGATCGTCTTGCAGCATACTGCGTGAACTATCCAGCACAAAAACGAAACGTTTGCCTTCAGCATAAGCTCCAAAGAAAGCCGCACCGCGTTTCTTCATGGACGCAGACAACGATCTCGACAGCCCATCGCCGTTGTCATTTCCATTGCCGCCATCAGTTGACGAAGCCATGCTTGCATCGATTTGTGTCCCATCGACGGACGGCATTGTGAGGCTGGGCGACGCCACGTTTAAATCCGCCAGCGGTGACGGGCTGCTAACCTGCTCCGGCACGGAAACCACCTGCGGTTCGATCTCCGGTTGAATCGCAACAACATCTATCAGATCAAATCCGGCTTCCTGGGAGTCTCCGATTTCCGCGTCGAACATCACTCCGTGGCTTTGCTTACCCACGCTGAATGCAAGAGACGCGGCGATCAACAGGAGGACAACGTGAATCACAAAACTCGTCATAAAAGCGACGGTGTTACTAGCTCGCTTTTCGAAGTTTGTTTTGTGTTGAGGGTGCAGCATTTTTGCAAGCCAAGACAGTACAAGCCAAGACAGTAACTGAGCGGCCAGAGTGAACCGAGCACCGCTGGTGGTGCGATATTTCGAACCTGTTTCTCAAATGCGAATCTGAGCTCAGCCAAGCGCAGTGTTGTGTAATTAGAAATCAAGCTGCATTGCCGCACTTTGTAAACATCCGATTATAGAGTCTCCGCGCGAGAAGGGAAACTGTTTTAAATGCTACCTGGGCGATCGACGAAAGCTGCGAACCAGTCGTTCGAAACCTCATGGCGGTTCGGAACCGAGTGCTCACTTCTTGCGTGGGTCGGCTACATAGATAAACTGGCCCTTGTTTTCGTTCGCAATCTTTTGCATCAGCTTCCGCCCCACTTCGGGTGCGTAAAAGGCGATGGTGTGGATTGGGACTCGGATCTGCTCACCACTGATGAAGTCACTCGTTCGATTGGTTTTCTTAAGCAACCCTGGCACATCGCGTTTCGTCGCGCCATCCGCTAGAAAATAGATCGCATCCAGTTCCAATTCGATAGCCTTTTCGAGCGCTTCATCCGGAGGCGCTCCACGTGCAAGACGTATCGACTCAATCCAACTCTGCGCGTGTTCAAGATTCTCGCGAGTGGCGTACAGGGCCGTCGAAGCGGGCACTTTCTCGCCAATACGCGGAAGCGCACTGATTTCCTGGTTGAAAAAGATAATGTAGAAGCGCTGGTTCTCCTTGAGGGTCGATAGAGATCGCAGTAATTCGCGTTTGGCAGTTTCCCATGGTCCATCGCGCATGGTCTCTGAAGCATCAATTACATAGCAAAAACTGTTTCCACCCGCTGCGGCGCCAAAGAAGCTTGAGTTAACCTTCGATAGGCTTGGTTTGCCTCCGCCAGTTATCGCGGAAGCTTGATTGGCAGAAGTGCCAATGGTTGATAAGGATGCTGAAGCCGTCGTGGGGCCGGAAGGGCTTGCCGAAGGAGACGATAATCCGCTAACGGACGGCAAGTTAGAGACTGATGACGACGGTTGCTCGGTAGGCATTTCCGCCGCCAGCTCGGGTGCTGCGACATCAACCGCCTGCATGACTTCGACGACTTCGCCTTCACCCTCAAATGCACTTGAATCGAAACCTAGACCGGCCGTCTCTTCCGGCATGTGCATAGTCATCGTTGTCAGCGAAATGATCATGATCGAATGCACAATGACGCTAACCAAAAGCCCGCGTCTTCCAGATCGTGAATACGGTTTGTCGAGTTCCCGGTCAACTTCGTTGAGCACTTGCAACTCAGGCAGGATCTCAAACTCGAGCGGTGCGTTTGAGCGTTTTTCGCGAAGTTCATACGAATCTTCTTCATTGAACAGATCGGATGAATCACTGTCAGCATTGGCCACAGCAGCGTCCGCAGGACGAATAGGTACCGAATCTTCCGCGAGCGACACTAAGGAATGTGGGTCATCATCCTGCGATGCGGCAACGAGCGACAGTGCATGATGCGACGGTGCGGCATGCTCGCAAGCACTTCTCGGCTTTGACGATGTCGAGTCCGATTGTTCTTTCGATCGATGCTCAGGCTCAAGCGCTGCGAGTCGTGCTAGCGAATATGGCAACAGACTATCCCAGCTACGAACGGGCGCGGCACACGTGTCCCGTGTCGACAGGCCTACTGCTGAAGGGCTGGATGCGTTCGCTTTCCTGCTTGAACAAACTGTTGCATCAGAGATCTGCCGGTCAAGTACAACTTCTTGCGGACCATGCAATTCAGCCGTGTTACGGTCGTACCCTGTTCGCGACTCGCTATCCCCTTGATAGCTTTCCAACCAAGCTTGGAGTTGCGTGACATCGCCGTTTTGCGCTTCGGCAAGCGCCACGTTCAGCTCAGCATGCTTAGCTTCCATCCGAGCCGCATGGACCTCAACTGAGATCGCGTGCAAAACCATACGACCGCGATCAAGCAATCGCTGCCGGTCAGCGGAATGAGTTTCGTCAACTCGATGAACTTTGTGCTCTGCCACGACATTACCGCTAGCTTTTTTAAGTTTCAAACCCAGCCCCTTAAGCACCATTGCGCAACTGGACGGCATATTTTCGGCGATTTTTCGTCATTGTCAAATCAAATCGCGTTTAAAATTGGATGGTCACCTTTCGCTCCACGCTATGAAACCGTCGATCTTACTCTACTTTGCTTGAATTGGATGACGCAAGCGCCTTGAACGCTGGTCGGGCATCAAATGAAAAATGGCAATGTTCCCTTCGAAATTCTTTTTTGGTCGACTTCGGCCGATTTATCGAAATTGGGACTAAGAAACTGTCGCTCGGCGTGTCTTACTATTGCGGGGCGAACGTTTTTGCATTCCTGGCTGGCACGGATCTTCATCGAAAAGCAGGGTTCGACGTCAATGGTTCAACTTACCAGCCGATATTCGCTCGTAAATGATGGTGGCAACTTGCGGCAACATAGCTTAACTAACTTCGGCATTATGAGTTCATGTTGAAACCGGCGCCGTCGAATTCGAGGGATCTTTTAGACCAAGGTCTTACCGATCGGGCTCAGGTTCTGCGCATCGATCTGCAGGTTACCTCGTTGCACGCGTTGTTCGATGCGGAGGAGACGAATTTGCTGCGCTTTGCGTATGCGATGACCGGCAGGCGGGCGGTTGCGGAGGAGATTGTGCAAGAGGTTTTTCTGCAGCTGCACGCTCGATGGGACCAAGTCGAGGCGCCGCGAGCTTGGCTGTACCGTTGTGTTCGCAACCGTGGGCTGAATCATTTGCGAAGCGCCAAGCGCGAGACCTTGCAGTGCGACGACGAAAGGGAGGCGGTAGCGATGGACGGTCAATCAGAAACGCCCGAGGCAATGGTGGCTCGAATGGAGACGACGATCCAATTGCGACAGTTGCTCGAGCAGCTTAACGAGGTCGATCAGCAACTGATTCGCTTGAAGTATTTCGAGGGACTCAAGTATCGCGAGATCAGTGAACAAACCGGTTTGACCATCAGCAACGTGGGGTATCGCTTACATCACATTATGCAGCAATTAGCCAGCCAGCTTCGACCGCTGGGAATCGACGAATCTAAATGAACAATCAATCTAATTCCGATGCAAACGATCTTGAGTTGAAAGTGCGTCTAACTGCTTTGGTAATGGGCGAAGTCTCTGACTTCGAACGTGCGCAGTTGGAGTCGCAGCTCGAAGAGCACGCAGAGTTGGCCGTTTGGTACAAGCAGCTCGAACAGATGCATGGAACTCTATTGGAGATAAATACGAGCCAACTAAGTCGAGCCGCGCTGGACAAGGGGCTGGAAGAGGGACTGGATGAGTCGCTTTCACGCAACGAAGGAACGTGGACGTTGCCTGTGGAACGTCGACAATAGCTTTTAGAAGTCATTGGCGGTGAGCAACCGAATCCATTG
>JBGSJB010000222.1:0-5850 GCA_041742175.1 Pirellulaceae bacterium
TCGCGCCGGAACGTCGAAGTAAGCGACGAAGACGACGAACCGACGCGTCGACGAAGCGCGGGCTACAGTCAAGATGTGCGACGCGCTTGCCAACATCGCTTGGTGCAGTTGATTCCGGTGCGACGACGCGCGTACCTTACGACAATCTTCGCCAGTTGTTTGATACCCGCCGTGTTGTTGCTGACTCACTATTGGATTTATGTCAACGGTTACTTGCCTTGGTACGGCCAACCCTTAGCCGTCCTGTTGGACGCCAGCCATCCGCGCGGCATCGCAGCCTGGTTGAGCGGTCAAGTTTGGTTGCTGTGCTTGGCGTCAACTTTGCTAACCTTCCAACTGCGCAGGCATAAACTGGACGATTACACAGGCGACTATCGCTTATGGTTTTGGTTAGTCTCAACCTGCGTGGTGGGCAGTTTAGATTCGACCACGCGAGTCATCGATACTTTCGGCGACGCACTCAATCGCTGGAGCGTTCTCAACCTCGGTTGGACTGGACCCGCGGTTGTTCAAGCAACACTCGCGACACTGATCGGCATGTTGGGAGTGCGCTTGTGCAGTGAATTGAAATCTGTTCCGACAAGCCTCGTTTTCTGGTTAGTGGGTCTAGTAGCTTGGGCTGGCAGCGCCGCGCTCGGTCAAGAACTATTGAAGTTAGAAATCAGCATACAGTTCCGAATCTGGTTGCGGTCCGCTCTGTGGCTCGGTGGTCTGACAGCGATATGGTTAGCCTCGTTATCCTACCTGCGAGTCGTCTATATCGAAGCCCAACGCCGATTCCTATTGCGCGGTCGACTTGCCGCCAGTGTGTCGTCGAACTGGCGTGAACGCATCGCTCATTCGATGCCCGCCATGCCTGCGATGCCTTCAATCCCCAAGTTTCACTTGCGACGTCCAACTGAAGCAGACGAACCATCTGAAGTCAGCAAACAGACCCGATCTAAAAAGAGCAAGTTACCTGTGCAAAGCGATGCTGCGATCGAGCAACCTGCGCGGCGACGTTTCGGATTGCCCAGCTTCATGCAACGCAAATCGGCTCAAATCGATACTCCAGCGGTTGCGGCTCAAGATCGCGAACAACCACTTCGCGGAGAATCAAAATCAGAACAACGAGCTGAGAATCGAGCTGACCAAAGACCTGATCAGCGAGAACAAACACGTGCATCGAGCTCAGCGAGCGGCGGCCCGCTCTCTCAAGCTCGCCGCGCCGATCCTTCCACTACGAATTCACAGCGAACGGCAACGAATACATCAACCGGCAATGCAACTGGCAATGCAACTGGCAATTCGACCGGCACTAGCTCCAGAGTAACCAGTTCCGGAAACAGCAATCGTGCCGACGAGCAAACCGGCCAACCAGCCTCGCGTCAGTCTTGGCTCGGGCGTCTTGTCGGCAAATCCAACAAGAGCGACGATGCTCCGGAGTATCGCAAAGTTGAGAAAGCGGAGAAGGCTGCACAGGTAGCCGCCGATCGCCTCGCGGCGAAGAATGAGAAAATGCGGCTCGCTGAAGAAAGACGCCAAAACAAAGTAACGGCGAAGTCCAGCAGCGACGGTGAGAACGCTGAAGCGAAGCGATCCGGATGGCTGCCAAAGATGAGTATGCCCAAGGTGAAAATGCCTTCGATTCCCAAGCCCAAGATGCCGAAGCTGAGCATGCCTAGGTTTGGCTTGCCGAAGCTTAAACTGCCGTCTTTGCGATTGCCGCCGCCAGAGCCGTCTGCGAACGCAGATACTCAAGTTCAAAAGAAACCTGACAATAAACCTGACATCAGACCTCTGCCCAGCAGTAAACCGCTTCCATCCACAAACGGTCCAGCGCAACAAGCTCTGGAAAATGGCGGTCGACCACTCTCGAAAGCCGAACGAAAACGACTTCGTCGCATGCAAGACGATGGTGATTATGAAGCGGAAGATCGCCGCGCGGCATAAGCAGCAAACCTATCAGACCTGCAATTTAAACCCATTGCAAGATTTGCTATGCTGCGTGGCTTAGCTATATAAATTTGACACCGAACCGGTACCAGAGGTCGCTGACCTAGAAACACATTGGACCAAGATCATGCTCCGAAAGACAACCGCTGTAGTACTCGCTGGCGGAAAGGGAACGCGACTCGAACCGCTGACTTTGGAGCGAGCGAAACCTGCGGTTCCATTTGGCGGAAACTATCGCATTATCGACTTCGTATTGTCCAACGCGATCAACTCCGGGCTGCGCCGTCTGCTAATTTTTACTCAATACAAGTCGCTCAGTTTAGATCGCCATATAAACACCGGTTGGCGACCTTACTTCTGCGCGGAACTTGGCGAGTTTCTCGACATCGTCCCGCCACAGCAGCGAATCGATGAGCAGTGGTATCAAGGTACTGCGGACGCTGTTTATCAAAACATCTTTGTGATCGAAAAAGATCGACCGGAGTACGTTCTGATTCTTGCGGGTGATCATATTTACAAGATGAATTACTTGCGCATGATCGAGTTCCATCGCGAGATGGGCGCCGATCTGACAGTTGGCGCGCTACGCGTCAGTCGCGAGGAAGCCAAAGAGTTCGGCGTCATTCAAATCGATGAACAAAGTCGCATCAAAGGCTTCCAGGAAAAACCCGCCAATCCGCAAACCATGCCCGGCGACGATGAACATTGTTTTGCCTCGATGGGAATCTATGTCTTCACCGCTCGTTTTCTGTTTGAGCAGCTATGCCGCGACGCAACCGAGTCCAACAGCCATCACGACTTTGGTAAGAACATTATTCCATCGATCATCGACGAACATAACGTGTTCGCATTTCCGTTCCGCGATGAGAACCGCAAACGTCAGGCTTACTGGCGCGACGTAGGTACTTTGGATGCATACTTTGAAGCCAACATGGACTTGATCGCGATCGATCCGCTGCTGAATCTGTACGACAGCGAGTGGCCGATTCGCACGCATCAACCAAATTCGCCTCCGCCCAAGTTCGTGTTCGGCAGTCGCGGCGATGGAGATCGTTGCGGACAAGCCATCGATAGTATCGTCTGTCCAGGTACAATTATCAGTGGTGGCAAAGTCGTGCGCAGCGTGATCAGCTCCGATGTGCGCGTGAACAGCTACGCACAAGTCGAAGACAGCATTCTGTTTCATGGAGTGGAAATCGGTCGCCACGCCAAAGTTCGCCGAGCGATCATCGACAAAGGCGTGACGATTCCACCAGGAATGTCGATTGGATATGACTTGGAGGTCGATCGAAAGCGCGGCTTTGCGATCAGTCCAAACGGAGTTGTTGTGATTGCCAAGAACGATTCACCGGAAATGGCCGACGTATCGATACTGCCCGACGACTCGCCTTCGGTATGGCGTTGAGTCGCCGCAACTGCTCGCGGCATTCAACCGACTGAGACCAGATAAGTGACACTGGAGATATAATTTGCCGCCGAACACAACCATCTTTTTACTAGGCCTTGCCGTAGGAACCGGCTTGCTGGTGTTCGGGATGTTGCTCGGCTACTGGTTCGGTAGAAAAGCCGCGCCGCCCCCAATCGATCAGACTCAGGTTCTCGCCTTCATCCGCAACCTGTCCTTATGGACTTCGGAGTTCGCAGGCGATGTATCGAAGTATCAAAGCCAATTGGATTCGATCAGCAAACAAGCGCGCGGCAAAGGCGAAGCGCCACGCGAAGAGGTGCTCGGCCTGCTGTCGCAAATCATGAGCGCTAACCAGCAACTGCAACAGCGTTTGGATGACACCGAAAAACGGCTCGAATCTCAAACGATTCAGATCTCCAGCTACCTTACTGAAGCGCGAACCGACGGTCTAACTGGGCTGCTTAATCGCCGCGCGTTCGACAAAGCGACCGACGAACTTTTCGCCGCTTGGGCCGCCAAGAAGCAGCGTTTTACGTTAGGTTTGATCGACATCGATCACTTCAAACAAATCAACGATACACACGGACATCCGGCTGGCGACGCAGTTCTTAAGCACGTTGCACAAACGATCCAGAACGAGATGCGCGACGCCGCTTGTGTTGCTCGCTACGGCGGCGAAGAGTTCGGTGTGCTGATGTTGTCGTCAGTTGAAGATGCCGCTGCGGCGCTGGATAGTCTGCGAGCCAAAATCGCAAAAGTCGAAGTACTGCACGAAGGCAAGCGTATCTCTGTTACTCTCAGCGCAGGCGCGTCACAGATTCTACCGGAAGAGAAAATCGGAAAACTTGTTCGCCGATCTGACGAAGCCCTCTACGCTTCCAAAATGGGAGGTCGCAACCGCGTTTACCTGCACGACGGACAAACGTGCGTGCTGGTCACCAAAGCCGCCGGTGGCGGGTTGCTCGCGCCCAGCAACGAAGTCGAAGCCAAGGAAGTCGGTGAACTCGAGTCACGCGTTCAGCAGCGATTGCAACGGATCGTCGAGGAAGAATCTCGCCGTATCAACAGCCTCACAAAGTCAAAATAGCGCCGCCGCGCGCTCACTCTTCAGTCGGCAACTCAAATGCAGCCGCTTCGCGATCATTGCGGACGATCAGTACATTGCCCGCCAGCGCGAGATTATTCCACGTCTTGCTAAACAACGCGTTGAACTTTGCCAGCTCTCGATGTTCGTCCGATGTGGCAGCGACAAGAACCACTTCACCCGATTCCGCTTGAATCAACAACTTCTCTCCGACCAGCAACATCTGGCCATGGCCATAACGACCACGCTTCCAACGCCGTTGACCGTCCGCAAGATCAACGCAAGTTAGAATCCCGTTATCGAGCCCGTACAGATGCTCGCCGTACATCACAAAGTTCGACATCTTGGACTTCAATTGTTTCGAATGCCAAACAACTTTCGTTGTGTACTCGTCGCCACTGCGCTGAATTTCCAGCAGTGCTGTTCCGTTATCGTAGCCCGAGGAAATCAAGACTCGGTTTCCAGAGACGACGACCGGTTGAGCCACGTTGACGCGCTGCGATTCGCCCTGAGTTAACCACTCGTGCAACCACAGCGGTGTGCCATCAATCGCATACGAACGCAAACCGGCTCCATTGAAACTGAGCAATTGGCGTTCGCCGCAAAGTGTCGTTTCGATCGGCGAAGCATACCCAGCTCGATCATCGCCGCTCCGCCAAACCTCGTTACCAGTTGCCAACGCGTAAGAGATTGCCGCGCAACCTTCGCCGGCTCCAGGCGTCACGACGACTTGGCCGTCATAGATTAGCGGAGATCCAGACATTCCCCAAAGCAAGTTCTGATCCTCAGGATTCGCAAGCGTCTCGCGCTTCCAAACCAATTTGCCGGTCCGCAGTTCAAGACAAGTAAGCGTTCCGTTAGCTCCCATCGATAGCACCCGATCATTGTAGATCGTCGGCGTCGATCGTGGTCCGTCACCATGTTCATCTTCGAAGCGTACCGGTTCGCTGTGACACCACAGTTCTTCGCCCGTTGCCACTCGATAACACACGACACACTCCGATGCACCGCGTTGTTCAAGGTTAATCGCTGCGCCGCCGACAACTGCGAAACTGGACCAGCCCAAGCCGACTGGATGCCGCCACAATAACTTTGGCGGTCGCTGTTCCCAATCACTCGCAAGCTCAACGCCGCGAATGTGAGCATCACGATTCGGGCCGAGAAAACCTGGAAAATCGTGGCTCGTGGCTGTGAACAGGTCGATCGACTCAAGCTTGTTTTTCTTTGCTGACGACGATGTCAGATAACTCTCAATCTCTTGCTCCGCAGTTGGTGACCATCGACACACCAAACGCGGGATCATGTTGCCATAGAAACTGTCGATCCGAACGGTGCGATAAAATCCAAAGCCCGTGACCAGCAAAATTAGCCCGACAGCGACCATTACTTTAAACTTCGGCCTGAACCAAATGCTCGCAAGCAC
>JBGSJB010000223.1:0-12796 GCA_041742175.1 Pirellulaceae bacterium
TGTCGACGAGATGTCGCAAGACAATGGCGGCTTTTTCCTGAGCGGTGAAAGTTCTTCGTGATCGTGTCATTTTGAGAGCCTCCTTTGGCTTGTAGAATAACTCGATCAACTCCAAACTCCAGTTTCAGCTGGGGCAAAACATCGCAAAGCCTCAGAGCGTGCCACCGTGGCACCTTAAAACTAAATGTTGACGGAGGACGTGGCGAGTTTCACCGGGTGATTTCGATTTGAATTTCTGGCTTATGCGGTCGCACGCGGGACGCTATGATGCAAATGGCAATGCGTAAACTTCCATAGTCGACAAGGATGAATGATGACCTGCAAACATTTACAACAGCTTTATCAACTCTGCCAAGAATCGCAAATTCAATTATCGAGTACCGATTTGATTCACATTGTGTGCAAGCAGTGTGAAAACGTCGAAGTCTGTCCGTCGGTGTTGTATGAAGAGTACGAACAGTTGACTGAGGGCAGAACGCAGTACTCTGAGTTACCGAACGCAGCTTCGTCTGGGTTGTCTGACAAATAGTCGACCGAGAAGTCATCAGCCGCTGTGACCCTTTTCGCTTCGCGCGTGCTTGGACTGGTTCGTCTCGAGGTGGGCGTGCTTTGGTTACTTCGAGTCATTGGGTTATCAGAGTTTGACGCTGGGTTTTGGCTTCGATGCACTGGCAAAGCCCAGTGGCACACGACGAACCGCCAGCTCCAGCTTGGATTAACCCTTAGGAGTTGCGCTTTCTTTCGTTTGCTGTCATTGGATTGCAAGTCGTGTGTTCCGAAATTCACATTGACGAGCGGGTGGTGAGGTTGCTAATGACATGAGGTCTGCAATTTTGCACAACGAATTTTAGCTCAGAGGACTTGGATCGTGTCACCCATAAGACAAGATCATTGGATCGATATTGCGGCTCAATTGAAACTCGGCTGCGCTGCAACTCGACAGGTTGGTTCAAGCATTCTTCAAACTGTCGTGTGGTCATTGCTCGCCCTGTGTTCGCTGATTCCGTCGCAGCTTGCGGCGCAAGAGGCTCAGTGGATTTGGTCGCCAGAGCACCCGCGAGGGCAAGCGATTGCGGGCGATTGTTTCTTCCGCAAGACATTGCAGGTCAGCAGTGTTGAAGAAGCGACGATTACCGTCACCGCTGATGACAAATACGAATTGTTCATCAACGGACGTCGCATTGGTCAAGGATCATCGATTCGACAGATGGAGAAGTATGATATTACTCGACTGTTGGGTCGCGGTCGAAACGTGATTGCGGTTCGTACGACCAACGTAGCGCCAGGACCGGCAGCATTGGTTGCGCGCGTTTTGGTGAAACCGATTGACGGCAACTGGCTTAGTTTTTCGACTGATGAAACATGGCGTACGGCGCTGGAAGTTGTACCGGGCTGGCAAAGCGCGACTTACAACGACGGCAATTGGAAAGCCGCTCAAGCGTTCGGGCAACTTGGTGAAACGCCTCCGTGGGATCGCCGCGAGGAAGTTGAGCAGACTCAAGTTTCTGAGCACGCGCGCTTCCGTGTTAGCCCTGAGTTCACCGTCGATGAGATTTTGGGTAACGAGATCACCGGTTCGCTGATCTGTATGGCTTTCAATGAATTCGGGCATGTGGTTGCATCGCAAGAAGGCGGGCCGTTGCTGCTGATTTATGACAGCGACAAAGACGGTGCGATCGACAAGACACGTGTTTATTGCGAAGAGGTCAAAAACATTCAGGGCATCCTGCCGCTCAATGGCGATGTGTTCGTGACCGGCGATGGTCCTGAGGGTAGCGGCATCTATCGCTTGGTTGACAAAGATCGCAATGGTGCGATGGAGGACGTGCGCAAGGTTGTGGGCTTTGATGGTGTTCCGGGCGAACACGGCGCTCATTCGCTGATTCTTGGACCTGACGGTTTGATTTACTGCGTGCTTGGCAATCATGTAGGCCTCGATAAGCCGTACTCCAACTCAAGCACGTTGAAGACATTCTATGAAGGTGATATCAACTTGCCGCGTTATGAAGATCCGGGCGGGCATGCCAACGGTATCAAGGCTCCGGGTGGCGTGGTGATCCGAATGGATGTTGACGGAACTCAAGTCGAGTTGATTGCGGGTGGGTTGCGAAATGCATATGACATTGCGTTCAACGCGCAAGGCAACTTGTACGTTCATGACAGTGATATGGAATCGGATATCGGCTCCGTTTGGTACAGTCCCACGAGCTTGTTTCAAGTTACCGAAGGTGCTGAGTTTGGATGGAGAAGCGGATGGTCGAAGTGGCCAGCTTACTATCTTGATCGTTTACCAACTTTGCTGGAGACGGGACGCGGCTCGCCCACGGGTTCGGTTGTTTATGATCACGTGATGTTTCCGCAGCGGTACCACGGAAGCTTGTTCTTGGCCGACTGGTCAGAAGGTCGCATCCTTAGCGTCAAACTTAACAACGATGGCTCGGCAGTTCAGCAAGAGGTCTTTTTGCAAGGGCAGCCGTTGAACGTGACTGATTTAGCGGTTGGTCCAGACGGCGCAATTTATTTTTGTACCGGCGGGCGAGGAACCAAAGGCGGAATCTTCCGAGTCAAATGGCAGGGTGAAGTACCGGCAGCGATTAAAGATTTGGGGGAAGGTATTTCGCGAGCGGTCAAGCAACCTCAGATCGATTCCGCATGGTCGCGGCAAGCGATCGCGATGTTGAAGAAGGAGCTTGGCGCGAGTTGGGGTGACATGATTTCGGGTGTAGCGTCCAGTGCTGAGAACCCTGCGAAGTATCGAGTTCGAGCACTCGAGCTGATGCAGTTGTTTGGACCGACTCCACAACCAGAATTGTTGATCACGCTGTCGGATGCGCCGAGCGAAGCGGTGCGGTTGCGTGCGGCGAAGCTGTTGGGAATGCATGGCGATACGCCGGAAGCGGTCAAGCGATTGAAGGAGCTTGTGCGAGATTCGGACCGCAGTGTTCAGTTGGCTGCGCTGGAGGCTTTACTGCGTGCGGGTGCTGTTGCTGAGATTTCGGATTTGGTACCGCTTTTGTCCAGTGATGATCGTTACATCGCCGCTTCAGCGCGACGGTTGCTTGAACGTATTCCTTCGGATCAGTGGCGCGCAGAGTTGCTCAAGAATGAAGATCAACGGATCAAGATCCAAGCTGGATTGGCGTTGATGATCGCTGAGCCGACGAAGGACAACGCGCTGCTAGTGCTCAACAGTGTGCTGCATATGTTGGATGGGTTCGTAAGTGATCGGAACTTTGTGGACATGCTTCGCGTGACTCAAGTTGCGATCGCGCGAGGCGGGGTTAAAGCGAATGAGCTTGCAGATTTGCGAACCAAGTTGGCTGCTGAGTTTCCGATTGGCGAGCCGCTGCTCAATCGTGAACTGATTCGCGTGTTGGTCTATGTGAATGCAGAAGAAGTCATCGATGAAGCGATCAGTTATCTGCAAACCGATGCGGATTTGAATGAGCGGTTGAACATCGCGATGCACATGCGCTACTTCAAACACAACTGGACGGCGGCTGAGCGTTTTTCGTTGGTCAAGTTCTTCGAGGAGTCGCAGTTGGTGGAGTCGGGCAGCAGCGTACCGCTTTACGTGATGAACGTTACCAAAGATCTGTGCAAAGACTTACCGTTGGAAGAGGCGAGGATCTTTGTCTCCGAAGGTGCTAAGTGGCCAAATGCCGCGCTGGTATCGCTATACCGATATCCAGACAAGTTGTCTGATACGGATTTGAAGACGCTTCGTAGGCTTGATCAAGAGATCGACGTGCCAGGCTACGAAGCTGAGCAGTACAAACGCTTGCGAACAGGTATTGTGGCGATGCTGTCACAAAGTGGTGACGAAGAGTCGTTAGCTTACCTGCGGCAAGTGTGGTTGCGATCGCCGGAACGCAGACAAGCAGTTGCGTTAGGTTTGGCACAGCATCCTAGTGAAGAGAATTGGGATTACCTGATTCGCAGTTTGCCGGTGTTGGAGTCTTTCGCGGTGAGTGAAGTAATGGGTGCGCTGCGGACAGTACCGCTGGCGACCGATGACAGCGACGCTTATCGCGAAGTCATCTTGCATGGCTTGCGAATGGAAGAGCAGGGCGAAGATCCAATCCCAGCGATCGAGTTGCTAAATTACTGGGCTGGCGAGGGAACCGTGGAAGCGGCGACTGGAACTGTCAGCAAGCTTTCACCGTGGCAGATTTGGTTTGCGGCCAACTATCCACACCGTCCTGAAGCTGTGTTGCCGAAGACGGAAGGAAGTTCTGTATGGAACATCGAGACACTCACCGAGTACTTCAATTCAACAGAAGGTCGCAGAGGAAACGTCGTGGCTGGGCAGGTGGCGTACGACAAGGCTCAGTGTGCAAACTGCCATCGCATGGGGCAGATCGGCAAATCGATTGGTCCCGACTTGAGTTCAATCGCAAAACGCTTTACTCGCAAAGAGGCGATCGAGTCGATCATGTTTCCATCGCATGTGATCAGCGATCAGTATGCAACGAAGCGTGTGTTGACGACGGACGGTAAAGTGGTGAGTGGAATTCTTTCGACGAATACTGATGGAAGTATCACCGTGCGTGATTCGAACTTGCGCGAGACGATTGTTGCTGAGCAGGATATCGATCAGGTGCATCCGAGCAAAGTTTCGCTGATGCCCAGCGGACTGTTCGACAACCTCAGTGCGGAAGAGATTCGCGACATGATGACCTTCTTGGGCTTCGTGCCTCCGCAAGAAGTTGCTGACGCGCCGCAGACTGGCAAGGTTCCTAAGGTGCGGTAGGCAGCTTGCCTGGCAGGTCGGTCAATCTGAGCTGAACCGCGTGCCCAGTGGGCCGCGTTCGCAGTGCAGACGCGGGGCGTTGCCCACGCGGCTAAATGAAAAAGGTGCCCAAGGGCCGCCTTCGCCCACACTTATATCCGATTGGCGCCAAAGAACCGCACGAGTGCGCTCTAATCCGAAGGAGTTCCGTCTTACAGCCCAGGGTTGCGAGCGGAGCGAAGCTACCCTGGGACTAAGTCAGAACGGTACCCTTACCCGAACGGGGTTGTGCCGCTTCATTCGGCCAGCACAACCCCGTTGGGGTACGACCATGCGTTCGGAGGATACCCAGGGTAGCTCGCTGCGCTCGCAACCCTGGGCTCAATGACGAAACTCCTTCGGAGTACGCAACAGTCCTGCTTGCCCTTGATCGCCGTCGACAGTTGGCAGATCTATTAGATCCAAGTCAACAGTAGGCCATTTTTTTGATACGCTGAATAATCCGGCCAGACGAAAAAGGCCATTTTGTGTTTGAAAGTCGAAATTTCATTCTTTGCTTGACAAAAATTGACGCTGCGTCATAATTTAAACATGACACGAACTAGCCGTAAGCAACTTGAGATCCAGCAACGCGAGGCGGATATTCTGCAGATTGCTCGGCGGATGCTGTTGGAAGATGGCTATGAGGCGCTGAGCATGGACAAACTGGCGGTTGAGCTCGGGACCGCCAAAGGAACGCTTTACAATCATTTTCCGAACAAGGAGGAGATTGTGCTTGCGCTGGTTTGTCAGGCGATGCAGGTGCGGCAGCAGATGTTTGGAATTGCGGCTTCGGTGAGTCAGAAGTCACGTGAGCGGATGATGGCGATTGGGTTGGCGAGCGAACATTACGTGCAGAAGCACAGCGAGCATTTCGCGATCGAGCAGTTCGTATCGAACTCGACAATTCGCGGAAAATCCAAGCCCAGACGGCAAGAATTGATCCGTCATTTTGAATTGCAATGTATGGGTTCTGTGGCTGGAGTGGTTCGCGATGCGATTGCGGTAGGTGATTTGAAGCTGCCGTCGATGTTGACCGCTGAGGAGATTGTGTTTGGATTTTGGTCCATTACGTTTGGCAGCCATGTGTTGACTTACGATCGCCCGGGATTGAATGAACTGGGGATCAACGACGCTTGGCGAGCAGTACGGTGCCACGGCTGCGCGATGTTGAACGGATTTAATTGGAATCCTGTGATGACGTTCGCGCAAAGCGAAGCAATTTTTGCAGAGCTTGACGAGCGGCTTAATATTCTTTTCGATTCGCAATCGTAAATTTTTTTGTCATCGATGTGACGCGGCGTCACAAAACGACGCCATGGTTAAAAGCATGAGGGGAAAATGGTCACCAATAGGTTAACAAAGTTCTTCACGCGGTTCATTTTGCTGGCCGCCGCAGTAGGTCTGCTGGGTGGCATGGCGTGGGTCGTGCGCGGCCGAACGCAATCGGAATCAGCCAGCGAATCGGGGGCGGCTAAACCTTCCGTTACCGCGAGGCTGTTCACGGTTGAGGCCAAGCAGCGTGAGGCGACGCGGTCGCTGATCGGCACCGTTCAAGCTCGCTATGAGACGGAATTAGCGTTTCGTGTTGGTGGCAAGATTGCAAAGCGACTGGTGGATGTTGGTTCGCGTGTTTCGGCAGGCGAAGTATTGTTTGAGCTCGATTTGACTGACTACGAGTTGCAGCTTGAATCGGCGGCGGCTGATTTGGCGAGTGCGGAGGCAACTTACAAGCAGGCTGCGGCTGACGAGGTCCGCATGCGAGCGTTGCAGACGAGCCGTTCGGTTAGCGATGACGAATATGATCGAGCTCTTGCACAGCGCGATGTGGCGGCTGCGCGACGCACGGCGGCCAATCGCGCTCTCGAGTTGGCTCGCAATCGATTGCAGTACACCGTTTTAGAAGCGCCCACGGCGGGTGTGATCACACAGATTATGGCTGAGGGTGGTCAAGTTGTTGCCGATGGTCGCGGAGTTGCGAAGTTGGCGCAAGGCAACGAATTGGAAGTGGTGGTGGGTGTGCCCGAGCGCTTGGTAAGTGGATTAGCTGATGCAGCGGAGAGAGTGACGTTTTGGTCATTGCCGGGAGTTGAGTCTCGAACCAAGCTGCGCGAGTTGTCACCAACTGCGGATCCGGTTGCACGAACTTACGAAGCTCGCTTCACCATTGTCGATGTACCTCCCGCATTGCAGTTGGGTATGTCTGCAACGCTGCATATGAACTGCGGCATTGATGGCGATTCGATTGCGATTCCGTCGAGTGCTTTAGCGGGACGACCTGAGCGGTTGGTAAGTGTGCAGGGTGCGAAGAGTGACGCGCCGATCGTTTGGAAGGTGCTGGATGACGCCGGGCACATTGGTGCGATACCGGTCGAAATCGTGCGCTACGGTCAGGAGCAGGTGATTGTTCGTGGCGAGTTGGCGGATGGAGATCGCATTGTTTCTGCGGGCGTGCACAAATTGGACTCCGGTGTAACGGTTCGTAATTGGGAAGAGCTCAAATGAGCGGAATCAATTTGTCCGAGTGGGCAGTCAAGCATCCAGCGTTTGTGACTTTTCTGATGTTGGCAAGCGCCATCGCGGGCTTGGACGCTTATCGTCGCATGGGGCGCGCGGAGGATCCTTCCTTTACGATTAAGACTGGGTTGGTGTCCGCGCGTTGGCCGGGCGCGACAACTGAGGAGATGCAACGCCAACTGGCCGACAAGCTTGAGGAGAAACTGCAGGAGCTGCAGCATCTGGACTTTCTGCGAACTTACACGACACCTGGCAGTGTCATGATCTTAGTTCAGTTTAAAGACACCACGCCAGCGGAAGAGATGGAAGAGCTGTGGTATCAACTCCGCAAGAAGTTGGACGATATACGCAGTACGTTGCCTAGCGGAGTGGTTGGTCCGTTTGTCAATGACGAATACGGCGATGTGTCTTCAGCGATCTATGCGTTCAGTGGTGAAGAGTTTACGCCGACTGAGTTGAAGCATTTGGCGGAAGCGGCCCGCGATCGATTTCTCAGAATCAAGGAAGTCGGCAAAGCTGTGTTGTTTGGCGAGCAAGCGGAGAAGGTTTATGTAGAGTTCTCGCACCAGCGTTTGGCAACGCTGGGGATCCGACCGCAGCAGATTTTCGAATCGTTGCAGCGACAGAATACGGTAACTCCGGCGGGTATGGTCGACACCGCCACGGACCGCGTGTTTGTTCGAGTCGATGGAGCGTTTGATGCGCTCGAAGCGATTCGTGAAACACCGATCGAGTCGAACGGCGAGTTGCTGCGGTTGGGTGATATTGCTGAGGTATCGCGAGGTTACATCGATCCAAAGAATTTTACGATTCGTCACAACGGCAAACCTACTGTGGCGGTTGGCGTGGTGATGAAGAAGAACGGTAATGTGCTTGAGCTCGGTCATCAACTGGAAGAAGCCTTGGCGGAGATCAAAGCGGGTTTGCCATTGGGAACTGAAGTGGAGACGATTTCCTTTCAGCCGCATGTGGTTGAAGAATCGGTGACTGAGTTCTTGCGTTCGTTCGTTGAAGCGTTGATCATTGTGCTGATCGTCAGCTTCATCAGTCTTGGGTGGCGGACTGGCATTGTGGTTGCGCTTAGCGTCCCCTTGGTGCTCGCCATTACGATGGTTGTGATGAACACGATCGGTATGAATCTGGATCGAATCAGTTTGGGCGCTCTGATTCTCTCGCTCGGTTTGTTGGTTGACGACGCGATCATTGCTGTTGAAATGATGGCCGTAAAAATGGCTGAAGGTTGGGATCGCGTTGCCGCAGCCACGTTTGCTTGGAAGTCGACTGCGTTTCCAATGTTGTCGGGCACTTTGATTACCGTCGCGGGCTTCTTGCCAGTTGGTTTCAACAGCTCGGCGGCTGGTGAGTATGCGGGCGGGATTTTTTGGGTTGTTGGCATTTCGCTGATCGCATCTTGGTTGGTGGCGGTCACCTTCACTCCGTTTCTCGGCGTCCGGTTGTTGCCTGACGGGCACGGATCTGCGCAGGGTTCGTCATCGCATGCGCAAGGTCACTCGGACGCTTACAACGGACGCTTTCATCGGTGGTTGCGAACGGCGGTAACATTCTGCGTTGAGCATCCGAAAAGTATCGTGACTGGTACGGTGATCGCGTTTGGAATCGCGCTGTTTGGCTTTAGCACGGTGCAGCAGCAGTTCTTTCCGCAGTCATCGCGACCGGAGTTGATTATCAACCTGCGATTGGCTGAAGGTTCTTCGTTTGCGGCGACTGAGGCAGAGGTTGAGCGGATTGAACAGGTGTTGCACGGCGATGAAAACATCGAGCACTTCACCGCTTATACCGGCGCGGGAAGTATTCGATTTTTCTTGGCGCTTGATCCTGACTTGCCGGCAGCGAACTTTGCCAAGTTTGTGATCTTGACCAAGAGTGCGAAGCATCGCGAATTGCTGCGCGAGCGACTGGTCAAGATCTTTGATCAAGATCCAGCGTTTGCAGCTGCATCGATTCGAGTGTTGCGACTCGATTTTGGGCCGCCGATTGGGTATCCAGTTCAATTTCGCGTCATTGGTCCCAACCCTGAAGAAGTTAGGCAGATCGCCTACCGAGTTCGTGATGTGATGCGCGCAGAACCGGCAGCGGTAGCGCCTAATCTTGAGTGGAACGAGACAGCGAAGCGAGTGCGATTGGAAGTTGATCAGGATCGCGCGCGATTGATCGGACTCGCTCCGCAAGAGGTAGCGAATTCGATGCAGATTCTGTTGTCGGGAACTCCGGTTTCGCAGTTCCGCGATGGTCGTGAATCGGTGGATGTGGTTGCGCGAGCTGTCAAAGAAGAGCGCATGGACTTGGATCATGTCGCTGATTTGTCGCTGTTTACGACCAATGGCAATGCAATTCCGTTGTCGCAAGTGGCTGTACCGGTTTACGATCAAGAGGAACCGATACTGTGGCGCCGCAATCGCGAAACGATGTTGACGGTGCGTGCGGACGTGCGCGATGGATGGCAAGCTCCTGATGTATCGAATCGCATCGATGCAAAATTGACTGAGATGCGAGATTCGTTGCCGCCTGGGTATCGTATCGAAGTGGGTGGCGCGATCGAGGAAAGTGCAAAAGCAAATTCAGCGCTCTTTGGTGTCTTTCCGCTGATGGTGCTGGTGATGTGGACGTTGTTGATGGCGCAGGTGCAGAACTTTCGCAAAGCCGTGTTGGTGTTTGTGATTTCCCCGCTGGGAATCATCGGCGCGGTTACGGCACTGCATGTCTTCAACGCTCCGTTCGGTTTTGTGGCGCTGTTGGGTGTGATCGCGCTGGCTGGTATGGACATGCGCAACTCGGTGATCTTGATCGATCAAATTGAACAAGACATGCAGCACGGAATGTCGCAATGGGAAGCGGTGATTGAGTCGGCGGTTCGTCGCGCTCGGCCGGTGGTCTTGACGGCTGCGACGGCGATTCTCGCGATGATTCCGTTGACGCGCAGTGTGTTTTGGGGGCCGATGGCGATGGCGATTATGGGTGGTTTGTCCATCGCCACCTTCTTAACGCTCATGAACTTACCGGCGCTGTATGTGCTGATGTTCCGAGTGAAGAAAACGGTTTGATTAGAAGGGGTGTGGGCTATTTGGGTTCGAGCTCTACGATTAGTTCAAGTCGCTCGTCACCGCGGAGGACGGAGAGTTTAACTGGTTCGCCGATTGGTGACTGCTGAACGATTTCAAGAAAGTTGTTGAAGGTCACTTGTTCACCTGCAACTGAAAGAATGATGTCTCCGATTTTCAAGCCTGCTTTTTGGCCAGGGCGATTGAATTGCAAGTTGTTGACTATGATGCCCAAGCCGTTCGCCAAGTTGTGCTTTTGTGCGTCTTCGACTGGAACTGCGGCCGCTCCGATGCCAATCTTCGCGCGGCGCACTTTTCCGAACTCTGCGAGTTCCTTGCGAATCCAGTTTGCTCGGGTGATCGGAATGGCAAACCCGATACCTTGAAAGCCTCCGTTGCGCGAGGAGATAGCGGTGTTGATACCGACTACGTTGCCCTCTAGGTCTAGTAGCGGTCCGCCGGAGTTACCGGGGTTGATGGCGGCATCGGTTTGCAGAAAACGTCCGTAAACTTCCTTTGAGAGCTGTCGTAGCCGTTCAGTTCGACTGACGATTCCGGCGCTGACGGATGATTCGAGATTGAAGGGACTGCCGATAGCGAGTACCCAGTCGCCAAGGTGCAATTCATCAGAGTTGCCGAGCGTTGCAGATGGAAATGGCGAATCGGATTTGATGTGCAAAATAGCGAGATCGCTGCCTGCGTCGGACTTGATGTCTTCAGCCACAAATTGGCGACCATCGGAAAGACGCACATCGATTTGGTGCATGTTGGCGACCACGTGATGATTCGTGAGCACTAGTCCATCGTCGCTGATGATGACACCGGAACCGACGCTCGAATACACTTGATCATCGCGACCGCCGATGATGTTCAGCATCGGTTGCTCTTTGTTTTCTTCGCGGCCGAGAATCGTCACGACGGCTGGAAGTGTTTTTTCCGCTGCGTTGCGGAAGGCGTTCGAAAGTTGCCGAGCAGCTGTGACTCCCGCGTTTGTGACTCCCGGGTTTGATTGCTTTCCATCGTCGGCGCTCACAGCGGTTGTGACCAAAGCGGCGAAAAGGATCGCGAGGCAACAGACCGATTTTCGCAACTGCGACGCTCGCAAGCTACTGAAATTTGATTTCATGTTCAGCTCCAACTGACTAATCGAGCCCACGTGGGTGTGAGCCGAGAAAATTTGCATGGGATCGCAATCATAACAACGGAAAGATAATCTCGGGAAATCATCGCAGGCAACACTTGGCTGGCTGTGTACCAGTTCGATTATAGACAGGCCTCAACTTTGGGACTCAATTCAGTTGGTCATCCGGAACGCTTCGTCCTCTTCTTGATCGCGTGCACGCTGACGACGATCAAAGAAATTGATAACGAGGTGGAGCGAGTGAACTAAGATTCCTAGCATGAGCGGCGCTGAGTAGCAGAACATCACGAAAATGATCTGCGACTCTCGGCTGTCGGCGGTTTCAACCGTTTTCGATTGTCGCCCCAGCCATGCATCCAGTTCATTGGTGATTGCTGGTACGTTCAAAGCGTTGTAGACCAGCAAACTCACGCCAGCAAACACAACCATTAGCAGCAGAATGAGAATGCTTGAAAACGATAGTCGTCGAGGCTGAGCTTTCAAGAACGGCGAATCAACTTTGAGCTTGTCCACGTATTGCTTTCCCGCTTGTAATTTCTCGCTTGGTACGGACCCTAGCACGTCGATGGGAGGCTTAATTTTTGTCGGATACGCACGATTAGTTTAACGCGATCGTAGCGATTATGAGTTTTCGCAATTCGGAATCGGCGCAAACGCGATCAATTATTCTACCTGACCAGCACAGTCGCTTGAACTGGCTAGTGGTTAGCAATACTATGCAAACAGTGCTGACCTCGAAACAACTGATTGACACAGGTAATCTATGGCCGACGACGACCACGACAAGCGGAATGGTGAAAGCAAGGCGAACAACTGGCTTTGGTACTTGGTGCTGACC
Organism: Pirellulaceae bacterium; assembly: GCA_041742175.1. Classification (GTDB taxonomy): domain Bacteria; phylum Planctomycetota; class Planctomycetia; order Pirellulales; family Pirellulaceae; genus Aureliella. The sequence goes on from JBGSJB010000223.1 coordinate 12,327, forward strand.
GCCATCATCTTGATCTCGATCGGTGTTTTCGCGGTCAACAATGCTGTCCTTCGGCTTAGTTATCCCGATTTGGTTCGACTGTTAAAGGAAACGAAGTACGAAAGCCCGACCAGCACGAAACTGGAAGAGGGGTTTGACGGCAAGGTAACGATCCAATCGGCGGCGGATTCGAAGAACCAGATTGAACTATCGGATATTCGATCGGTTCGCGTCGACAAGTCGTTCATCAGCGGCTACGTCATTCGCCGCAACTTCACGAATGGCGAAGCTGGAGACTCGGCGAAAGTGGAGTTTCGCGCGAGCAAAGACGACTCAGATCAGACTAACGCGGAGATACGCGAGTTACTGACTGCCAGTCGCGTGGACTGGAACTTTACAGACGGTCCGAATTTCATGAGCCAATACGGGCCGGTGCTGCTGATGATTGCGGCAGCGTTTTTCATCATGATGTTTGCGGCGAAGAAGATCGG
>JBGSJB010000224.1:0-17559 GCA_041742175.1 Pirellulaceae bacterium
TGGGAGTTCTCACGGAGCAACTTTGCCGTCAATGACGCGCGATAGATCAAACGATCCAGATCCGCCAACCGAATCGGCTTGGTTACGTAATCAACCGCACCCGCCTTCATCGAAGCGACCGCCGTCGGAATCGTTGCTCCCCCAGTCAACATGATGACCTGAACCGTACCGTCGCCTTCACGGAATTTCTCTAGCAACTGCACCCCGTCCATGTCAGGCATATGTACGTCGACCACCGCTACGTCAAATTGCTGCGTCTGTGCCGCCTGCAACGCCGCTGGACCACTCTCCACCGCTACCACCCGATACCCACGTTTGGAAAAGTATTGATACGCAGATTCACGAAAATCGGTCTCGTCATCCACTAACAACAAATCGATATCCGTTAATTCTTGACTCATTTTTAGTTCCTTTTCCCCGCAGTTGGTTGTCAGGGCATTTCATTCTCAAACCGAATCTACCGCTCAATTCGCAACTTTTGTACCGAACGCTCGCTGGAACGACTTCAATCTGCGTTTGCCACAGTAATCGCATGCGGGAAGTCAAAACATCTGCGAATTAGTCCCTAAACGTCAGCAATTTCGAGTGCGCGTCGAAAGCACTACAGAGCTTCGCTAACTGCAAGCCAAAGCCAACTCGTGATTTTGCCAACTTAAAGTGTACTCGGAACGCACAGGCGTGGGCGTTATCGCACGCTGTGCTCGCGATGCTTCTCCAGCGCACCGACACCGCAAAATAGAGACGCCTCAAGCGACGACACCCTAAGTATTTTGACGGCGATTGTCGCGAACGTCTTCAGGATCAAGCGTAGGATCACCCGTTGATACCTCGGGCAATGTCAGTACCGCCTTTGTTCCATTCGAATCGGAAAGCAACTCCAGACTCCCACCATGCGCTACCGCTAGCCGCCGCGCAATCGGCAGCCCCAAACCAGTACCACGCGAACGCGTCGAAAAGAAAGGTTCGAACACTCGGTCGAAATTTTCGAGCGGAATCCCCGGCCCCTCATCAATGACTTGTACTTTCAATGACGGCTGATCACCCTGCCACGATGACTCAATCACAATTCGAACAGGCTTGCCGGCCGGTGATACAACCAACGCGTTTTCTATCAAGTTACGCAGTATTTGTTCGACGGCAAACGCGTCAGCCGTAATATGCGGATGAGCAACTTTGCTGACAATCTGAATGCAGTCACTTTCAACCTTCGCGGCTTGGATCACATGCCGACAAGTTGCGTCCACAATCTCAACTAGGTCGCATTGACGAAGATCTAAGCGCACGGGCTTAGCGAACTGCAATACCTCCTCATAAAGATGCAGCAAGTGATCGTTGGCACGTTGGATGCGTCCCAACAATAACGAAGCATCAGGTCGGTCCTCTAACTCAAGCGCTAACGTCTCAAGCGCCGCTTGACTGCGCTGAAACGCATTGCGACTCTCATGAGCCAAACCAGCCATCGTCTGCCCAATCGCCGCTAGACGCTCTTGCTGCACACTGCGCCGCTGCGCTTCAGTCAAATCTGTCAAATCGTGGCCAACCAACAACTGAATGCGAGCCTGAATTACTTCGTCCGGATAAGCCGTCGGCAATATAGTGCGCGCGAACCAACGAATGGTGCGCTGACGCGAATTGCAATCAACCAACTGCGTAATCACTGGTCCGCACGGAAGTGGAGCACAATCACGCGATAACAATTCATACAATTGCCCACAATCTTCCGCAGGAATCAAATCATCAATACGACGCACATGCGTCGGCAAAGTATCTTCACCACAAACTAGTCGTGATATAAAAGTGTTGCCTCGCGCGATTTCTCCCGACTCAGTAACTAATAACACCACCGATTGAGTCGTACCAATGATAGCTTCATTCAGATCGCGTTCGCCCCGAACAAACTTCGCAACCGCTTCCGTATGATAAGCATCTTGAATCAACGCTAAATCAAGATCCATCATGCGAGTGATCGCAGAAGAAAGCGATTGAAACTCAGCAAGCCCGTCGTCCCAATCAAGAGCGATCGATCCCAGCAACCGATCACGCAACCGACTCATCGCCGTCGCCGTCCAGACCTGAGGCAATCCAATCTTGACATGTCGCCATCCGACCAGCCAACGCTCCCGGACAAACACCTGATCATATTTACCCACAAACAACTCGGACAACCAACGCGCCAACGTTAGCTTCAATCGCGCAACCTGCTGCTCGCCACCACGAATCGCTGCCGAAGCATTCGGCTGACTTAATATCGTCGCATAGAAATCATCAATTAATTCTTGCACATGCGGTTTAACTTGGGGCCAAGCCGCTACTGCAATCTCAATGTCGTTGTCGGTCAATGCAATGTACTCGCGCAATGCCAAGTAACGTTGCATCAGCTCATGATCAGGTGGAATGGACTCGGACTGAGCACTATACATCTTCATGCGAGTATCTTACTTGGTAGTTGAAGCGGTCTCAGTTCCATCAGGCTCGGGCGGACTTTCCAGCGATCGAACATAGTTGACAAGATGCCAAATATCTTCCGCTGGCAGCGTTGCCGCTGGCATCGGCGTGCCATCGATCCCTTCCGCGATGCGCCGATAAATTCGCTCCGGTTCACTTCCACCGCGAAACAACCCCAAACGAAAATCGCGGGCCATAATTCTTCTTGGCGGCAACGCGCCCCGAGCGACCAACGGAATCTGCGATTCCTCGTCAGTCGGTTCGATCCCAATTCGCAAGGTCCACTCCTTGGTCCAATCGTCATAGTCGATATTCTTTCCATCGCCATAACCTTCAACGCCGTGGCACTTGGCACACGCTGCAGCTTCCGATCGAAACACCTCACCGCCACGCTCGATAGACTTCTTGAGCGGCGAATCTTCCGGCGACTGCTTAGCTGCCAGTACCTCCACACGCGTCGCTGGCACCGGAATGTCCGCAGGAGGCTCAGGCATCTCTTTCACCCGCTCTTCTGCCTCCAACCAGCTATCGCCGATGTCCACTAAAGTTTCCTCGACATTCACTAATTGCTCTTTAAACTCTTCCGGCTTCGTCGCTTCCAAACTGACATCAAACAAACTCTCACCTGCCTCAAAGTCAATGTCTTCCGCTTGACGAAGTAAATTGCGTTCCAGCTCTCCGCGAATCGAAAGGTAGATCACATAATCGACAAGTACCTTCACATCTTCATCTTTCAACTCGGGAATCGCCTTCATGGATGTGCCATCAATACCACGACGAATCACATACTCCAAATCTTCCCGCAACGGCTTCACACTTCGCGGAGTTGTCTTGAACTTAAATTTGCCTGCTCGATAGTCCCGAGGATACGGGTCCAGTAGCGCAGCGGTCGTTCCGCGTCCGTTTCCCACAGCACCGTGACACGTGGCACAGTGCTTCTCATACAGCCCAACTCCTTCTTCGACATATCCAGCCGCTTTGACCCGATCCAAGCTGATCAGATCTTTGTAGTCGTCAGACTTGAGTAACTCGGGTAACTGCGGATCCGTAGGCATTCCAAACAGACGATTCAACGCGTCTTGCGTCTGATTGAGCGCCGCCTTCATCGGATACCCCGACGAAATCTCAATGCTCTTGGCGAACACCATGTTCGGCTCAAACTCAACCGGACGTTCCTCTCTGCAACCTGCAAACAGTGCGTACCCCACCAGCCACATTGAAAGGATAGGCTTCGTATTCACAATAAAATTCCTAATATGCTTAAAATCGAATTCGGTATAAATTCTCTTAGATCATTACGATAAACGCTGCATAGCTAAACGCTTACTTGGGTCGCCATTCGTTGGACTGCGTCGCTGATTTCTGCGTCGCTGATTTCTGATCGTCAATCAAAATTCGAACGGCTGGAGTCTCTAGATCCTCGTACTGCCCGTCCCAAATGCATCGTATGCAAGCGTACATTCCCGCCGCCCCCAACAGCAAGGCAACTGGTAACGCAACATATACAACACTCATCAGCTCGGCTCCTCAAAGGTTCTCGCGCCCAGCACAATCGCCAGGACGCTCACAGAACTGATCGGCATCAGTAGTGCAGCCGCCAGCGGACTAATCCAACCCGCCATCGCAAGCATAACCGCCAGTAAATTGTAACTTAGCGAAACCGCAAACATCGCATAGATGACACGATTTGTACGCCGCGCGCCAACCATTAAATTATGAATCGTCGTCAATCGCCCCGACGAGACGAATACCGGCGCTGCCTGCAGGCTTGCCTCCGCTCCACCGCGAACGGCAATGCCGACGTCAGCCGCCGCCAGCGCCGCAGCATCATTCGCCCCATCACCAACCATGACGACAGTCCGCCCTTCGCGACGCGATCGCTGTACCATCGCTAACTTCTCTTCCGGCGTCAAACCGCCGTGACAATCTTCCTTCCGAATTCCCAGTTGCTCGCAAACCCCCGCGACAATTGCTGGATGATCACCCGACAGCACACCCACCGACCAGCCCTCACCGGACAACTTCGAAATAGTCTCACTCGCATCTTTCCGCAAAGGATCTGACAACCCCAGCAACGTGCATACCCCTCCGCCTACCGCAATTAACAGCGGGGCTTCACCGCGACGTACACATGCGTCGATCCGTTCCAACCAAATTGTTGCCACATCGATCGACTGCGATCGCATCAACTCTAAGTTCCCTACCGCAATGCTTTCGCCATCCACAGTTCCAACAACCCCACCTGGCAACGCCTTGTCCAAGGTTGCGGTGTTACTTACATGCAGCCTCTGCAGTTCCGCTTCGCGCACAACCGCGCTCGCTACCGGATGCACACACTTGTTCTCGATGGCTGCTGCCAGCTCTAACCCATATGTCGTCCCTTCCAGCGAACTAACACGTTGCCGACCCTCGGTCAGGGTGCCCGTTTTGTCCAACCAGATTCGACCGCCCTTGGCTAAATTCTGCAGCGATTGGCCGTCCCGAATCAAGACTTGACATCTCGCCGCTCGCCCTAGCCCAACAGCAATCGCCAGCGGAGTTGCCAAAGCCAATGCACACGGACACGCCACAATCAGCAGCGAAGTAGCGTGCGTTGTCGCCTCTCCGATCCCAGTCGGTAACCACGTCGCAAACGTCACTGCAGCTAACGACATTACAACCACAACGAAAACGCCACCAATTCGATCCGCCAATTGCACGATGGGCGTTTTGTCCGTAGTCGCCGATTCGACAGACTGCATCACCCGACCGATTCGACTTTCGCGACCCACCGCGCGAACTTCGACATCAATTGGCGCACTTACGTTGATCATCCCCGCCGCCACGGAGTCGCCGCGATGACTTTGCACCGGCACACTCTCACCGGTCAGCAGAGAACGATCGATCGTTGTTTCGCCATTGAGAATGATACCATCCGCAGCCACGCACTCCCCCGGCGCGATTCGAATGCACTGACCAAGTTGTAAATTCTCAGCCAAGACAAGCTCCGTGCGCCCGTCATCCGCAATCCGTGTCGCGTGCCGCGGTGTAATTCTCAACATCAGATCGACCGCTCGCGCTGCACGCTGCTGCTGACGGAACTGAATCCACCGCCCGATCAAAAGTAGAAAGACCAGCGCAGCCAATGAATCAAAAAAAATGTGACCCGAACCGCGAACCGCATTAATAACGCCAACGACCGTCCCCACCAGTAAACCAACTGCAATGGGCAGATCCATGTGCGGCGTACGCGTTTTCATTGAAGCCAGCGCGCCTACGAAAAACGTTCGCCCTGGACCGACCACCGCAACAGAACCAAGAGCTGTACCCATCAAACCGAGGAAGTATCGATACTCAAAAACGACTCCCGAGAACTCGCCGGCATAAAGTGCCAAAGCGATCCACATCGAATTCGCTGCCAAGAACCCAGCAATCGCGATCTGCACCAGCAATCGCTTGCTCTCTTGAGCGATGTGTTCGTCCGGTGATCGATCAAAGGGTGCCAGTTGATATCCCATTCGACCCATTAACTCAGCTATCGCACTGAGTTTGGTTCTTTCTGGATCGAAGACCAACCGGACCGTATGGTCACTCATGCGTACACGCACTGACAACCAACCGGGGATCGACGACGATACATTTTCGATCAGCCAAGCACATGCCGCACAGTGCAAGCCCTGCACCGCCAACTCTACGGAACAAGTTCCATCAGCTAATACGCGAGGCGCTGACTTGCCAAGAAATTCCGGCTCGTCGAATTGACTGTAGCGATCCGGACCCGACACCACCGCGGAAGCAGAGGCGGGGCGTAACTGTTCCCGCAACGCGTAAAATTCATCCAACCCCCAGCCATGAATCAACTCATATGCGCTTCGACAACCTGAACAGCAGAAGACCTGCTGCGCATCGTCGCTCGCCAAACAATCAGTCGATTGCCCACAGTGAACGCACGGCCGCGCGATCACCTCAGCACGCTTCACCGCGCACGAAGCCACCGCGCATGAGGTAACCGTCGCCATCCCATCTCCTGCCGACGTCTCCGATGCAACTGACTGTTCAAGTTGAGCCATATATCAAATCACAATCAACATTACTTTGCTTGGCAGCATGGTAGCGGTGTCTTCACCAAATCGTCCAACGATTTCGAAAGCTCGTCGTTCGACAGCCTTACCGAGGTCAATTCGGTCGAAGCATGACGTTCAGGAACCGCGATTTCCGCCAACGAATGCAGGTTCGCAAATCCGCGTCCAGCAATCGCAGAACTGCCCGCAACAATCATCATCAGCGATACCGCAACCGGTACAAACTGTCTCAACCTTCCCGCAAACAACTTCGTGCTCATTACGACACCAACCAGCGCGGGGACACTGCCAAGCCAAAACGCAAACATCACAACAGATCCCATATACCAACTACCGGTCCCTGCTGCGAATAAAGCAAACAAATACAACCAACCACAAGGCAAAAACGCGGTCAGCAACCCGGTTACCAATGCGCGCGCGGATGGCTTCATTGAAAACACAGCAGGTCTTAAACTCACCAACCACTTCGAGATCAACGATTGCTTGCGAGCAGTCACATCGTTGGATTGTCTTGAGAACCAATTCGCCGATCCCCTGCGCACGGACCACCACTTCGTCAACTGTATAAAGCCCATCGCAACCATGATCGCACCAACAATCCGAGCCGCTGCTAGCTGCACGCCCAATACTTCTCCACCTACGTCGGTTAACTGACCCACCAATCCAGCTAACAATCCGACGATCGCATACGTCACCATACGCCCAAGGTGGTACAACGAAGTATTAAATGCCAATCGCGAACTACCTTCGCCCGCGCCGCTCGCCCACATCGCCAGCGGTCCACACATACCGACACAGTGCATACTTCCCAGCACGCTCGCAGACACCACCGCGCCAATCAGAATCCACATCGCAGGCACTCGTTCTTATTCGGGGTTCGTAATCGTTGGGCTCGTGTTACTTGACTTCGAATTCTCGCGACAAGCTCGCGATGCCGTGATCGCCTTCAAAGACCAACTCGATCTGCCATAAACCCTTGTCGGAAAATTTAGTGTCCGCTTGATAATTGCCGTCCGCAACTGCTCGCAAGTGAAGCCGGTCAACGTCACCACCCCTCGCGTGACGATAGACTTTTGCGCTGACATTCAAGCCGCCCAACGGCTTACCGCTGCGATCTAAAATCGTCACTAACAATGTCCGCTTGCCCGCCTGCTCAGCCGGAACGACGTTGTAATCGATCTGCCAACCAAGCTCATCGGAAAGCTGCCGTGCGCGATGGGTAACATCCCAATCCAATGCGGACTGATGATAGTTGGGAATCACAGCGACCGTAGGATCGTTCAGCGCAAGTACAATCGAAGCGATTCCGATCGCGACCTGTAAGCTCAAAAAGCCGACGATGACGCTCACCCAAAATCGACGAGCTCGACGTTCAATTGCTTTGAATTCCTCGGATTGCACTCCGAGCGTTTGCGTTGCCACTAGCGCGGTCCTAACAAGTTAAATTTAACTTCGTGCCGATTGTTCTTACTGTCAACAATCTCAATAATTGCTGGCTCATTGCCGTCTCGCAGCGTCAAGCTCGGCTTAAATCGCACGTTGATCGGAACCATCGAAGTCTCGCCCGACTTCAATTCAATCGTCGAATCATCCAGTATCTCAAGCCTAACGTCGGACGGCTCTATAATCGTCAATGTGTAGCGTTGATCCGTATCGGTTCGATTGACCAGACGCATGTTGAAAGTGTTCGATATAGTGCTGCGATCAACGTTTGTAAACGGCTGACCTTTACCCCGAATGATCCTCGCGTCAAATCCGTACTTCGTTGAAACGGCATATCCCAAACCACTCGTCACAACAATCAACAAAATGGGATAGATAATCGTTCGAGCGCGCAGCATGCGTTTAGGCTTCTTTGCCAATGCGTCCTGCGAAGTGTAACGAATCAAACCTCGCGGTGAACCAACCTTATCCATGACAACATCACAAGCATCGATACACTGCGTGCAATTAATGCACTCCATCTGCAATCCGTTGCGAATATCGATTCCAGTAGGACAAACCACCACACACTGATTGCAATCAACGCAATGCCCGGCGTTGTCCTCTACAGTGTGCTTTCCCTTTTTGCGCGGCTCACCACGGTTGTAATCATAGGCCACGATCAACGATTGCTGATCCAGCATCACGGACTGGAAACGTCCATACGGACAAGCGATTAGGCATGTCTGTTCGCGAAAGATCATGAAGTCGTACATCAGCAACCCAGTCGTAACAGCCATCACCAAAAAGGCTGCCGGATGTTCAAACGGTGTACTTTGCATCCACATTCGCAGACGCTCAGGACCAACAAAGTAAGCCAGAAAAGTGTGCGCCAGCCACATTACCAACACCAAATAAATTGCTAACCGCAACATCTGCATCGGGAGTGTTAACTTTCGTTTCGCCTGACCGCCTTTGCCAGCCGTACCTTCAAACAAGCGATCAATCGGTCGAAACAAAAACTCAATGTAAACCGTCTGAGGACAAGCCCAACCGCACCAAGCGCGACCCGTCACCGCTGTTAAAAACACAATCGAGATGAACGCAGTCAACATGGTCAGAGCGAGTAGCAGTGTGTCCGTTGGAAGAAATGTGTGACCCAAAATTGTGAACTCGCGTGCGGCAATGTCCAAGCGAATGAACGGCTTGTCGCCAATCTGCAGGTGAGGAATCACCATGAAAACGACCATTAGGACGTAAGCAACGATGCGCCGCCGCGTCCACCAAGAACCCTTGGACAGCTTCGGCCTCAGCCACCGACGACTGCCATCGCGCTCTAATGTGCTGAGCACATGCTCCGGCGATTCAAGCAAAGCGTCGCTGCCAGGCAACTCGCGACCCGTTAGTTCGCGATTCGAATTCAGCGCAATCGGATCGGCGCCGTTGCAGTTCGCGCAACCGCCAGAACCACACGAGCCATGTACCGGCAAACTAAACTCGGACATTATCTTTCAACTACTCTTTCTCAGCCATTTTCTTGTCGGCTGGAGCTTCAGCGGGCGGAGCAGGCCAAGGGGCAATCTCGTTGCCTTCAGGACCTTTGGGCGCACCCGCTGGTGACGTTCCGCGCAGTGTGGCCACATAGGCAGAAACCAATACCACTTCGTTCGGCAGGATGCGATTCGACCAAGCTGGCATCGCTCCATTACCCGCGCCCTTATTGATCACCCTCGCAATATCTTCAACCTTGGTGACGTTCTTGTAGAAGTCGTCAGTCAGGTTCGGACCGACTTTACCCTCGCCATCGCGACCGTGACAAGAAACACAATTCGCTTTGTAAACCGTTTGACCAACCTTCAACCAACTCGGTTTGGTCGTGTAAGCCAAAATCGTTTCAGCATCGGGCTTTAAATCGCCTATCTCCGCAAATTGCAACCGCATATTCTCTGACAAAGCTGCGTCATAGGTCTCAATCACCGAACGCCCCGGGGCACCGATATGAAAGTACATCGCATAGAAAACACTGAACACGACAGAGCCTACGAACATCCATTTCCACCATCCGGGTAGCGGATTATCGAACTCTTGAATTCCGTCGTAGGCGTGATCCGTTAGTTGATTACTCTCCATAGCGAGGATCCTCCACAACATCGTCGTTCAACGGAATCGAAGCAAAGCGATCGCTGGCTTGCTTGCTCAACCGAAACGAACCGTAAAGTATGATGCTGAACGAAGCCACGAACAAAAGCAACGCTGCATTTGCACATGCCGAATAGTCCAGCGCGCTGACTAAATCCTTGATCATGCTCAATCCTAATTCGTCTATTAAAATAATATTCTGATCGTCAATTAATTGAGTGCAGCCGCATTCACAGGTGGTTCAGCAGGCATCACTTCACTGACCGCGTCTGCCGGTGCCACTGCATCCGCTCCGGACTCGGGCTCAACTGCATCGCTCTTCTTCACTTCCTCGACACGGAACAAGTCAGTTCCCATACGTTGCAAGTAAGCGATCAGCGCGATGGCTTGCTTTTCATGCACGCCTGCCGGACCTCCTTGCTTGACGATGTCCGCCGCCACGCGTTCCGCCTGCTTGCGAGCATGCCCTTCTGCGTCGGTCATCTCTTCTTCACCATATTCGGCCCCTAAGAAACTAGACGCCTTGACCAAAGGTTGAATCGCACTAAATTTCAAATCGGCTTCCAGCAAGTGGCCATACTCTGGCATTACCGACCCAGGCGAAACCGAAGCGGGGTCTTCAAAGTGAGTCCAATGCCAGAAACTACTTTGACGCCCACCTTCACGTGCCAAGTCAGGACCAATACGGCGACTGCCCCACTGGAACGGACGGTCATAAATGAACTCGCCTGGCTTGCTGTACTCGCCATAACGCTTCGTCTCAGCCACCATCGGCCGAATCTGTTGCGAATGACAGTTGTAACAGCCTTCCGACACATAGATCTGCCGACCCGCCAGCTCAAGCGGCGTGTAAGGCTTTACTGTCGCTATCGTCGGAACATTAGTTCGAATCAAGAAAGTTGGAATCACTTCAAACAAAGTGGCCACAACCACCGCCAGCGTTACCAGCACAGTGAACTTAACCGGCAATCGCTCCCAGCGTCGATGCCATGTCATCTTGGCCCACATATTCAAGTTCTTACCGAACTGCAAAACCGGTGCGTCGGCCAACTCATTGACCGGTTCGACAACCGGTGCGTTATAAGCTGCAGTCAATCGCGGAGCCGAATGAATGGGCACCTCGTAAGCCGCTGGTCGCGTGCTCCAAGTCATGAACGCGTTGTAGCACAGCATCACTACACCAGCCACGTACAGCATGCCTCCCAGAACTCGCAACCACCACAGCGGCACAATCGACTGCGTTGTTTCCACAAAGTCGGGATACATCAAGTGTCCAGTCTCATCAATCGCACGCCACATCAGACCTTGCATTAAACCGGCTGCGTAAATCGGAATGATGTACAACAAAATTCCAATCGTACCGACCCAGAAGTGCAAACTTACTAACTTTGGACTCCACATCTTGGTTTGATAGATTCGCGGCAACAACCAGTACAGCATGCCGAATGTCATAAAGCCGTTCCAACCAAGCGCACCCGCATGCACGTGAGCGATCGTCCAGTCGGTATAGTGACTCAGCGCGTTGATACTCTTGATCGAAAGCATCGGCCCTTCGAAAGTGCTCATGCCGTAAAACGTAACCCCCACCACGAAAAATTTGAGAATCGGATCCGCAGCAACCTTGTGCCACGCTCCGCGAAGCGTCAGTAGACCATTGATCATTCCACCCCAACTCGGCATCCACAACATCAAACTGAACAACAGGCCCAGCGTGCTCGCCCATTCAGGCAGCGAAGTGTAAAGCAAATGGTGAGGACCGGCCCACATGTAGATGAACACGAGTGACCAAAAGTGAATGATGCTCAGCTTGTAACTGAACACCGGACGCTCGGCCGCCTTCGGCAAGAAGTAATACATCAAACCAAGAAACGGAGTTGTCAAAAAGAACGCTACCGCGTTGTGACCATACCACCACTGCATGAACGCATCTTGAACTCCCGCGTAAACCGAATAGCTATGGAACCAACTTGTCGGCACCACCAAGTTATTGAACACGTGCAAGAGAGCCACAGTGACAATCGTTGCAATGTAGAACCATAACGCAACATACATGTGTCGCTCGCGACGATTCACCAGTGTCATCAGAAAGTTGCCACCGAAAATCACCAACCACACCACAGCGATCGCGATATCAATCGGCCACTCAAGCTCTGCGTACTCTTTGCTTTGCGTGATGCCAAGCGGCAACGTGACCGCAGCAGCCACGATAATTCCCTGCCAACCCCAAAAATGCAGATGACTTAACGTGTCACTCCACATTCGCGCTTTACACAACCGCTGTGTGCTGTAGTAAATCGCCGCAAAGACTGCGTTACCCGCGAACGCGAAAATCGCTGCGTTCGTATGCAACGGTCGCAGCCTAGCGAACGTAAACCATGGCAGTCCGCTCGTCAGCCACGGCACTACCAAAATGATTGCCACCAGCAATCCGACAAGCGTGGCTACTAAGCCCCACACAATCGTCGCAGTGCAAAACATCCTTACAATGCGGTCGTCGTAGGAGAACGTCTCAACGACGATTGGTTCTGTTTGAGAATCAGGGAGAGTGCCAGACTTATTCGGCGGTTTGAGCTCAACGGTCGTCATCACTTGCTATCGTTGTTAAGAGGTTTAAGTTGCAATCGACAATCCTTAGTCAAATTGTAATGTCGTTCTTATATCAAACTGAATGCCAAATTGCTTCCTCAATTATGGTATTTGACACTACGGACGAATTGAGTTGGTAACTGCGGCACATAACCGCACAGTTACGCTAAAGAGGCTTCGATAAACTTCTAATTTCTTCTAGCTCTTGCAATCGCTTGGCACCTACCGCACGCTTTTCATGTGCAAAGAAGCGCGCTTCCGAGCGTATTCGCTCTGGAAGTCTCTGCTTGCGATCGCTCACTGCCAGTGACTGCCAGGGATGACTGCGAACGCATCGGAGCCCTTATCGCTGGCCACATTATACTGCTCCGCAAGCAGCGGTTCGACCAAATCGCTTGTCGGTAGAACGCCAAGCTTCTGCGATGCTTTTGCCGTCTCCAAGAAATTCTGCAGCAGTTGATAGCCGCAGCTAGTCAGAATCGATTCCGGATGAAACTGCACTCCAAACAGTGGTAATCGCTCGTGCTCGAACGCCATGATCTCTTGATCCTCCGACCAAGCTGTTATTTGCAATCCCGCAGGTTGAGAACAGGGATCTGCAACCAGCGAATGATAGCGCGCCGCCAAGAACGGACTACCAATACCCGCGAACAGCGCCGACGACTTGAAGTGAATCGACGAAGCGCGTCCGTGAATCGGCATCTTCGCTCGAACAATTCGCCCTCCGAGAGCTTGCCAAATGGCTTGATGCCCCAAGCACACACCCAACATGGGCACACGGTCGTGAAACTTGCGGATCAACTCAAGGCACACGCCAGCCTGATCAGGGCTCTGCGGCCCAGGCGAAATGACCATCGCTTCGAACTGCACCATCGCTGGGTCGTCCAAGTTCAACTGATCGTTGCGCACGACAATGATTTCTTGGCCCAACCGCAACAAGTAACGTCGCAAGTTATAGACGAAGCTATCGTAGTTATCGACCAACAGAATCATGTCCGCGAACTCGCTTGCCGTTCAACCATCAATCGAATCAGCTCCCGACAAAAATCCGGTAAATCATCTGGCTTGCGACTGCTCACCGAGTTGCGATCCACCACCACCGAAGCGTCTTCGAAGATCGCTCCGGCATTGACGAGATCATCTTTTATCCCCGGCGAACCCGTGACACGCACGCCGCGATAAATGCCCGCCGATATCGGAATCCATCCGCCGTGACAAATCGCTGCAACCGGTTTCCCTGCTTCAAAGAACTCACGCACCAACTGCAACACTTTGGGATCACGTCGCAACTTGTCCGGCATAAAACCGCCCGGAACAACCAATGCATCGAACTCTGACGAATGCATATCGGCAATTCGAGCATCGGAAACGCAAGGGTAACCATTCTTGCCCGCATAGCTGCGTCCCGCCGCATCGCCCGCAACCGTAACTTTCGCGCCCGCCTCAATCAATCGCAGCTTCGGGTACCACAGCTCCAAATCCTCGTAAATATCCCCCGTGAACACCAACACGTTCTGGCCAGCCAGTGGCAATAGTTCGCTCGACATCGATTGCAGCGCTTCGCTCTAGAGTTAACAGAAATTTGAAAGTGGCCTGTAGTCAGCTATTCAGCGATATCGACCCAGCGACGTTCCTGAGCACTGCGGAAGATCGCTTCGCACAGCAAGATCTCGCGGTGTCCATCGGCAAAAGTCGGGTACTTTGGCTCCGATTGATAAGCACCACTTTCGATCGCACCATAAAAGTCGACAAATAGCTGCTTGAACGTATCCGGAAATCCTTCGTTGTGTCCACCTGGATAGTTCGCGAACTGCGCCGCGCGCGACGACATCAACGCCGGATCGCGCGTCAGCAGCTCGTTCGCTTTCTCACGCTGCCCAATCCACAACTGGTTCGGCGATTCGCTATCCCAATTCATCGCTTGTTCCGAAGCCGCGATCTCCCACCGCAACGCATTCTTTTTCCCTGCAGTCACTTGCGACACCCACATCACGCCGCTCGCACCGCCCCTGAATCGCAACAACACCGCACCGTAATCCTCAGTGTCGATGGCGACCGGTTCCGAGGGCCGCACACCAGCGGTCTTACTCGAAAACGTCTCCGTCGTACCGATCGGCCGCAATCGATTTTCATAAACCGTTTTAAGGTCCGCACACACTGATTCAATTTCTAGGCCAGTGATCGCTTGGATCAGGTCCAGCCAATGCGTGCCGATGTCAGCGATCGCGCGCAGCGGGCCGCTCTCGCTCGACAGCACTCGCCAATTAAAATCTGTTTGCAGCAACAACCAATCTTGCACATAGCTTCCTGCAACATGATGGATCGTGCCAAGCTGACCAGCCTTGCGACGCTCAGCCGCCTCGATGCACAGTGGATAGTAGCGAATGTTGTAATTCACTCCAGCCGCGCGACCGCACTTCGACGCTAGTTCAACTAGCTCGCGCGACTCTGTCGAATTCATCGCCAGAGGTTTTTCGCACAACACATGCTTGCCAGCTTTCAAGCACAGCTTCGTCTGCTCGAAATGAGCTTGATTGGGCGAAGTGATATGCACACAGTCGACATCGAGATCGACCAGCAATTCATCGATATTCGCGTAAGCTCGCGTGATGCGCAGGCGCTCCGCAGCGGCCTGCGATTTCGCGTGATTGCTTCCCAAGACACCAACCACTTCGACGCCAGCGCGCCGTAGTCCTTCAACATGAACTGGGCCAATGAAACCAGTTCCGATAACTGCGGCACGCACGATAATACCTTCTCAAATCAAATGAAAGCCAAGCGATAGTTTTTGCGGCTTAAAAGCGACTGAAAACTAAGCACGAACGTCATAGCACAGAATCTTGTCGCCTTCGCGCAAGTACATCTTGCCATCCACGACGACCGGATGCGCCCAGCTCGGACGCTCGCCGCTACCAGGAATCTTGAAACTACCCTTCTCTTCGAACTCAGTCGCCTGAGCTTTAACCAAAGTCATCGTTCCGTTGGCATAACGAATGTAAAGATTGCCGTCCGCAGCAGTAACGCTCGCCGATCCGCTCCCGCTTCCGCGACTCTTCCATTTCACTTCGCCAGTCATCATGTCGACACAGTTCGGAAGTCCACGATCACCACCCGAACCAAAGTCGCCATAAACAAAGCCATCGACCATCACGACGCCACCATGCTTATTCTGCAGCTCGTTTTTGATCGGATAGATCTCTTTGACTTCCACTTCTCCGCTAGCCGTTGGCACTTGCTTGAGCAGCGCGCCGCCCTTGTCATAACCAACCGCAAAGAACACTAAATCACCTTCGACAATTGGTGTTGGAATCACCGCTGTTGTCTTGCCGATGTCATAAGTCCACAGCAACTTGCCATCCTTCGCTCGCACACCCATCACGCCGCTGCCTGTCAATTGTACATAGACCTTCGTGCCGCCGATCTGCGACTCAACGATCGATGAATGACCCGCACCGCGATCACCAGCTCGCGAACAGCTCCAAACTTTTTCGCCGGTTTCCTTATTCAAGGCGACCATCGTATTGGCTTCGCCACCCGGTGTGCAAACCAAGTTCGCGCCATCAACCAAAACTGATTCGCTGTAGCCCCAGCTATCATCTTTCTTGCCGCCAAATTCGGCTTTCAAATCCTTCTTCCACTTTTCCTTGCCACTGGTATCGATGCAGAACAAAGCACCTTGCGGAGTGATTAGATAAACGTTATTGCCATCAACCGTCGGGGTGCTGCGCGAGCTGCCCCAGTCCGGCTTCTTATCTGCCCAAGCGGTACCGGTCTTCGTCGCCCACAGTTGCTCGCCAGTTTTCAGATCGAAACACGTCAAGTATTCGTCTTGATCTTTGGCTGTCGATAAGCCATCGCCAAGCGTGTAAAGTTTGCCGTCGGCGATCGCGATGCTCGAATATCCCCGACCCGCACCGACCGCTTCCCACTCCAGCTTCGGCCCGCTCTCTGGCCAACTCTGCAGCAAGCCTTTATCGCTTGACACTCCCGACCGTTCTGGACCTCGAAACGATGGCCAAGACGAATCTGCAAGAGCGATCGAAAGGGGACTGGCAAAGATTGCCCCGACAAGACTCAAGCAACGAATCTGACGCAACATAATTAACCTCTAACTTTTGTAACTGAGTTTTGCTGCCCAGACTCGGCTGTCCGGGTTTTGCTATCATTCGGTTCAGCTGACAAGAACCGCGCGTGTCCGCCTAATTCTAGCGGATTCCCAGAGCCTCAACACCAGCGACGACGATCCACACCGCAAATGCTAATCGTGCTAGGCAGGACGGACTGATTGGTCTCAACCCAACCGAAAAGGTCGCTCAGTTTTAGAGTCCAATGATTTCAACAGATTATTGCCGTATGAAGTCATTTCAACAGTGGTAACTGCGACTCCCGAGGAAGGTGGGGAACCGCCTGAGGAGAAATTTCATTCCGTAGTGCAAGCAAACTCCATGACATGCATTTGCCTTGGCATTTCCGAAAACGCAGCATAGTTTAATCGAATAATCTTGACGATAACCACCAAAAACTATCAGATGCTTCTCATCGCTTTGCTAGCGACTCAAGTGCAACTGCTGAAAAGATCTGAAAAGTCTTGCGGCCGTCCCAATCTTCCGAAGCTGCCTCTTTGATTTGCCTTTACACTTCAACTTCATATGGTGTAGGCTATGTTGCGCAAATAGGTGAGTGCACGCATTGGAGAGGGTTATGAACGGATTCAAAATTTGGCTACTCCTCGTGGCGTTTGTCCATGGAATCGCAACGCAAGTTGCAATCGCTCAGGTTGAAGAAAACACGGAACGCGATTACGGATGGGCGATCAACCGCGATGATGGCGTACTCGAATACATCATCCAAATTAACCCCGAAAAGCTGCAGGCGATGCAGCAGAAAAGCCTCCAGTTCAAGTACG
>JBGSJB010000225.1:0-8885 GCA_041742175.1 Pirellulaceae bacterium
GGAGTTGATCGACGAACTCAGTCGCGGCGTCTACGATCGCTCGTTCTATCTTTCCAAAGTTGATGACAAACGCAAATCGCAAGCCCAGCAAGCGCAGCAGATGCTCGGACGCGCGACGCAGCTGTTGCAAGCGGGCGAGCAGACGAAGGCGCAGCGGGCTCTCAGCAACGTCGCTAACAGTAACGCGCTCGACGCCGCATCGAACGAAGACGCGCGCGTGCAACTGGAAAACTTGCAGACCCAACAAGCCATCGTGGGCTTGAACACACGTCGGCAACGTCTGTACTTAGACAACGACTTGCGTCAGACAGAAACCAGCCCCAATGAGCAGATGCGCGAAGCAGCAGCGAAGAATCCAATTCTTCAGCAGGATCAATTGAACTTTCGCCCGCAGGAACTCAGTCAATTACTGGCCGGCAATTCCAGCGAAGATAATGCCGTCTTGCAACAGATTGCAGGTCGCCTGGTTCAACATCAACGCACCACGGAACCAGCGCCACAAGCGATCGTGATCAGCGTGCCTGAAGAGGGAACCGTTTATCGATTTAGCCGCAGCGTTCAAGTTGAAGAGAACGCGCCCCTCGAACTCGACCTTCAATTCCGCTCGCAATACAAGTTACGAGTGTGGGAGTGGTGCGCGATCGGCAGCATGCTCGTACTCATCATCGGCGCGTTTATCGCTCGCGGATTCAGCAACCCTTCGAAAACCGAACGCGCATAATCGGCAGTCCGCGTTCCTGAATCGGTAACGGTTATCTAACACTTTAGGGATCACGCGTTGGGTGTGTGAGATCCATACGACGCAAAATTAGTCGCCAAATATCGACTTCGGAGAGCTGTTCCTCGCCAGACTGCTGATGCACTTCCCAGTAACAGTGTTGGCGAAGCATCATAAGGAACTGCGACTCATCTTCGAACAGCTTTTCGTCCGGATAGTCGCCGTAGTCGGTACGCACAAAGTGCTCGCTTCTCCAAGAAATTATCGTACCGCCCTCCTTGTGGGAAGATCGAAAAGATGCACCGCGTTTCATCGCAGTAACAATTGCCAATTGAATCGCAGCAACGGAATCGAGTTCTTTTTCCGCCTCAAATGCATCATCACACAGTTGGCCGTAACGTTGCAACGAACCTTCGTTAGCAAGCGGAGGATCGTTCGCTACGAATTCGCGCGTCCAGAATTCAAACCAACTGGCTGAGGTCTTTCGGTAATAATCTGAATGCTCCGCCGTCAACTCTGGCCAAGACACGTCCATTGTTAGCGAGTAACAGTTACATGTTTGCAAAGCAGCATCGAAGCGCAACAAGAACTGGTATGCCGCGCCGACCAGGACTGCTTTTGCTTGCATGCACAAGCAGCTATGCACCATCGCTGTATTGAACAGAACTCGCAGCTTACGTTCCAAAGCCAATTTCACTTCGTGCGGAGGACGGCTATCGCGGAAGTGGATCACGCGAGTCGCGCATGTCGTCATGAATTAGCTCGGTTTGGAATCGATTGGATCAACGGTTTTTTGAACGCGAAATCGGCAGGACATTTTGTTCGAAGGCCAAAGTTGACCGTTGGCTTGCTGATAGGGAAGCCAGTCACTCCATTGTTCAAACTCAGCACTTGGTCGCCTTGGCAACGGCAACAAGAACCCCATGACCTCCGTCGCATTGCGTGGAGATAACATCACGCTACGACGACCTCGTTCGGTGAATAACTCAACTTGCGCAGGCACAATCCATCGACCGTGTTCAAAGCGGGCCAAGCCGGTTTGAATCGTTCCTTCCCGGTACTTTCGACGCGCCTGGCCTGAGAGCGATGCAAAGGTGAACTGCCAGTCACCGTCTGCTGTTGGCGATCTACTGTTATCAAATGTGTCGGGAAAGCGGAATTCGACTTCAAGACTTAGCTCCTGGCCGTCAATGGTCGGTGGAACATCAGCCAGCAGCCTGCACAGCAATGCGGCTAGGCCAGCGGTGACCAATACAATCGCAAGGGTGCCGAGAAGTTCGCGTCCGAAACCCGCACCATAGTTCCAAGCGATGGAGCGAGCTGCAACAAAGCCAAGTATCACTCCTGCGATACCACTACCAATCGCAACGAAGACTACAAAAAATCCCGATTGGCCTTCGCGGCTTGAAATGTGATACCAAGAAACGCAAGAGTTTGCGATCAATCCCCCCAACAATAAACTCACCAAGCCGGAAATCAGCGCGACCAACATCGATAAAAACCAAGTCATGGTAAACATTCCACTATAGAAGCACGATCCGCGTGTTGGCCTATCTACTATCTTGCGCAACTGGTTTCGCCCGGGCTTAACCACGCGCTTGCGATGGAAGAATCCATCCGTAGACGTGACACCCGATCTAGCAGATAATCCGCACCGCTCCGTTTGCTTCTCTCGCTATTGCAAGCGACTGGCATTAACCGCGCGGCATCATTTTCCTCGGACTTATTTTACCGCAATCACAACTGGGAGGCGGGCAGGAATGCAAACTCACGGAACTCGTCCGACGCTTGGTGGTATGCTCTTGCAACACGTGATCGTTTTCTTAATTTGCGTGGTGTTTCCTGGTGCGGTGACCTTGATGGCGCCAGTGACCTGGATGACTTTCGAACGCAGCAACGAAGTCGTTAGCTGTACAACTCGGACATGCATGTTCTTTGTCGTTCCCTTCAAAACTCAGCAAGTGAACGAGGTGATCGGAATCGGACACCGGGAGCGAGCAGGCAAAACGGAACGAAAACGCGAGTTCGGCCGCACCACGGATGAAATCGTCCATGTCGATGGCGAAGGTTTCCTGCAGATCCATGGAGCTGATGAGAAGCTGATTGAAGTGAGCGTCTCACCAGCTAGCCTTCAAACGGTCTCAATGAAGGCCAATGACTACTTAAGTTCGACCGAACAAACCTCCGTGACAATTTTCGCAATCGCGAACTGGAAATTTGGAGGCCTCATGGGAGGCGTACTTACGTTATTTACATTGTTGTACGTGGTTGGCTATTCGCTAGGATCTCTTAAGTGGCTGATTACTAACATGATGAGGTGCTTCGCAAAACAGCCACGAGCTGAGCGTCAAACCGTGCAATAACGGCCTGCCACAGAAGTCAGCGATGCTCTCTACTCAAACTCACCGCTTGTGAACCTCATTGCGAGTGACTGCATAGGCTTCGCGCCATTTGCAACTCTTCGTCTGCAGGAATGAAAGCGACGGTCACGCCCGAGCGGCTTAGACGTGTGGGCTCACTTAGCTCGACATCGCAGTCATTAAGCTCTGAATCCAAATGGATGTCCAAGCCTTTCAGATTGCCAAGCACAATCGAGCGAAATAAGGGAGACTCTTTAACTAGCGCCCCAGAGATTAGCAGGGCATCGCATCCACCGAGTATGGCAAAGTAGGCTCCGATCGCTTGGACAACCCGATCTGCGTACATCTCAACTGCCAGCTGTGCATCGCGATCGCCACGCTTCATGGCAGGCAGGATGTCCCGCGTGTCATCGCTGATCGCTGAGACTCCCAACAAGCCACTTTCACGATTGAGCACCCTATCGACTTCATCAGCGGTTCGTCCGTCGCGAATCATCGACAGAACTACTCCCGGATCGATACTGCCGCAGCGGGTACTCATCATTAATCCATCTAGCGGTGTCATACCCATCGTCGTGGCCACACTTTTGCCATCGCGAACAGCACAGGCACTGACGCCGCCGCCAAAGTGAACTGAAATCAAGCGCGCTGTTGGCCCGCGATGTCCGATGCAGCGAGGCTCGGTACGGAAAATTGAAGTGACCGACTGATGAGCAAAACCATGGAAACCAAAGCGTCGATACTTTCCGCGAAGAGGCTCGGGTAATGGATAGTAGCGTGCAGCGTCTGGCAGCGTTTGATGGAACATCGTGTCGAACACAGCATAGACTGGGCACCGCGCGCAGGAGCGAACCGTTTTTGCAATCGCAATGTCGGTTGGAAGATGCAGCGGTGCCAAACATTGCAACTGCGTCAGCGACTCGATTACTTCGTCGTCAATTTGTGTCGGAAGCTGATACTGCTCTCCCCCATGGACAACGCGGACAGCGATCACATCGATTGATGCACCGCGAACTTTGTCGAGTGCGTCGACTGCCGCGCTACATGCCTGTTCGGTGTCTTTAACTCGATCGATGTCTTCGCCAGACACGCAGTCTTCTCGAGGCATATCGAACAAGCGATATCGCAGTGTTCCACTACCAGCATTGAAACACAGTACCATCATCGAACTGCCCAATCGGTGAATTCGTCGACGTCGCGTCCCTCTTGCATCGCAAACTCAAGCCACTGTTGACGCTGCGCGGCCATTTTTTCCCGAAGACTTTCATAGAAGTCAACATCTGAATTTGACTTCAGCGCTGCAAACAGAATCTGCTCGAGCAGCGTGAAGCGATCGATGCCGTTGGCGGCTAACAGCGAAAATGGCGTCGTTGTAGATCCCTCTTCGATGTAGCCGTTGATGGAAAATCGGTTTAGGTTGGGTCGGCTCCATAGCAGTTGCTTCACTGCCGACGGATATCCATGGAAATTGAAAATTACGGGACACTCATTGCCAAAGTATTTCTCGAAGCTCGTCGCGTCCAAGCCATGCGGATGAAAGCTATCCAACTCCAGGATCAACAGATCTGTTACGTTAACTAGACGGCAGTTTAGATTGGGTGCCAACTCATGCAGTATACGCCTCGCCATCACCCCCTCGGCAGTTGGATAGACACCGCTACAAGCCAACACAACTTGCGGTTCTTCATCTTCAGCGCCGAACCAATCCCAAGTTGAAATACCGCGTCGACAATGCTCCGCCGCTTCGTCGACCGACAGCCATTGCGGCATCGGCTGCTTCGATGCAATGATCAAGTTGATCTTGTCGGTACTCTGAAGGCAATGATCCATCGTTGAGAGCAGGCAGTTGGTATCTGGCGGCAAATAGACCCGAACATGTGCGGCTTTTTTATTCAGTAGCAGATTGATGAAGCCGGGCATTTGGTGTGAATAGCCGTTGTGATCCTGACGCCAGCCTTCGCTGCTGAGCAAATAATTCAGCGATGAAACTGGCTTCCGCCATTCGATCTCACTGGATCGCTTTAGAAACTTTGCGTACTGGCCCATCATGCTGTCGACGATCGACACGAAAGCTTCGTAGCATGGAAACAGTCCATGCCGACCGGTTAGCAAGTAGCCTTGCAGCCAAGCTTGGCAGTTATGTTCCGATAGAACCTCTAAAACTTTCCCGCTTGCACCGATATTGGAATCGAAGCTAGCGACCGGCCATTCGTACTGGCGCTGCGTTGCATTGAACACCGAACTTAATCGATTGGAATCCAATTCGTCGGGACAAAAGATACGATAGTTGTTCGGGTTCCGCCTAATCACCTCGGCAAGTAGTTCACCAGTTACGGAAGTATCACTTGAAAGAACGCATGCGCGAGCGTCTGTATCCACGTCGATCCCGAACGACTTCCAGTCAGGCAGATCGAGCGATTTCCGAAGATCTCCGCCAGTTGCATGCGGATTCATTCCCATCCGTCGATTGCCAGCAGGCAGCACCTTCATCCAGTCGCCGATAGGGTTGGCATTGTTATCGAGCAATTCGCCGATTCGATAAGACGCCAGCCAATCTTGAAGGAGTTGGAGGTGATCCGGATTCTCGCGAGGATCGGTAATGGGAACCTGATGAGCGCGGTAGGAACCTTCTAGCCGTTTGCCGTCCATCCACTGCGGCACCGTCCAGCCTTTTGGTGACCTCATGATGATCATTGGCCAAGCCGGTAACCGCTCGGCACGTGTGATGGCTGCGTCTCGCCTGATCGCACGTATCGCATCCAAGGCCTTCTCCATGGCAGCTCGCATTTCGCGATGCTCAGTTCGATAATTGCCGTTTTTACGATGTTCAACTGTGACAAAGATCGGATGGTAGCCGTAGCCTTTGAACAAGGAACGCAACTCATCGTCATTCATCGAACCAAAGATTGTGCGACTCGCAATTTTGTATTCATTTAAATGTAGGATGGGCAGGACTGTGCCATCTTTTTGCGGATGCAGAAACTTGGAACTGTGCCATGCGGTTGCAGTCGGTCCAGTTTCCGCTTCACCGTCTCCGACTATACATGCAACTAACAAGTCAGGGTTATCGAACGCAGCTCCGAACGCGGTGGCCAACGCGTACCCCAATTCGCCTCCTTCATGAATGGTACCTGGGGTGGCGGGAGTCAAGTGACTTGGAAAGCCGCCGGGCCATGAAAAAGATTGGATCAAGCGTTCGACGCCCTCGAGATTCCGCTCAAAACCTTTATGGCGTTCACCTAAGGAGCCTTCGAGCCAAAGGTTGGCTAAATTCGCTGGTGCGCCATGCCCGGGGCCGACTACCAGCAGAATGTTCGCATCGTGCTCACAAATCAGTCGATTCAAATGCGTGTAAACAAAGTTGATTCCAGGTACCGTTCCCCAATGTCCCAAGAGTCTCGGTTTGATATCTTCAGGCTTCAAGGCTCGGCGAAGAAAAACATTTTCTTTGAGATAGATCTGCGCTGCACTTAGATAGTTGGCTACGCTCCAATAACAACCTAAATGTTCTAACGTAATCATCGAATCGAATTTTTTGAAGTTGAATCAACGCTGAAGCATTTCGCGTGGACGCCGAGTCCCGTACATCCGCCAAGCGTTACTTACACTTCCAATGCGACTTTGACCCATCCGCTCTCACGGCGATCAAAAGATTCATAAGCCTCAATGGCTGACATGATCGGTTGCTCTTGTGTTAGCACGCTTGACGGATCGACTGCTCCACTTCGAACTAAGCCAACAAGCTGTGGAATGTAGCGACGATGATTGCAGTTTCCCATGTTGATCGTGAGGTTCTTGTTCATCGCTTTCCCAATCGGGAACACTTCCGCGGTAGGAGGATAGACTCCGATGATGGACAGCGTTCCTCCCTTGGCGAGCATTTCAACGGCCCAGCGAACGGCCTGCGAAGGAGCGTTACCTGGAACCCAATTCTCGCCATCCGCATTCTGTTTTTTTACAATGGAATCCACTTCGCTCTCAAACGCTTTTCGCTCGGATCGAGTCGCCTTAGCAGGACCGTGATCTGGCGAGACTGCATCAACGCCAACTGCGTCGATGATCCGATCGACACCAATCCCACCCGTTAGCTCTTTAATTGTTTCGACGGGATCTTCGTTATTAAAATTGACGACTTCAGCACCATGCTCGCGAGCTAGTTGCAAACGGGATTCAATGCAATCCACTGCGATGACGCGGCCAGCGTTGAATAATCCTGCACTAATGATTGAAAAGATTCCAACTGGTCCACAACCCAACACAGCAACGGTATCGCCTGGCTTAATCTCTGCCAGATGGGCTCCAAAATATCCAGTCGGGAAGATGTCCGAAAGCATAATCGCTTGCTCATCACTAACGCTTGATGGCAGACGAACCAACCCTACATTGGCAAAAGGGACTCGTGCGTATTCAGCTTGCAAGCCGTCAAACGGACCGGTTGATTTTGGGCCTCCATAGAAGGCGGTACCCGCAGCGCTTCCGTTTGAATTCGCGTTGTCGCACTGGGCGTAGTAGCCGCAGCGACAGTAGGAGCACGATCCGCATCCGATCGTTGATGGAATGACAACCCGATCACCCGCTTGGAAGTTGCGGACGTTCTTCCCAACCGCTTCAACGACACCGATCCCTTCGTGACCTAGCACGGTTCCTGCGACCATACCCGGCATCGTTCCGCGTACAAAGTGCAAGTCCGTTCCGCAGATCGCAGAAGTGGTTATGCGGACGATAGCATCATAGGGATCCTGGATCCTTGGGTCTTTGACGGTATCCAGTCGAAGATCGCCAACTCCGTGAAACACTACGGCCTTCATCGGTATCTCCGCTGCAGAAGGTTTTGGTGGTGACCAGCAGTTCAGAATGCTTGAAGACGTGCTGCAAACGAGGCGCCACTTCTTAACCGAATTGCGGCCATGCAATACAATCCGTGACACCGACATCGCTAAGTCTTGCCCTACCGCGCGGAGACGCATCCCAGCAATTCAACAAACCCGAAAACCGCCGAGAATTTTACGTGTAGCGAACGCGGACATGAGTCGCTTTCCGATAGCCTACTGCGACTGCGAGTCCCCTTAGTAGCTGATTGCTGGATTTGAAAGCGATTTGAACACAGCGCAATTAGCCGCTCGTCATTGATCCCTTGGGATTCTCAAGGTAGCCTTTCAGCGACCTCAATTTCTTTTACGAGAACTATATTCATGTCACGCAGCCCACAGATCGCCAATTCATCTGTCACTCCGCCCTAATCGAAGGCGCGTTGAGATCTTTGCGTGTCTCTACCTCCCTACGGCTCCGACGCGATGAGCACATCGTGTTTGTTGAGTTCCATTTTCAAATCTTGTGAAAGCCATTTCGTTCAATGCTCGAGCTATTTCGTTCTCAACCTCAGAATCTCAAAAACGAACTCTTGTCCGGTTTAACTGTCGCTCTAGCGTTGGTGCCCGAAGCGATTGCCTTTGCTTTCGTAGCTGGCGTCTCGCCGATCATTGGTCTGTATTCGGCGTTCTTCATCGGCTTGATCTGTGCACTCTTTGGCGGGCGACCCGGCATGATTTCAGGCGCAACCGGCGCCATGGCAGTGGTTATTGTCAGTTTGGTTGCGATTCATGGCATCGAATACTTATTCCCGACAGTGATTCTGTGCGGATTGCTTCAACTGATCGTCGGCTTCGCCAGACTCGGTGTGCTGATTCGAATGGTCCCGCATTCCGTCATGCTGGGCTTTGTGAACGGTCTAGCCGTCGTTATCTGCATGGCGCAGTTCGGCAGCTTTAAAACCGTGAGCACCTTTGGCGCTCTGCAGTACATGCAGG
>JBGSJB010000226.1:0-11099 GCA_041742175.1 Pirellulaceae bacterium
TGTCGACGAGATGTCGCAAGACAATGGCGGCTTTTTCCTGAGCGGTGAAAGTTCTTCGTGATCGTGTCATTTTGAGAGCCTCCTTTGGCTTGTAGAATAACTCGATCAACTCCAAACTCCAGTTTCAGCTGGGGCAAAACAGGACACCAACGAGAAGCCGTGCAATCTAAACGCTGGTCCAGCACCAATGGACTTCTTGTCTTTTCTTCATTCAGGCTAGACTCTAGATTTCGCTTTTCGGCTTTCTGTGTTCCATTAGCTTCGGATCGAATATGATGCTTTGGATGCGTTTCGATACTCTTCAGTATCAACTGGGTTGAATCCCAGGACGCGATGGCAGTTCCCCTTGGTTTTTGAGGATTCCAAATGATGATTTACCGCCGGTCCGTTGCACTCATGGCCTTTCTGGCCGTTTGCGTAATTGTTTCGAGCTCCGATGCACAAGAAAAACAGAAGAACGGTGGACGCAGTCAGGCTGCTCCGGGAAAAGAACCGCCTCATCCACCTAAGGTAGGTGACAGCGCACCTGATATCGAACTCAAGAACGAAAAAGGGGATCTTGTTTCGTTAAAAGAACTTACCCGTGAACATGCTGTGGTGTTGCTAGTCTTGCGTGGTTGGCCAGGCTACCAGTGCCCTATTTGCTCACGACAAGTGAGTGAGTTCATGGCCAAAAAAACAGAATTGGAAAAAGCTGGCGCACAGGTTCTGATGGTCTACCCTGGACCGGCTGAGAAGCTCGGTCAACATGCAAAAGAATTTGCAACACAAGGTAAGTGGAAATTCCCGTCTAACTTCCATTATGTCACTGATCCTGATTATAAGTTCACAAACGACTGGGGCTTGCGATGGGAAGCTGAACGTGAAACGGCTTATCCCTCAACAATCATCATCGACAAGGATCGAAAAGTGGCTTACCTAATGACTAGCACGTCGCATGGCGGCAGAGCAGGTGTTGCGGCCGTTCTCGATGAACTTACGAAACTAAAATAGCGCTGAGCAACGAGGACAGATCTCCCGTACGATGCTCATTTAATGATTTTCTTGTCACCAAGAAAAAACTGCCTAGTCCAATACTATTCATCGGCTTAGGAGTCTGAGAAATCGGTCTGCTTCTTCAAGTGCCATCGGATTTGCGAGACTTGCTGCGAAGGTGGTCGTGGATAGGATCTGTACGCTATCCCGTGACGAGTCTAACAAGCTACCGACAAGCCATCGTCGACAACAAGTTCCGCCGTTTGAGTGTTTCCCTCTGGCTCAATCAACTCGCCCCGGAGAATCTTGACATCGGACGGGGCAACAGTGCCAAGCGAAATTCGGTTGCCTTGGATCTTGACGAATTCCACAGTGATGTTGCCGTCGATAACCAGCTTCTCACCAACTTTGCGACTTAAAACTAGCATTTGATTCTTCCTTGAGTCCGATTGCTGCGGCGATGTGTTTCTGTTGGACTGCTACGTCCCAACGCTATTGATTATCAGCAGGGCCGTGACAACTTAGGTCAATTTGAAGGTGAATTGGAAAACTTCATGATTCTTGTTCACGAGGAAAGTGGAAGCGACTACGGCTTCCATTAACTTCTAATCAACATCGGTAGTTGCAATGCCGAACGAATGCCCTTCCAAGGTTGAGCCGTTTAAGCGATGAGCAAGTATACCCTTCAGGGGCTGGTTCAAGGATTAGCGCGCAATCTCGGATCGCGCGGCATCACCATAAACAATGTGCAGCCTGGTCCGATTGACACCGAGATGAACCCAGACAAGAGCGAGTTCGCAGAGATGCTGAAAAAGCAGTTCACGGCGCTTCCACGCTATGGGACAGCCGAGGAAGTTGCGGCAATGGTCGCATACCTGGCTGGTCCAGAAGCTGGATACGTAACTGGCGCGAGCCTGACCATAGACGGAGGGTTCAACGCCTGATAGACGATCAACCGCGGTCCACCAAACGTTTGAACGAATCGTCTCATCGAGCTAGCTCCATTACGCCTTCTGGATTGGCCCAGTAGAAACCGGTGTCTTCCCCGGCCGAAATCTTCCTCTGCACATTTGGACGAGGCCGTAGCCAGATTCCAGCCACTTCCAAGAGTTAGTACATGACCACTGCGGACGCTGGCTCCGGCCGATTCGACTATCCACAGCGATGGCCGATCTGCCAGATATATTTGGCAGCGAGCGTCCCAAATTGGTTTACAGCATGCATGACTAGCTTATCAACGGTGCAAATGACGTCAACTGCAAGACCGGCATAGCAGCAACCAAGCGTCGTCAGTAGCCGCCAGCTTCCTGTCCACGATGTCGACGTAGCCGTACCCAGATTTTGACACCGCCACAAGCTGGTTTCATGATTAGGCATTGACGGGCTTCCGACCAAGCATCCGCCTGGAGTCGGCGACTTGTCCGTAGTGCATCATGGTGTGCATCGCGGCAGTTGACAAGCACGCGCCGGTCGTGCCAAACATGGCTTCGCGACCTGGAGGCGGATTCTTCGTCGTGGAGGACAGATCGCTTTCCGACAAACTGTCAACGAACACAAGTGTGTTCGCACGAACTTCATCAAACTTTGCTCGAACTTCGCTCCAAGACGGGTATTCGTCAAGATTCGCTGAGGGTTCGCGTTGAGCTCCAAAAGTTTCTTTCCACTTGATAAGAGGATTCTCGTTCCCTTTGATGATATGTTCGATGATGTTGGATTCGGCGTATGTCAAATGGCCGAGTATCCAAAGGGGCGGATTGCCACCGTTGGATGTGGGCATCTGCAGCGGTGCGTCCTTCATGTCGTCGATAAGTTTCAAGATCATCATTCGGCTGGTTTCGAGTCCATGTCGAAGGTATTTGACAGTGCTCATGGAGAGACTCCCCAATGATTTGAAGTAGCTGAAGGTTTCATTCCGACAAAATCAAAATGTAATGTATTGCCGAAAGTGCGATAGGCTGCGTCCACGAGATAGATTATCCCACTGTGGACAACGGATTAGGGTGCCGGTAAGAACCAAGGCAGTTCGGACTTCGTGGGCAGCTGCGGAAACTCTGGTTTGAAAAACTAGCGAGGCTCTACACTACAAATCGTTATTGTCGCTTAGCGCTGAATTCTCACGATTAGCCGGCTACTTCGTGTCCCTTACGGCAAAATCGACACCGAGCGGGACCACGGAGTTCAGGCGATCGACCGACTCGTGGCTGACCCAGGCAATTCCTCGAAGGAGAACAGCGCGGTAAATGGGATCGTCAAACGTCCACGAATAGTGCCCTGGAATAGACACAAACACCCGTCCTCGATTTGGCTCTACTGTCCAAAAGAGCGGCGGTCGGACATTGCCGGATTCTGTTCCTCCGATCGCCAGTAGTTTTGTTTTGTTGTCGCCGACGAGATTCCAGTAGCTCTCATCATGGAGTGCAAATTTCGACAGGTTCCGAGCAATCGGATGACTTCCTCCGCTCGTCCAATCGACTTCCAGCGAGCCATGTCGATACTTGGTGCGAGTGCTGTCGGACGCCTGGCCGATCCGTCGTGAGAAGTCGGTAGCTTCGCTGCCGCCTTCGATGGCCCAGTGAATCAGCACCAAGCCGCCACCTTTCGCCAAATGCGTGTCGATCGCGGTCGAGCGCTCTTCGTTCCATCTTCCTTTCTGATAGATGACGATCGTGTCGGCCTTTTCGATCTGCGCGACTGACGGCCATTCCATGGCGCTATCGAGGGTAATTCCATCCGCAGCCGCTAGTAATTGCGACCAGGCGTTCAGCCACGCGGGATAGTCATGCTCACCGGGACCGTGGTCCTTGTCGCCGGCGACAAGCAACAGGTTCAGGGGTTTGAGAGGAACTGATGGATCCGTCGCTCCCGCCAGAACGGCGGCCACTTCCTCACGCGTGCGCGGCGGCGGGGCTACCTCTTTGCCATCGAGTGGCATCCTTGGCGGTGGCAGCATCAAATAGGCGAGCAAGTCGCGAAACTGCGACTCGCTCAGCTTAGCCGCGGCGCCATCGGGCATGACGGAAACCGCCGAAGGCCGAAGTTCCTCGACGTCGTCGCGGTGGATTGCGTGGGTCTGTCCGTCAGCGCCCCCGATCTGCAAAATATCTCCCTCACTTCTCAGGACTCCAGTCAGGACCTTTCCCGCTTTGGTGAGCACTGTGTAGGTCACGAAATCTGGATTGATGGCAAAACTCGGATGTCGGATATCACGGACAACGGACTCGTAGTCTCGATGCACGAGATTTGACAGGTCGGGGCCAATCTTTCCTCCCTCCCCGTGAGCGACATGGCAGCGGACGCAGGCTGCCTCCTGACTGCGAAAAACATGACGTCCTCGCCCCCAATTAGCGCCCACAAGTTCTGGAATTTTTCGTTCTGCGGCCCCGTCTGGGAGGGACGTCTCCTTGATTGCCCAGGGAACTAACAGCCGGTGGGTTGGAAGCGGGCCGGACCGCGTTGTGCCATCCTTGAATCGCCCGACCCACTCCGCGTGTAGGTCGAGACGCTCAATTCCCGTCGTGAATATCAATTCAAAATCGGTAAGGTCGTCAGTGTTGCCGGACAGATCCAGGTCGAGGACGTGCTCACCATTTCGTTCAGTGGATGTGTGGCGGCGATTGCCAAACTTCGCCTCGAGTTCTCTGGAACTGCGGAGTCGAAGCTCGCGGGCACTCAGCCACTCGTCTTCTTCGGGCGCGTAGTCAAGCTGCGAGCCCGGTTGCGTAACCGGGATAAACAGCCCCTCGGTGTCGAGCCGTGCCTTGAGGGTCAGTAGGCCTGGTTTCGAAAGTCGTTCTGCAAATGCTTCAATGTCTGGCACGCCAGCTCGCAAAGCTCGACTCGCGACGAAATCTAGATGGGGCAGAATGCCGGTCCAAGAGCTCGACTCAGTCGATGTCTGGCTCGCACCCGATTCGAATGCCGGGACCCAAGTAGCATGGACACCTGCAAGCGAGTAATCGACATCGACGGCAGGTTGTTGGGCCAGCGCACCAGCGGGCGAGGCTTCACGCTCGCGACCCATTCCGGGCAGTTGCACCGAATACTGGACGGTCTGAGTTTGAGGCGCCGTTGCGAGCACCAGTGTGCGGCGATCCTCAGCTATGCC
Source organism: Pirellulaceae bacterium (assembly GCA_041742175.1). GTDB lineage: Bacteria > Planctomycetota > Planctomycetia > Pirellulales > Pirellulaceae > Aureliella. The sequence goes on from JBGSJB010000226.1 coordinate 5,081, forward strand.
GGCGGAATAGACGGTGACCTTCTGCCGCGAAGCCGCCTGCTGGTGTTTTACGACCTCATATCCCGGTCGCAGCACTTCCCATCGGTCACCGGCGGCGACATAGGGTCCGGCAGTGATTTCCACGTTCGCAGCTATTCCCTTCAGAAGCGCCGGATCGAGTGGGCGGTCAAAGGCGATGCGAACTTCTTGACTGCTGCTAGGCCAAACGGCAATCGGTGCCGGAATGTCCGATGGACGCTCTTTAATCAGGAATAGCTTTCCTTCCCCGCTCGGGCCGGTACCCCAATCGGGCCCGCCGCTGTGGCAACAGAGCAATAGGCCACCGGTTGGCGTCAGGGTGCAATCGACAGCAGCATCGTCAAGCAGGCTAATATCTGGTTGGCCGCGACATATTCACCCTGGCTCGTTTCCACAAGCTGCGTGCGATAAAGCTTGCCCCGCGACTCGCCGGCGATGAACGCATTTCCCACCCAGCTCTCTGGTCCAAAAGTCTTGGCGACGGGTGGGCGGGCGAGATTTAGAACCAGTCCGCAGGTCGATTGGTGTTGAGGACGATAGTCGAACAGGCTGGGCTCATCAAACACCCGGGGCAGATTGCGTGGATGTCGGGGCGGAAAACCATAGTGCCTGCCCGGCCGGATATGAAGAAGTTCGTCGAAGGGATTGCCGTTCGAGAGCCAAGTCGCACCTTCCTGGTCGGTCGCGAATAGCTCTCCCTGTGTGTTGAACTGCATCCCGATTGTAAATCGCAATCCCGTACATATAGTTTCGTGTCCGGAGAGGTCTGGCTTGATCCGCTGGATCGTTCCTCGCTCACTCGCCAGATCGAAATCTGACCGGCCCTGACCGTCTAGCAGATAGGCATTATTGTATGCGGCCGTTCCTAAACCGAAGTAAATGGAGCCATCGACCGGATGGATGGCGACACCGATCGTGTCCACGTTCGGAGGAATTTCCTTCCATCCTGACGCGATAACTCGTTCCACCTCGGCCACGTCATCGCCATCAAAATCCAGCAGGGCGGAGACCTTCCCCTTGGAAGCCACAACGACACCTCGCGCTTCGGGAACCAATGCGCCCTGACGATGCAGCAATGCGTGCCCGGCAGGAACGACGGCCATTCCAATCGGACCGCGCAAGTGGGCCTTGTTCTCAAAGAAAATCTTACTGGCATCTTCCAAACCATCGCCATCGGTGTCGTGGAGCAGCCAAACGTTGCCGTTGTAACCGAGCGCGTACAAACTGCCGTCCTCCCGGTAGCGGAGGTTGTTTAGATTCGGAAGCTGCACCGGCAATTCGAAGACTTTAAATCCTGGAATCAAGATCTGGACAGGTGGCGAATTGACCTGTGCTTCCACTGCAGACACTAGCGCGAGCGCAGCGGCAATCGCCATGTAGTATCGAAATGACACGGGCTCTCCCTTTCTTAGACTGCGTTCCAACTCTCAAGTGCTTACGTTGCAAGGCTATATGATACCGACCGATGAAGAACTCTGCTCCATTGTGTCGTTTTAGCGGACTGAAAACGCAAGGGTAACGAAGCCAGATCCGTCAGCCTCCAGCCAGGGTCTCGTGCGAAGGTGTCTTGTCAACAGGAATGAGCAGGCAGGTGCGGGATTGACCGTGTACGATCCTGACTCGACGGCCATGGCGTTGACTTTGCGCTTGGTTTGAAAAAAGAGTCTTTCAGCAGAACGTGAGCTCGCGTAACAAACCTCGGTTCCATTCCAAGTCGCACCGGTCACCCAAACGTCACCCAAACCGGTCGAAAAGCGATTGCCTTCCAATCCCGCCGGCGACGGCGGCGTTACATACCGATTCGATTTCTTCGCGACCAACAGCTTCCATGCTTCCAACTCCGCGCCGGTTCTTCCACACCATTTAGCTTCGGCTAGGCGAACGGACGCGATTTCGATTGCTAGCTCCGCTTGCCAAACGATAATGTGCTGCGGTGAGCAAGCGGCGAGATAGTCTACCGTTCAGCGTCAAGACATTATCCAGAAGCTTGGACGGCTACGGAGGTTCGCCCAACTTCGGATGGGATCGATTCGCTACAATCTTGAATGTGCTGTTACAATCGTGCGCATCGAACTTTCACTTTACCGGCGCGCGTCAATGTCCGACGTCACTCGTATCCTTTCACAAATCGAATCCGGTGATTCAGCGGCGGCGGAAAAACTCATGCCGTTAGTGTATGACGAGTTGCGGAAGCTGGCGGCGGCAAAGCTCGCGTTCGAGAAGCCAGGGCAAACGTTACAAGCGACCGCGTTGGTGCATGAAGCTTTTTTACGCTTGGTTGCCTCGCCTCAGAGTCAGGCCGCCAGTGGGGCATTGCACTGGGACGGTCGAGGGCATTTCTTTGCCGCCGCAGCAGAATCGATGCGGCGGATCTTGGTAGAGAATGCCCGCCGCAAAGGCCGTACTAAACATGGAGGCGGCCTAATTCGCGAGGAGCTAGATGAAATTCCAATCGTCGTGTCAGATGTCCACGAAGACCTTCTGGCTTTGGACAATGCACTAGACCGCTTGAAGATGGTGAACAAACAAGCCGTCGAGTTGGTTCAACTCCGATATTTTGCTGGTCTTTCCCTAGCTGAAGCGGCGGAGTTGCTCGACATATCCCCTCGTACAGCCGGTCGTCTATGGGCCTACGCTAGAGCTTGGTTGCATCAAGAAATCACTAGAGATGCAGCGAGTCCAAAAAAAGTTTGAATTCTGTGGCTTACATCAGCAGGAAACGTCGCATTGATAGTGGACCAGCATTTTTTCCAACTCGGCTGAGGGATCACTAGGATGAACGAATTTGAACTCTTTCAATTAGCTCTGGATATCGATGATCCTGCCGCCCGTAGCCTGTTTTTGAAATCGACCTGCGAACAAGATCGGGAGATGCTTTTTCGGGTCGAAGCACTGCTTGCATCGCACGATTGCCAAAGCCAATTTCTCAATTCGCCGGTGGTCGAGCAGATCGCTGACGGGACGAATGTCGATCCCGATGTTACAGCCTTACTTCCCAATGGATCGGCACACACAAAGTCACATCAAGACAACGCAGATGACAAGATTCCCCTGGCGTATTTGGAGCTTTCGACCAAGCCAGGCTCGTTGGGGCGATTGGCTCATTACGAAGTTCTCGAAGTAGTTGGCCGTGGGGCGTTTGGAACGGTGCTGCGGGCGTTCGACGAAAAACTACAGCGGGTAGTGGCGATCAAAGTGATGGCACTCGAGTTGGCGGCGACCTCGCCAGCCCGCAAGCGGTTCATGCGTGAGGCCCAGGCTTCGGCTGCGATCCGTCACGAGAATGTCGTGAGCGTTTATGCGGTCGAAGAGAAACCCTTGCCGTATATCGTGATGGAATACATTCCCGGCCGGACGCTGCAACAACTGCTCAACGAAAAAGGACCGCTCGACCTGCCCACCGTGTTGCGGTTGGGGCGACAAATCGCTGAAGGACTAGCCGCCGCGCATGCCCAGGCGCTGATCCATCGCGACATCAAGCCTGGCAATATATTGTTAGAGACCAGCGTTCACGATCGAGTTAAAATCACCGACTTCGGATTGGCTCGCGCTGCGGACGACGCCAGCCTGACTCAGAGCGGCACAATTGCTGGCACGCCATTATACATGGCACCCGAGCAGGTTCTTGGTCACAACCTTGACCAGCGGGCCGATCTGTTCAGCTTCGGGAGTGTGCTGTACCAAATGGTAAGCGGTCGCCCGCCCTTCCGCGCTCCAACTGCGTTGGCTGTCCTCAAACGGGTCGCCGACGAGACACCTCGCCCGATCCGCGAGATCATTCCCGAAACGCCGCTGTGGCTCTGCGACATCATCACGAAACTGCACGCCAAGAATCCAGACGAGCGATACCAATCAGCGAGGGAAATTGCCGACGTACTCGCCAACTGCGAGTCCCAGCTCAAGGCGCACAAAGCCCTGAAGGATTTTTCGCTCATCCCGAAAACGAAGATGCAGCCAGCGGGATCGTGGAAGTGGGTGGCAGTGTTGGCGATTGTGTGCCCCTCGCTGGCGTTTGGCTTGTACGTCTATAACCGGTCAACGGCGAAACCTGAGGTGGCAGGAACTGAAAATACGAATTTATCGACTCCTTCTTCGATTCCCGACAGTGGGCTGAGGGACAGCGAAGTAACTGAACTGGGAACCAATGAGTCCGATGGCTGGGTGCAACTCTTCAACGGAAAAGATCTTACCGGCTGGAAGTTCCATCCCGATCAACCGGGTCGTTGGGAAGTGAAGGACGGCATTCTCAAAGGGAGCAAGCAACAGAGCCACCTCTTCAGTCAACGGGACGATTTCGCAGACTTCCACCTGCTTGTCGAGGTCAAAATCAACCTGGGAGGGGACAGCGGTATCCTCTTCCGCGCTCCCTTTGAAATGGCACAAGGAAGAACAGCTAACGACTTTGGAATTCATACTTGCTACGAGGCAGAACTTCAAAAACACCAAAATATTACGCGGCGGACCGGCAGCATTTCGATAACGCCGGACGATGCACCTCCTATCAGCCTGGAGAGAGTCCTTGACAATTCGTTGACTCAACCAGATGAATGGTTTACTTACGAGGTAATTGCGGCAAACAACCATTTCATCACGAAGATCAACGGAGTCGAGACAGCGAACTGCTACGACCGCCAAAACCGACGCCGGACGGGTCGTCTTGCTCTCCAAGTGTGGCACCCCAATACCCTTGTGCAGTTCCGCAAAATTGAGATCAAGGAATTACCGCCGTCCAGCTCGCTCGCGGAGGATCAAGCGATACGTCGCTTTAACAGCGACGAATGGTTCGACGTCCTCCCGCACATCGATCCCCAGGCCGACAAGTCGGATGTTCCAAATCGGACGGGCAAGAATGATTGGCGAATCGAGCAAGGTGAACTTGTAGTTGGCGTAGACAAGCTCGGCTCTAAGCTCGTGCTGCCCCTAGACTCCGACTGGTCGGCATTTGAATTGCAGATCGAATTCACGCGCCGTTCCGGAGACGGCGGCTTCAATGTGGACATTCCCGCCAAACCCGGGACTTGTCCCCTGGTCTTCGATTATCCAGGGAACGGTGGCGGAGTGTTTCTAGGATCGAGGACAAAAGGGGTGGTGCTGAAGACGGGAGCTCAAATGGTGACTGGGCAGCGCGCGACAATGCGCGTCGAAATCGGTCGTCAACGGGAAGCGGAGCATGTGTCGGTGGCTTTCAATGACGAGAACGTTGGTGAATGGACCGGCGACCGCAATGCCATTGCCAATACGTATAAGGAAAATTATCCCCACGACCGCCGAGTGAGCCTAATGATTCATCCCGGTGGCAACGAATTCGTGTTTCACCGCATTCGCATCCGGATGCATGATGGCGGCAGCGTCGAGACACTACCTCCCGTTCCGAGTTCTCCGCCAGGCCCGGTGGCGAAACAGGAAACTCCACCTAACACGAAGCCCAGCTATTAACCGTGACATTCTAAAGTATTGAGCGCAAGTTCTCGCCACTTTTCATCTGGGATCCTCGCTTCCATATATGGGCATGCGAACGACCCTCGTGTCTTTGCGCGGTCGTTTGCTTTGGCAGGATTGGATCAGTTGTTAAATCGCACTGGTCAATGCTTTCCATATTTGCCAGTCCATGTTGCGAAGCGTTGGCTTGGGCCAACGAACGATGTGATCGCCTTTGCCCAATCGCTTACCTCGGCGAAAGTCTGCACGTCGATGTGCTTTATTGAAGCGACTAACTGAATCAACTCCTCGCTCTTTGAGCATCAGCATCTCACGCCAGGTCGACATTAGAGCATCTGTTAGCAGAATGTCGCCGGCCGACAAGAGATGCCAAAGTTGATGAAGCATGCTCAGTTCACCATGGCCTTTTCCCGCATATCCACAGATCGCCATATCCAGAATAGCTCCACAGGAAAGCGAGATCATTGTGCACACTCTTGCAATTGGAAAACCAAGCCCTGGTTTTTGATTATAGAGTTGCGGATACGCCGCTTGATTCTCAGGTGTATCAGGCATCGTGACG
>JBGSJB010000227.1:0-4455 GCA_041742175.1 Pirellulaceae bacterium
GATTCCGCTTTCAAAGCTTCCGCGGTCAATTCGGACTGATCGGTGAGGCGAGTGACCCAGCCCGTTAGATTGCCGTTGGCGACGACGCCGGGTTGCACGACGTTAGGTTCGGTCTCGCGATGACTTGTCGGCGATTGGCGCGATGATCGCCAACCGAAGGCTTCCAAGCACTCAACAACCGAAGCGGCTTTGGGCAGTGCCAAGCTTGGTCGGTCGCGTTCATTGGATAGCGAAGTTAACTGCCAAGCCTTTTTTGCTGGGCCGAGATTCAAGAAATTCTGAATCGACTGCGAAGCTTCGGGATCGAACGTCACTGCCTCGGTTTCTAGCGGAACGCCAGTCACAGCATGCGCTGCATCGACCACTTGCTCAGCCGATAGACGACGGTGCCAGGGCGCTGCAAAGGCGATTGTGCGATCCAGCTTCGCACCTTCGACGGATTTGCGCTGATACATTTCTGATGTGGTGATCCATTGCACGAGTCGTTTGAGATCATAGCCGCCAGCGACAAATTCACGACTTAGATAATTGAGCAGAGCTTCGTTGCGAGGTGCGAGCTCATCCCAATCGTCAACCGAGCTGACCAAACCCCAACCGAATAGACGCGTCCAAACGCGATTTACAATCACCTGCGGAAAGCGTTGGTTCTCAGCTCGGGTGATCAGCGCCGCCAGTCGTTCACGGCTTGAATCGGGGCGACCCAGCAACTGCAAATCGACATCCCCGGTACCGAACTCGGATATAGCCTGGAACGGCCAAGTTGGCTCGATCTTATCGCCGGGCTGCAAAGTCAGAGTGATCGGTGACTCGCGTCCTTTGCGATCAAAAAACTCTTTCGGAACACTGCTGGTTGGCGGTACTTCGATCGTTTTGCGTTTGAGCATCGCGCCGATCTGAAACAGCTCGGCTTGTTTCCAAGGATGGTATGGCGCATCATGGCAACGGGCACACTTCATGTCGACGGCTAAGAACGCGCTGCCGATGATGTGCGCCTTTTCTGCCATGGGAACATCGTTTTCAGCAGCCATTTCGAAACCTGCAGCGGCACCAGCTTGACTGTCGCCCTCCATGCGAATCAACTCGGTCGCGAAGCGGTCCAGCGGCTTATTCATCAGCAGTGCGTCGTGTAACCACCAACGAAACGGACCGCTGTTATTCAGACTCGGCTTCAGAATGTTCGGATTTTCAGCGAGTACATCTTGCCAGTAGCTCGTCCAGTGATCGGCCCAGCGGTCGTCCTGCAGCAACGTTTCGACCACCGTCGCGCGTTTGTTCGGTGCAGTGGTTTGTTCAAACGCAAGCACTTCGTCAGCCGTCGGCGGGACTCCCACGATATCCAAGCTTGCTCGACGCAAGAATTCAGCGTCGGAGATGGTGCGATACCAGGGCTGCTTTGCGACTTCATCGGCAGCCTCGGTCGTCATGCTGGCGCCAACGAATCGGTCGATTGCAGTCTGTCCGGAGAGAACGGGATGCGATTCTGGAATGTCGAGCGGCGGTAAAGTTGCGAGATTCTGCTTTGCTAATTCGTGGCGGCGATCCCAAAAGGCATCTTCCTCACGACTGGATTCGGTCAGCAGTTGTCGATCTAGTTGAACGAGATCCTGTTCGATGCGATCGCGGTATTGTTCAAACTCTTGGTCGACGAGTTGTACGAGATCAGAGCTGCGCCTACTAACGAAAACATTTGGTCGCCGACTCGGTAGGCTAAGAGTGTTTCGCCGGTTTCGCATCGGGTGCTTGAAGAACCTATTTGCGATTCAAGAATGATTTCGACTTTTGAGTCCGCGATGTTGACGACTTTGCGAGCTTCATTGTCGCCGACACGAGGAACTCGCAACCAGGGCATATCGGGTTCGTAGACGATCAGGGGTTGGTGAGCGTCAGGATTCAGTCGGCGTGGAGGCGTGGACATTACCACTTCGCCATTCAACCACACTCGAGCTAGCCCAGGGCTGCGCAGTAACAATTCAACTTCGCCGTTCGGCAACGGAACTCGCGCAAACGCTCGCAACAACACTGGACCTTTCCAAACTTTGCGAACACCGCCTGCGTCATACTGCAATGGCAATCGATGCAGGGCCAGGTGCGGCAGCGACAAACGAATAGCTTCCTTCGAAGCAACCATTGGAAAGGCTGTGTGACTGACTGCGGCGGGATGGAGTGTGACAGTGACGCGATCTTCATCAGCGGCCGTGGGCCAGGTCGGAACGCGAGGGATTACTTTACGGCGCGACTTGAGTTCATTTGCACTGACTATTTCTCGATAGACGCGAATATCGTCGACCGAGCCAACGAGGCTGTTGTTGGGATCACCGCCGCGCGCAGAGCCAATCCAAAGGGCATCGTTGTCGTGAATGGGGGGCAACTTGGTTTCGCCTCCCATATCCCATTTTCCTTTTGTCGACTCGCCGTCAACGAAGCCCTGAATGCTGCTGGGGTCGCCGAACCTGTAACTGATTGCGACATGGTGCCACGATCCGTCGGCAGCGAATCCGCGAGTGCCTGTCCAGCGATGATAAGTCGACTTGGATTGCGAAGCGGGATCTTGCGTGGCGAAAAGAAAACTCGGCTTGGCTTCCTGTCCCGCTCCGGTCAATCGCAACGCGTAGTTTTGATTCTCAACGGTTTTCTGCTCGTAAGTGCGGCCTTTGCCGACGATGTAGACATTTGAACCGTTGCCGATACGATCCAGTTTCACCCAAGCTTCTAAGGTGATAGCGTCGCCGTTTGTGAAGGCGAGTTGGTTGTTCGATTGATCCGCAGCGATGCGTAGATGCGCGCCAGCTTTTGTGAACGACAGCGCTCGATTGGACTTTGGGCATACCCACGAACAGTTCGGCGTTTGGTCCATCGGCCTCGATCTTGGCTTCGCCGATCAATTGCTCGGCGAGCTGTTCCGTGGTCGGTCGGTCTTCAAAGTTCAGATTGAGCACAGCGGCTGAGGCTTCGACAGGACCGTGTGGGTCAGCAGCAATCGCGTTCGCGCATGAACTGATAGTAAGAATTCCAGCGATCGCAGTTGGTAATAGAAACGCTGAAAGTAACGGTGTGTTCGGATATGCAAATTGCCGCTGTGTCAGTGAGGATGACATAACGTCGCCTTTAGGGGAATCGATTGGCTGATAAACTGAAGCTGGTAGGTTCCAATATGACACAACCGCGCACGCAAGGCAATTTCGCTTGCCGTGTTGGGTAAGCCCGCCGCGGCGATACCCGTGGCGACTCGATGGGGCAAAAAATTTCCGCGAGCGGCTGGATGCTCAATGGCCGATGGCAGGCCGTTAAAGATAACTAACGGAAACGTGTGATCCCTGGCAGATTGCTCGCCAGGATTCTGCGGATTGTGGCTTGAAAATCATTTTGCAAGAGCCAAATACATCTGATAGATTCACGAAGTTCTCTTTCAGGCGGAAGAGTTGATCTGTGCAAAGCGGTTTCATTGAGGTTTCGACTTCTTTGAGCTTTGCGTTTTCATTCATCCGTCTTATCGAGGAACGTCAATATGCAGGCGACACGAAGGAACTTTGTAGCGGCGCTGTCGACTACCGGTGCGATCGTTTTGTCGGGAATTTTGGGTGAGTATCGTGCGCAGGGTGCTGAAGCTTGGGCGGAGGATGCACCGGTACTAACCAAGCCCGCACGCATATTGTTCAATGAGAATCCGCTGGGCCCTTCGCCGCGAGCGATTGCAGCGGTGCAGCAAGCGGCTTCGACGTGGGGTCGCTATCCGCTGGGCGAATCGCCGATTCTGGAAACAGAGCTTCGCAAGCTTCATGGACTGCCGTACAACGAAAGTGTGCCTGGACTCTCGTTAGCGCGAACGCCAGCACCGGCTGGTGACACCGGATTGCTATTGGGCGTAGGGTCGTCGGAGATTCTCAAGGCGATCGCGTGGGCGTATTGTTCGGGCGGTGGCAACGTGGTTGAAGCGCACCCAGGTTATTCAGCTGTGGGTGCGGAAGCGGAGCAGATGCCGAATTCGACTGCGACGCGGCGCATGATTCCGCTTGACGCCAACAATCGGTTGGACGTGCCAGCGATGTTGGCAGCGATCGACAAAGACACAAAAGTTATCGTAGTCTGCAATCCTAACAACCCGACCGGCTCGACGATCTCGCTTTCGCAGATCGAGCAGCTCGCCAAAGCCACTCCGGCGGATGCGCTCTTGCTAGTCGATGAAGCTTACATTGAATTCTTACCGAACGAGCAGGCGGTCTCGGCGATTGAGTTGGCGAAGAGTTGTAAGAATGTGCTGGTCGCGCGAACCTTTTCGAAAATCTATGGCTTGGCTGGATTGCGTGTCGGTTACGGATTGGCGGCGACTCCTGTCATTGAGAAATTGCGGCCCTATATGCTCGGTGGGCTTTCGTTGAGCATGGCGGGTGTGGTAGCGGCAACGGCAGCGCTAGAGGATCAAGAGCACATTCAAACGACTCGCGATTTGAACCTTAA
>JBGSJB010000228.1:0-5155 GCA_041742175.1 Pirellulaceae bacterium
CTCCAATCCAGTCGATCTTGAGCAGCGGGAGGGACGCATCCATCGCTACAAAGGGCATGCGTTAAGAAAGAATATTGCGCAGCTCTTCCGTGGCCACGCGACCGATTCCAGCTTCAGTGATCCTTGGTCAGCAATGTTTGAACACGCCAGAAACACACGTCCTGATGGACACAACGACCTCTATCCTTTTTGGATATCTCCCGATGGTGACTCTAAGATCGAAAGATATGTCCCGCGACTTCCCCACAGTCGAGAAGTATTGCAGCAACTCCACTTGCAACGTTCCCTGGTGCTGTATCGCATGGTCTTCGGCCAGCATCGCCAGGAAGACCTGATCACTTACCTCCGTCAGCGTTTCAGCGATGAACAGATCGCCGAGCTTGTCGAAGTATGTAGAATTGATCTTTCGCCACCTCAACCCAATTGCTCCAAGGCATATTCATCGGTCAGAGCGAGACTTTCGAACGTAACGGCACAACCGGAACAGGACCAGTCTGATGTCCAGTAACGCAAGTGGCTACGATATCATTGGTGACATTCATGGCCACGCACTTGAACTTCAGGCGTTGCTTTCTGACATGGGCTACAGTCGGCATGGTCGGGGATACCGGCATCCAGATCGAAGGGCCCTCTTCGTTGGCGATTTTGTAGACCGAGGGCCGGCGATAAGGGAAGTCCTCGAAATCGTCCGTTCCATGGTGGACGCCAATGATGCCTTAGCGGTAATGGGCAATCACGAATACAACGCAATTGCGTTTCATACTCCAGTGCCTGGCAAGCAAGACGCTTGGTTTCGCCCGCGCTCCGAAAAGAACTTGAAGCAACACGATGAGACACTGAAGCAACTTTCAACCACTCAGCTGAATGACTCGATCAACTGGTTTAGGACGCTTCCCGTTGCCTTGGATGTGGATGGAATACGAGTGGCACACGCTGCTTGGCAAGCCGAGGACATAGCCAACATTCAAGGAGCCTTGAAGACCCAGGGTAATTTCACAGCCGACTTTTTGCTTACGGCTGAGGAAGACGGCAGCGAACTGCAACGAGCTATTGAGAACGTTTTGAAGGGACCAGAACTGAAGCTTCCATCCGGGCATTTCATCCTGGACAAGGCAAATCACAAGCGTGACACGGTTCGGATCAAATGGTACGAGAATGGTGCTGGCAGAACTTATCGTGAACATCACTTGGGTAGTGATGATGTACCGGACGTCGCGATCGACGCTAGCGATTTGGCGACTATTGAAACGTACCCAGCGAACGCACCGCCGATGTTTGTGGGCCACTATTGGCTAACTGGCACACCGACGCCACTGGCTACTAACGTCGCCTGCACGGACTACAGTGTGGCAAAAGGCGGAAAGCTGGTTGCCTACCGCTGGGACGGCGAGCCAACCTTACTCGAGGAAAAGTTTCACTGGGTGGGAGACTAGATGCCAGACTCGTTTGACACACCGACTGACGCGATTTTCCACCTAGCTCATGAACTCAAAGAGCTTGAGCAGCGAGCTATCGTGGTTTACGAACCGATCGTCAATGCGATTGTTCTCGAGGTACCGGGCCCCGACCAGAAAGAGACGCTATTCACGCCGATGGGGAGGAAGGTGAATGACGAAGGCTGATTTCGAGGAGAAGCAATACGAACAGGCTGCGAACATTGAACTTGGCCGTCAGCACCCTGCTGTATTCGCGGCTGGCCAAGTCGCCGAGGCGGTGTTGGGTTACGACGTCGCCGCGAGACAACCATCAACTTCACCGATCTGGAGTTTGATGGATGTTGATCCGCCGCCAAAAGGCTTGATGCTGGTGCCTAATTTATGGCATCAGGCAAGGGTTCAGCCGCAATCAGCAACGTTGCCCGGTAAGTATGTCAGTCTGATTTTTCAATACAAGCGTCCGAGCTATTTGAATCAAAGAACGGCGAAGCAGTGGCACCGCTGGTTAGCCCCGTACTACCGCTTTGATATTACGCCCAGCCAGCAAACCACGCTGGAGCATCTCGAACTCGCTGTGGCCGGGAAAGCGGTGGTTCGCTATGCCTGCCCCGCTTATCACGAGTACACGACGCTGCAGCAGTACCAAATGGGCCGCAAGGTCCTTTCGGAATCGACATTCGTGCCACCATCAAGCCTGACTGGCCATACGGCCTGGACGTACCAAACAGCGGGAACGATTGGTTTTGCCAATTCGGAACCCCAGAATATAGAAAGCGAGGACTTTATGTACACCTGGGAAAAAGCAGGACTTATCGCCGAAGACTCGAAAGAAAATCTACTTCAGCATCTAAGTAGTTTGGTCGGTGACCGTTCGCAACCGACCCTGAACTTCGGTGACGACCCAACATCCAATCTCGAATTTTTTGGCGAAGACCAGGAGGCCCGGCGGCAAGGCCTCCTCGACCTTGTTACTTTTGCAGAACGAGTTGGCCGCATCGGAGCCACTTGGTTTGTCGCTGATTTTGGTCATCCCAACATGGAGGTTGTGAGATGAGCGATGGCGAGGATCAAACGTTCAGGGCGGATTTCTTAGGGTATCATCGGTCGCTCGCAGATGAACTTGAGGCGGTTAAGAATCGCGTCAAATACCTGACTTCCCATCGAGCGACGAAAGGCAGTTTTAAGGAAGCCGCACTGCGCAGCGTGCTCCGGCGACACTTGCCCGAGAAACTACGTATTGGGACGGGATTTATTGTCAACCGGCGAAGCGAGTGCTCAACTCAAATTGATCTGCTTCTTGTCGATTCAGATCATCCCACGCTATTCAAAGACGGTGACTTGCTGATCGTCACACCAAGTGCGGTTCGTGGTGTCATTGAAGTAAAAACAAAACTTTCAGGACAGCAGGAGCTAACCAATTCGACGCGGAAAGTCCTTGATTGCAAGTTGCTTTGCCACGAATCGCCAGGCTGGCAGGGTATCTTTACGGGCGTTTTCGTCTACGACGCCAGCAATGATCAGGCGTTGAATTTGGCTCAGGCTGCAAAGACCTGCTACGACGAAAGAAAAGGGCTCTTAGATGCGTTTTGCTACGGAACAAGTTGTATTACGTCGCGTGGGACTGTCCCACAGAATAACGGAGATCCGATTGAAAGTCCGTGCATTGTTTGGGAGACACCAGGTCTTGCTCCTGCATACTTCAACTCCGCGATCGTTTCAAAGCTCTCCAGTTTTGAAATGATGGTTAGTTCGTCAGCATGGTCGCCACTTCAAGCGAACAACCGAGTGCTTGCCTACTTAACCTTGGAAAATGGCGAAGCCAAAATCGTAGACAATACAATCGACAAAGGACTGGCATGAGTGATACAGAGTCGAACCGTTCAGGTAAAAGTCCCCTACAAGACCGTGTAACCAAACTAATCAAGCCGCTGATTCCAGCCGATGCCGAGGACCGGGTCTATCGTGCGTTTCGGCAATGGAACAATCGCATTCGCGAGCATATCCGGAATGAGACCGCGTTGAAACTGTCTGACGGCGACGGGCAGAATGCGGTGAGTGTTAAGGTCGTTGACGGATTCACTGATCCCCTTGCCAGGTTGATTGACAAGTACAACGACCCCGTTCTGTGGCGGTTGATTGTTGGCCAACCAAAGCTAGGTGGACTTGTTGAAGGAGCCACTTTCCTTCTCGAATTTTGGGGTGACGTCGAACGATGGGATTTGAAGCCTGGGATTGCGACAAACGGGCGAGAATCGCTTGAACATGTCAGTAAGTTGACCTTGAAATTGCAAGAGCTTGCGAACACCAAGCGAGTCATCGAAGAACTCAAAAAGATCGACGAGGATGTTCTTGGATGTTATTTCTTCGGTGGAACCGGCCCTAAACGCATAGAACTGTATTGGATGCCGATCGCTATGTTCGCAGCCATGGCCGAGGTTCGTATCGAGGATTTAACCTTGGTCGTGTTGGCCCATGAGTTGGCTCACGCATACACGCATCTCGGATTCGACATTGATGGCGAACAATGGAAACAGGGGGCGTTCGGTGCGGCACACGCTCACATTGTTGAGGGTTTGGCCCAGTTCTATACCGAGGTCGTGACCAGTCGTATCAAACCGCAGAACCCAGGACCATTTGATGCATACGAGGCGTTACTTCGATATCAAGGAGGAGCTTATCTTGCGCACCTTGGTTGGTTCAAGGATGACCAAAAGCAGAAAGGTGAGATCGTTCGTTTTGCTATGGTGACAGCTCGTAAAATGGGAATCGGTGACCCGGCTGTCTGGAATGACTTGCTGGACGAAACGCGAGGGAATTTACGATCAACTCGCAAGAAGCAAGAGGGCATCTAATGACACAAATGAATAGCAACGTGACCAACCGCACGGAAAAGAAATCTCTCCTATCCGAAATGGCCCAAAATCCGGGCACGACTGCCGGCGGGTGGAGCGTTTACTTTCGCCGCTTGTGAGGCCTTAGACGAAGATATGGCTCGGCTGCGACGTCAAATTAAAAATCAGCACAGCAGCGAACTCAAACACTGGCAGCTCTTTCAGCGTGGTTGCTCAAGCCGCGGCTCGGTATGACTTCAGGTGTCCACCAAGTTCGGTGTGGCAGACAAGCTTGTGCTTCGCTAAATCCACAACTGGCGGATCGCCATCGTCTCGAACGGGCGGCAAGTTGTCCCGACCCGAATGGCCGCGTCGTCTATTGTACCAGTCGGCCCCAATTCTCAAGATGTGATTCAAGTGCTGCTCGCTGACGACGCAAAAGCCGTTTAAGACCTCATGCTTGAGCGTCTGAATGACGCGTTCGACAAACGCCTGCAGGTTCGGGGATTTGATTGGCGTTTTCTTGATCGTACGGCCATCGCCTGTGAATACGTCGTCAAACGCTTGCACGTACTTTGTGTCCTGGTCACGCTGCAGGATCGTGCAGGGCAGGTTCTCGTCCTGCAGGAACATGTCGAAGTTGCGGGCTTGCTGGGCTGTCCAATCGCCCGAGGGATTGCCCGTGAAGGCGATACCCAGATCCGCCGAGTGCCGATGTGGATGAAGACCAGAAAGTACAAATCGACCATCCCCTTGATCGTCCATTTCCGCTTGCAGGCGAAGTCACATTGCCACATGGTGTCGGCGTGTCGCTTGAGGAACTCTGACCAAGTATCGGGGGTGTCATGCGGCTGAGGTCCGAGGCCAGCGTCGACCAGTACATTCTTC
>JBGSJB010000229.1:0-2688 GCA_041742175.1 Pirellulaceae bacterium
CTTCCTGCAGCGCGCGACGTAAAAATTTGAATTCCCAGTTCGGTCGGCCGGCGATATACAAAATGCGATAAGGTCCGGATGCGCGATCAAGCGCAACGACGCGTTGATTGTTGGCTGAGGTTGCCTCGGACGTGCTGGCTCCGTTCGCGTCAATCGAAACATGATAAAAGCTGACGCCGGATTCTGCTGGCCGAAATCGAAAGGAAACCTGTTGACGTTCTTCGTTTGAACTCGATTGCGTTTGCTCTTGGACCAAACTTCCAGATTGGTCCCTTAACCGAACAACAATGGGTTGATCATCGAAACCGATCGCGCTGTAGCTAACCGTCAATGTGGTCGGCGCGGATTCGAAATCGGTTTGACGAACGTTGATGTCGGCGATCCGTAGGTCATTGAAATCGGGGTCTCTTGCAGGGACCACCGGATAGACCGGGAATCCCAACGACTTCCACTGGAAATCCTGGTCCGGAGCATCGGTCAGATTCCCATCGCTAAACAGCACCAAGCCAGCGACAGGGCGATCGGAAAATCGCTGAGCGATGGCCTGCAAGCTTTCGGCCATCGATGACATCTGACCATCCCCTTGCAAGCCGGAGAAGTCATCCAGATTCTGTAGTCGGGAGTCAAACGCATAGGGGCGAACGTCAAAGTACTGAGCGACTCGAGTCCGCCAAGTTGCGTCCGCATCCACCAATGACATCACGCGTTGATGTCGAGACTGAGATTGCGAATCTGGTTTGATTCGCATGCTTTCGCTGTTGTCGACAACAATCGGTAACAAATTTGCTTGCGGTCGCGGTCGAGTTCGGCGGTGCATCGGTTGGAGCAAACAAACGGCCAATAGTGCCACGGCAGTCAACTTGAGCATTCCGCATACAGATCGAATCACGGTCGACGCAGAACTGGTCAGATAGGACCCCAACACCAGGATCGCCAAGACGACGCCGATCGCCAGCGCGGGCCAAATCCACTGTGGAGCACCCCAAATGACTTCCGTCCACGCCAAATCGTTCAGCACTAGCGCCCACTCCCAAGTCTTTCGTAATACCGCCGGACGGCCTCGGAGAATTCAGCCGGAACCGGGTCGCGATCGATTCGAACCGGCGCATGGCGTTCGGCAGAGCGACGTAGCAACTCTTCGGATACCTGCTGCTTCAGCTCGCGCAAGGGGATGGCGATCAGTTGGTCGACCAGATCCCATTGAGGCGGCTGGTTGTTACGTCGCAGGTCACTGCGGACATCCCGCGCCCGATCGCGTATCTGGGCAGCTTGATTGCGAAGCTCCGGATCATCGACCATCTCTTCGACGTCTCGCAACCGATCCGACCACTGTCGAAAATCATCCCCGCCCAGGGGTGCGGCGCGGCGACTGTCGTCAGCGATTTGTTCGATCAAACCACCAGCTTGCTCGGCACCGCCGCCGGCCGTCTCGGTTGGATTTTGCGTCGGCTGTCCCGGTGAATCATTCGTCGGACTCGACGGAGCTGACGAATCGGACCGATCGCGCTGATTGGTCCGATCGGACGGATTGGACGGATCGGACTGAGCTGACGGATCGGACTGCGCTGACGGATCGGACTGAGTCGAGGGATCCTGCGGATCGGATTTCGTTGCCGGGCGATCTCGGTTGGCGGCTAACTCTTCACTCAATTCGCGTTCGAGTTGTTCCAATTCACCCAGCGCACGTTCGAGCGCCTTGGTTTCGTCGCCTAACACGGAAGTTGCTGCCTGCTCCAGATTTTCGCGCAACTGATCGATCTGTTTCCCAGCCCCACGCTCGGTCTCGCGCGCCTGTGGATCGAACCCACGACGCAGCAGTTCGCCGGTGTTTTTCAATTGCCGGTCGATCTGTTGTTGTTCCGTGCGTCGGAACGTGTCGTACAACGACTGTGCCAACAACGGTTCTGCCGTTTCGGCTTGTTCGACCGTCTGTTGCATGTGTTCCTGCAAAGCCTGCAGTCGCTGGCGTTGCTCTTGGATCTGTTGTTGGATCTGTTCGCTCAGGTCGTCATCGCGCAATCCCGTGGATTGTTTTGGATCATCGAGTGCTTTCAGTTTCTGGGCCAGTTGTTCTTGTTTTTGATCCAAGTCTTGTGCATCACGCCGCATGTCTTTGACTGCGTCATCAAATTGACCCGATGCCTGACGACGAAAGTCATCTCGCATTTCTTCGAATTGCTGTTCGGCGCGGCGACCGGCGCTCAGTGCTTGTGAGGTGTCTTGTTGCTGGAGTGCCTGGTTTGCCTTTTGGACATTTTCGCGGGTTTCCTGCAATTGCTCATTCGCTTGTTGCATTCGCTGCTGGTTTTCCGGTTGCTGCATCCGCTCGGAAAGTTCATCCGTTTCGCGTAACAGTTCTTGTTGCTGTTCCCGCAGTCGCTTCAGCCGCCTTTCGACTTCTTGGCGTTCCTGTTCGGTTTTGGCTTGTTCCAAAGCGTTTTGCAATTCAGCGATTTCTTTGTTCAGGTCCTGTTGTCGCCTGGCAAGTTCACGAAGTCGATTCAAGATTTGTCGGGTCTCGCGTTGCTGCAATTCCTGTTGAGACGAATCCTGCGCTTTGCGTTCCGCTTCGTAGCGGTTTTGATCCTGATCCAGCTCAAGATCATTCAGTTGTTGCTGCAATGGTTGTTGCGATGCACTCCCCGGTTGCCCCTGGTCGGGCTGCGACTTGGAGACTTGAAACTCGCG
>JBGSJB010000230.1:0-4154 GCA_041742175.1 Pirellulaceae bacterium
GGCGAGTTCGGTTACAGCCTGATCGTTCCTCGCGACCAAGCGGTCGAGTGTTGGGACACACTCATGAAGACTGGTGAGCGCTATCAGATTCTGCCGGTAGGCGTCGAGGCGTTGGATCTATGTCGGCTCGAAAATCGGTTCCCGAATTTGCGACTCGATTGTGCCAAGGTTGCGAATCCGTTTGAGATGAATTGCCGCGTGATGTTCGATCGCGAGAAAGACGACCACCTTGGTCGCAGTGCGATTGAACAGCTTACAACTGACGGACCTGCGCGCCGCATCATTGGCTTCGTTGCTTCCGACGAATTGAAGGCGATTCCTGGACTCGGTGAAAAAGTAACGCTGGCAGGTGAAGTCATCGGGGAAGTGGTGAACGCGGGCTACTCGTTCATGCTCGGCAAGTCGATCGGCTTGGCCTTGGTGAGCAACGATGTGGCGTATGTTGGGCTCGCCTTCCATGTCGGCAACCGCACCATTATGACCAGCTCAGCTCCGTTTGTTTACAACAAGAGCATGGACATTCGACCTCAAGAACATAGCTTTCACACCAAAGGCTAAGTAGGTCAGTGAGTGTCGGTGAATTTAATAGAGGCGAGATAATCCGCGTGCGGTTGTCTCGCCTTGACCTTTGAAGGACTGAACAAGGGCGAAAGCGGCAAGCACGCCAGTTTCATCGCCCACTTTGCGGAGAGGATCTTAGCTAATGTCGACTCAGATCGCTGTAACAGGCATCGGTGTGTTTTGCCCGCTTGGTGAATCCGTAGACGAAGTCATCGCAGCGCTCCACAAGGGACAATGCGTGTTGGGAAAGATCCAAGCCTTCGATACTTCCAAGCTTAAGATTCAGCATTCGGGTGAGATCGCGAACTACGATCCTTCGAAGTACTTTACCGACGAACAAGCGAACCTGCTCGATCGCACGGCGCAATTCGGTATCCTGGCTGCACGCAGCGCGATTCGAGATGCCGGACTGTCGAGCGATCAACTCGAATCAACCGACTTTGGATTGGTTGTGGGAGTTTGCGCAGGGGGTCAAGGCGATCCACCGAGCAAGACGAGCACCAACGATAATCCGTTCGCGATTCGATTAGATGATTTCCCTGAGACAGCCATCTTCGTTCAGACCGATGCGATTGTCAGCGACATTGGGATGCATGGTCCGCACAACACCATTTCAACCGCTTGCGCATCGAGTGGTTCAGCTTTGGGCGTCGCGCTTGACTGGGTTCGCTCGGGTCGCTGCCAACGGGTTTTGGTAGGCGGCACAGATGCTTTCTCAGTTGCCACCTATGCCGGCTTCTACGCTTTGGGAGCGATGGCTCCAGTGCCTATGTCGCCTTTCAGTGAAGGCATTGGCGTGACGTTTGGTGAAGGCGCGGGCTTTGTAGTGATCGAATCACTCGAATCGGCTCAAACTCGCGGTGCAAAGATCTATGGCGAATTGATGGGCCGTGGTTTAACCGGCGACGCGCATCACGTAACATCTCCGCACCCAGGCGGCGAAGGGCTCAACCGCGCGATGCGGCTTGCGCTGAAACAAGCTGATCTGACGCCGGCAGATGTCGATTACTTCAACGCGCACGGTACCGGTACTCGCGATAACGATACCGCTGAAACGCAGGCGATACGAGAACTGTACGAAGATGCAGCGAAGTGCCCACCGGTTAGTTCGACGAAATCGTACTTCGGACATACCTTGGGTGCGGCAGGCATTCTTGAGTTCATCGTAAGCTTGCTTGCCTCGCGAGACGGATTCATACCGCCGACGATCAACTTTGAATCGCTTCGACAAGGTTGCGATCTCGATTATGTTCCTAACGAAGTGCGCCACCAGCCGGTCAGTGTTTTCGTATCGAACTCAGCTGCCTTCGGTGGAATTAACGCAGCAATCGTTGGTGGCCGCATGCGCGCGAACGTGCCCGCCAAACCCGAATCACTTGACGAAGTGTGGATCACTGGAACTGGCGTCGTGTCTCCGATCGGTTGCGGAAACGAAGAATTCAGGTCGGCGCTCAACGCAGGTCGCTCAGGCATTCGTCCGGTCGATCGCTTCAATGTTGAAGGTCTGCGAACGCGTCACGCGGCACTGGTGCCTGAATTCAACGCCCGCAAGATGATTCCGACTGTCGACACGCGGCGCGCCGAAACGATGAATCGCTACGCGATGGTTGCTGCCGGATTGGCGCTTCAGTCAAGTGGTATCAATTTGCGCAACGCTGATCCAACTCGACTCGGATTGATCATGGCTCTGACTTATGGTTCAGTGTCCGTGCAAGAGAGCTTTCGCAAGAGTTTGATGGAAGATGGACTTGATAACTTGAGCGCGAAGTACTTTCCTTCGATGGTCGTTTCGACAATTGGTGGACAAGTCTCATTGACGTTCAAATTGCAAGGTGTGAACAACACGGTGGTGGCGGGCATTACAGCAGGTCTGCATGCGTTGGCGCACGGATACGAACTGCTTCGAAATGATGCTGACCAAGATGCATTGGTCGTCGTGGGTGCGGATGAAATCGGCGAACTGATGTTCAAAGTGTTCTGTGACCGCGGCTGGACTCCGGACTCAACCGGCGAAGAATTGATGCTCAATATGTACGGACCTGGCAAAGGCCTGATCATGGGCGAAGGCAGCGGCAGCGTGGTGATTGAGCGTGCGACAGCGGCTCAAGCTCGCGGAGCGAAACCGCTTGCTCGTGTTGCTGGTTTTGGATCGACGAACGACGGCACCGCTTTCAAGACACAGGATGCATCAGGCACTTGGCTGGCGAAGTCGATTGAAATTGCGCTGAGCGATGCGAAAAAAGCGTCAACCGATATCGATTGGATCCTGACTCACGGGCGAGGCGACACGCAATACGATGTTCGCGAAATTCAATCGCTGCGAAAAGTGTTCGGCGATAGCTGCCCACCAGTTAGTTGCATTGCAGGTCATGTTGGCGTCGGTGGCGCATCGTTGGGAATGTTCAGTACCGTGGCTGCGGTTCAAGGCATGCAAACTGGCGAAGCCTTCGCCACCGTATCAACATCCGCGACCAGCGACTGCGGCATTCCGCTAGTGCGCGGAAGTGCTCGGCCAGGAAATTATCGCACTGTGCTTTTGGTCGGCAGCACCGAACACGGCGGTAACACCTCGATCATTCTCGAAAGAATCGATTCTTAATTAGTCCACTGTCATTGTCCTCCACGAGCGATCACTTCATGGAATTGAATCAAATGCAACGCCATCGCATCGTTGTTACCGGCATGGGCTTGTGCACGACCATTGGCAGCACAGTTGACGAGTTTCGTGAGAATCTAAAGAACGGTAAAACGGGCATCACCAAGCACGAGGGCATCTTCAAAGATCGTCACGCTTGGGCGGCCCTTGTCGACGATTTCCAGCCTGAGAAGCACTTCAACGAAGCCGAGTTGGCGATGTTTGATCGCACGGCGCAGATGGGCATTCTCGCAGCTCAGCAAGCTATCGACGACTCCGGTGCTTCGACGGCAGATTCAAGTCGTCAAGCGTTGGTATTCGGAACGAGTCACGGCGGTCGATCGCAGTTGGATCGTTTTGTCGAATCCGGCAATGACCTCGATTCGCCCGGCGCAGCGGAACGCATCCTTGAAAAATCCGCTCACTATCATCAAGCTGCAGCGATCGCATCGAAACTGGGTATTCACGGTCCTTGCTTGACGCTCTCCAACGCGTGTAGCTCCAGCGGAGCGGCCATTGCTTACGGCATTGAACTGCTGCGAAGCGGTAAGTGCGATTGGGTGATTGCAGGTGGCGCGGATGGTTTTTCAAAACTGACTTATGCAGGCTTCGAAGCGCTGGGTGCGATGGCAGACGGGCCTTGCGCTCCGTTTAGCGATCCGATCGGCATGAGTCTCGGTGATGGCGCAGGCTTCATTATTCTCGAGCGTCAAGAAGACGCGTTGAAACGCAACGCGAAGATCCACGCTGAGTTGTACGGTTGGGGATCAAGTTGGGACGCTTATCACATCACCGCTCCCGAGCCCTCAGGTGATGGCATGTTGCGAGCGATCGAGATGGCGGTCGCCGATGCAGGCATCAACAAGAACACGATCGACTACATCAACATTCACGGTACCGGCACACGCGCTAACGATGCCGCTGAGTCGGTTGGATTGCAGCGTTACTTCGAAGATTC
>JBGSJB010000231.1:0-4222 GCA_041742175.1 Pirellulaceae bacterium
GCCGCTGCGGCGGCCTAAACATGCGGATCGGTGTGATCTCTCTGTCATTTTTTACTCGCGCTGTTTATCGAATTGCTTTTTGATCGTTGTTCTTAGTGCCGTGCTGCTGCACGGCACTGAACCGCGGCAGACTGAGGTCACGATTCGGAATGATCAGTTTCTGATCAACGGCAAACCGACTTATGCGGGACGCACTTGGAATGGTCACCGCATCGAAGGTCTGCTTCTCAATAGTCGCATGGTGCAAGCTACCTTCGATGACTTGAATCCGGATTCGCGCGATCAGTGGAAGTACCCCGATGGAATGGCGTATGACGCTGATCGCAATACCGACGACTTTATCAAAGCGATGCCTGAATGGCGCAAGCACGGCTTGTTGGCGATCACAGTCAACTTGCAAGGCGGCAGTCCGCAAGGTTATTCCAAAGTGCAACCCTGGCACAATTCAGCGTTCACCGCCGCAGGCGACCTGCGACCAGATTTCATGAAACGTATGCAGCGCGTGATCGATCGCGCGGATGAGCTCGGGATGGTGGTGATTCTCGGCTATTTTTACTTTGGCCAAGACGAGCGTTTGACGGATGAGGCGGCAGTAATAAAGGGCGTCGAGAACGCGACCAATTGGGTTTTAGATCACGACTATCGGAACGTTCTGATCGAAGTTAACAACGAGTGCGATGTAAAGGCGTACCAACACGAGATTCTGAAACCTGAACGCGTGCATGAACTGATCGATCAAGTGAAGTCGCAAACGCGCGATGGACGTCGTTTGCTGGTAGGCACAAGTTACGGGGGCGGAACGATACCGCGCGAGAACGTTGTGCGTAGCAGCGATTTTGTTTTGATCCATGGAAACGGTGTCAAAGATCCGCAGCGTATCAGCGAAATGGTTCGGCTTACCCGAGCAATCGATGGCTACCGACCGGACGAAAAACCAAGTGGTGGCGACTTTCAGTTGCCAGTCCTCAACAACTTCGACTGAAAGTCGACGCCACGCAAAAGACTTACTCTTCTTCCGCGGCGTACTTCAGCTTTGGCATGGCTGGCGCTTGCTCAATTTCCTTCAGCAGCATTTCGACCGCTTTATCCAGTTGTCGATCTTCGCCCGCTGGAAGTTCTTTCGGCGTCGGCCAAATCACTTCGTGCGGCATGCATCCGTTCAATTCCATGTCTTTGCCATCGTTGATAAGAAACCAACCGCGGAATGGAACTCGCAACCGCCCGACATCATTGATCGACGCCGATCCGGTACTCACAACACCGCCTGCCGTTTGAACTCCAACCACTTTGCCGCGCCCAAGCGTCTTGATCGCATGGCTGAAGATCTCAGCGTTGCTGTAGCTGTTCTGATTGCACAGCACGATGATCGGTTTGGACCACGAAGCAAACACAATGCGATCGTGCGGATAACCTGGGCCGCCTCCGCGCGGTACCGTGATCGCGTGCTTTGGCTGCGTCAAAGCGGTCAACAACAAATCCGTGGTCGAACCACCACCATTGTCGCGCACATCGATCACTAAACCTTCGCGTCCGTAACCGACGTTATACAGTTGCCGCTCGAACTCGTAGAAGCTGCCCATGTCCATCGCGCGAATGTGCAGGTAGCCAAGTTTCCCGTTGCTGGCTTTCTCGACCATGCGACGATTGTGGTCCAACCAATGGTTGTAGAGCAGCGAGCGCGCGGTCGCGTAAACAATCGGCCGCAAAGTGATATCGATCTCCTTATTCTCTTCTTTCTCCCCTTCGCCTTTGATCGTCCGCTCAACGTGCAGCAGAAGCTCGCGATCAATCGGACCGTTGAGCACTGTGGTCAAATCCATCGCTGGGTCAACCGCTTTACTATCGATCGACAAAATGACATCGCCAGCGCGCAGTCTACTCTGCTCGCGATCCGCTGGTCCATCCGGAATGACATCGCGAACAAGCAAACCGGGACCGCGGTGATCTTCAACAAAACGAACGCCAAGATGCGCTGTCTCATCGCGCCAACCTTCGATGGTCGATTCGCGCGGCTCGCGGTTCGGTGTAAAGCCGAGATGGGAACCGTTCAGCTCGCCGAGCATCAGTTCGACGACTGTGGCCAAGCCTTCCATGCTCTGCAAATCGCCCGCAACTTTTTCATACTTGCGACGAATCTCGTCCCAGTTGCGATTGCCCATCCGCTCGTCGTACCATACTTCACGCATCGTCAACCAAGCTTGGTAGAATCCTGCTCGCAACCATCCGGAACGCGACGACTCTTGAGCCGCTGAGAAACTGTAAGTCTCCAACTTGCCGCTCGGTTCCAACTTCGCAGGCTTACCATCTTGCAGGAACAAGATTCCGCCCGCCTCTTCTGTCCAAACCGCATTCGATCCCGTGGTCGACGACAGCAGTTTCGGTTGCAGCTCAGAAGGAAATTCGACTGTGTACCAACCGCGTTTCCCATCCACGCTGGCCGAGAAAGCCAATTTCTTGCCATCAGGTGAAAACAGCAAACCGCCTTCACTGCTGTTCGAGATTGAAATGCGTCGCAAGCGTTCATGGATATTCTCCAGATCGATCTCTATCGGCTTAACCTCATTCTTTTTGTCTTCGCCTTTCTCGTCTTTCTTTTCAGCCGACTTATCTTTCGACTCGTCTTTCGATCCATCGCCTTTCGCCTCGTTAGCCTTCTCGTCAGCCTTCTCATCCTTCTTTTCGGTTACCGGCTTGGACGGATCCGACTTGCGTTTCTTCTTCATCAACTCCAGCGCTTCTTCCATCTGGCGTTCTCGCGATGTCTGATCATTGTCCGCTTCTCGCAAGTAGACGTAAAAAATGTCGACTTCGTCATCAAAACGACGGCCGGTGAAGGCGAGCATCCTTCCGTCGGGCGAGAATCTTGGATTGCCTTCATTGTCCGGATGGCGCGAGACGTTTGTCGGTTCGAGGTCGCCGTCGAGCGGCATCAGCCACACTTCGCTGTTGAAGTCGTTGTCCTGTTTAGCAAACGTCAACCAGCGACTGTCGGCTGAGATGTCAAAGTCGATTCCACTGAAGCCCTCCACTAAAGTTCGTTTCTCACGCGACTCGACATTCATCGCAACCAGACTTCCACGACCTTGCTGCATGATCAAGGTCTTCGTATCTGGAGTGAAACGCAGTTTGCTTTCGACGTGCATGTCATCGGTCAGTTTCTCGACATTGAATTGCGTATTCTGCCACCAGAACTTGTCAGCGTCCGCGCGAACCGCCCTCCACACATCGGTTTGACCTTCGCTAACACTCGTGAATAACAAACTCTTTCCATCCGGCGCGAACAGAACATCCGCTTCGTAACCATCGGTTTTCGTGACGCGTTGCGGCTCGCGCAACTTTGTATCCATCACCCACACATCTCCACCCGCAACGAACGCAATTTCAAGTCCGTCGTCAGTGAATGCGACTTCAGTCGCTTCCGTGAACTTGCGGCGTAGAACGTCGTCCGGCAAGTTCGCATCGCTGGTCAGTGACAACTCGATTTTCACCGGTTGTTTATCTTCACCTGGACGAAAACGATAAAGATCAAACAGGTGCCGGAAGACAATCGTTTTGCCATCGCGCGAGATTGCAGGAAATGCGATGGAGTCTTCGTCGAAACCCGCAATCTGCTTCTGAGTTCCAGATTCTTCCGCTTCTTTCGCAAATCGATATCGCCACAGATCGAAACCATGCACGTCGCCTTTAGCAAAGTAAAAACCTTTGCTATTCGCCATCCACAACGGCCACATGCATTCGACGCCTTCGTGCAGCACTTCTTCGAACTCGCCAGATTCGAGATCGTAAAGCCACACTTGGGACGCTCGCTCGCCTTTGTAACCTTTGCGCCACCAGCGTTCGCCTTCTCGATTGAACAACACGCGCTTTCCGTCCGGTGAAAGCTTCGGATTCTTGACAGCTGCGTTCACTAGAATCTTCTCAGCCTTGCGTTCGCGCACGTCGATCTGAATCAGTCGATCGGCATCGCGATAAAAGTGATCGCGCGCCCCAACCGCTAAAACGGAACTTCCATCGGGAAACCAGTCGGCTAACGAATAACCTGCGGTGTGAAACGAAACTTGCTTCGGCAACGTTCCGTCAACTTGCATGACATAGATTTGGGGCGAACCCGTCCGAGTGCTCACGAAAGCGATCTGCAACCCGTCGGGCGAGTACAGCGGTTGCGAGTCCGATGCGGGATGATTCGTCAGGCGTACCAGTCCGGTGCCATCGATTCCCGCAG
>JBGSJB010000232.1:0-5575 GCA_041742175.1 Pirellulaceae bacterium
ATCCGACTATCCAAACTACGCCGCCAGCGAAGGTGACGATGCGCTGATCGCGCAAGCCTGGAGGATGCATGCCGACACAGCACCGCCCGCCAAGGTCGATCCGCTCGCACTTCTTCAGCCAAAGGATCTGAATAAGCTTGCATCCGCGCTCCAACTGCCTAGGCAAGTTCTCGCGGCACTTCGTGAGCGCCGTGTGATCGTCGCTTCCATGTCTGCGAAGTTCTTAGACGCACTTGCCAAGGAACTCCCTTGTTCGGTCAGCGTTCTTATCGAGATTCTATCTTCGCCCACCGCTGCCGAGCCTGCTGGAAGCCACAAGTCCGAAGTAAAGCCTCAAGTGGCGGAGAAGGTAGACTTCGCCCGCGTTCTGCATGACGCAGGTGTTGATCCAAGTAGAGTGGCTGAGCTCGTCGCGTCTGGTGGTGACCATGGACGCAATTGAGAATGCCCGGCGGATTGCTGCACAGTTGCATGCTGAACGAGTCGCGAACGGTTGCGATCCGACTAAGCCCTATGACTTTGTGAAATCAGCAATTGAGAGTCGCGAACTCTACTTAGAGAATACGAAGCCGGGTGCTGTCTTGCTTGACGGAGGCCGCGCGAAGTACATACCGAATGAAGCACTGGTTCTGCATGAACAGTGCGAGACGGAGTTCGAGAATGCTTTCCTTGCTGCGCATGAGCTAGGTCACGTTGTTTTGGGCGACGGTGTTGATTGTGAGCAATCTCCCGCCATTGAGATGGATAGAAGCGCCGAGCCACCACTAGATGCTGAGTACCGCGTGGTGGACTATGGACGGCTGCAACGGCGCGAGATCCAGATGGATTTGTTTGCTCGTGAGTTCCTGCTTCCTAGGCAATACGTTAGGAACCTGCATGTTGATCAAGGACTTAGCGCATCAGAGATTGCTAGGCGTCATGGAGCTCCGTTCGAAGTTGTAGCCCAACAATTGCTCGATGCCGTTCTGTTGCCACCGTGTGTGGATATTGGCGAGGTCCTTAAGGCAGAGCGTCCACTGAATCCACAACAAGAGCAAGCTGCGTTACATCGCGGCGACGCTTTGTTGGTTGAGGCTGGTCCAGGCACTGGTAAGACTCAGACCCTCACTTCAAGAGTGGGGTCGTTGCTGGACGAGGGCATCGATCCTCGAAAAATCCTTCTGCTGACATTCTCGAACAAAGCAGCGGCTGAAATGGCTGATCGCATCGCCAAGAAAAATCCGGAAGGGGCGGCTGCGATGTGGATAGGTACCTTTCATTCATTTGGGCTCGACATAGTTCGCCGTTTTCGACAGGAACTGGGGTTCCAAAAGGACCCTAGGTTGCTGGATCGAACGGAAGCCGTTGAGCTCCTTGAGGAAGAGTTCCCTCGATTTGGGCTGAAGCACTATCGAAATATCTACGATCCGGTTCAGTTGATCGACAGTATCTTGGATGCTATCTCGCGAGCAAAGGATGAGGTAGTTGACGCTGCCAACTATCGACAGCTTGCCATCGCAATGCATGAAAATGCGAAGTCAAACAATAACTGCGAGAAGATTGAAGCTGCGGAGAAGTGTTTGGAGATAGCCGAAGTCTATGACGCATACGAGCGTATAAAGGAATCGAAGCAACTGATCGACTTTGGCGACTTGGTACTTCGGCCTGTTAAGCTGCTCGAGTCACATGCAGCAATTCGAGACAAGATTGCCAGCACCTATCAGCACGTGCTTGTGGATGAATATCAGGACGTTAACCGAAGCAGCGTCCGGCTGCTCAAATGCCTGTCGCCGACCGGTGAGAATCTATGGGTAGTTGGGGACGCCAAGCAGTCGATTTATCGATTTCGCGGCGCGTCCAGTTTCAACATGAAGCGATTCGGTTCCGACGACTTTCCTGGTGGTCAGCGACTATCGTTGACCGTTAACTACCGGAGCGTGCCAGAGATTACGGAGGCATTTTCGAACTTCGCGGCAAGTATGCCTCATAGCAAAAGTGGGGCAACGCTATCGATCGAGCCCAGCCGGGAGTCGATCGGAGCGAATGCCGAGCTACGGACGGTCGACCGCGCTGACGAAGAGGCCCCCGCGATTGCCGAAGCTATAGAAGAACTGCGCGCGAAAGGCTACGCCTACCGAGACCAGGCGGTTCTTTGTACTGGCAACGGCAAGCTGGCTACATTCGCCGCGGACCTGGAAGCGCTCGGAATACCTGTACTCTTCCTTGGCAATCTCTTCGAACGAAGAGAAGTGCGAGATTTACTCGCATTTCTGTCGCTCTTAATCGACCGGCGTGCCACTGGTCTGCTCAGGATCGGTCGCTTGGACGACTTTCGGTTATCGCTGAGCGATGTTGCTGCCAGCATTGAAGGATTGCGTGCAGAGCAACCTCAAGACTCAGACTGGCGTTCCAGGATAGATTCGCTGGAGGAAGTGTCCCTCGCGGGCAAGGCTACTCTGCGCAGCATTGCGAACACAATTCAAGGTTTTGATAAGGCATCGTCGCCATGGAGCGTGCTTGCGACAGTGCTTTTCGACCGCACTCGACTCG
Organism: Pirellulaceae bacterium; assembly: GCA_041742175.1. Classification (GTDB taxonomy): domain Bacteria; phylum Planctomycetota; class Planctomycetia; order Pirellulales; family Pirellulaceae; genus Aureliella. Next base: position 2,530 of record JBGSJB010000232.1, read on the forward strand.
GAGTGGAATTTGCGAATGCGTCGGTCGTGAAGGATCGAACTGCTGCGATTGCCGTTTGGCAGCTCATGAATTTTCTTAAGCACCAGCCAGCGGGGAAAGGCCTTCCGATACCCCGAGTGCTCGATCGAATCCGAAGACTTGTTCGTCTTGGCGACGATAAAGAACTTCGAAAAATTCCCGAAGTCGCTTCTGGGCTCGACGGGATAAGATTGTTAACTGTTCATGGGTCAAAAGGGCTGGAGTTTCCAGTTGTTCATTTTCCCGGACTTAATAACACATCCCTTCCCAAGAGCTTTCGACGCCCGGACTGTCCAGCTCCAGACGGGATGATCGAAGGAGCAACGGAAGAACCGGATTTACACGATCGCAAGAGCCATGATGAAGAACAGCAGTGTTTGTTCTTCGTTGCACTTTCGCGAGCCAGAGATAGGCTGATTGGATATGCACCCACGCGAAAGTCAAATAATCACAAGTGGTCTGTAACGCCCTTTATTGACGAGTTAGGGCAAGCGATCGTCAGGAAGCACGTAAAACCGAAATCCAAATTCCACGCCGCAAAAGACGACTTGCCAATCGACTTTTCGATTGAAGGCCCTTGCAACTTTTCGGCTGACCAGATTGGGCTATATGAATCCTGTCGACGACGCTTCTTCTATACCCACATCCTTCAGATCGGCGGTCGCAGGAAGTCGACGCCATTCATGCTAATGCATGAAGCAGTAAGGGTCCTGTGCGAAGAGTTCGTATCGAAGAACGTCAGGAATATCGCTGACGACGAACTGCGAGAGAAGATCGAATCGCAATTCCAAAGCGTCGGTTTAGACGAGCATGGCTACACAGCAAATTTCTGCGCTCATGCGATCCAACTTTTGAAGTACTTCTTGTCAACACGTGACATTGGTGACGCAGTTACGCCCACAACTGTCGCGATCACCATTAACGGCGACCAACTTACTTTTGAACCGGACGATTGTTTTTGGGTAAGCGATAGCGGTGGGCATCGTTTTCGTGCCGTAAGGACTGGCGGATACAAGCCGAAGGTGGACGATCTTGCAGCGTCTGCATTGCTACTGGCGGCAAATGAGCATGTCGCGGCGAGTGAAGTCGAGTTTGTGCACCTATCGGATCAGGATATCAGGCCGATCACCATCAACCCCGAGAAGCTGAAAACGAAAACCGAGTTGCTGGGGCAGGTGCTTAGTTCGATTCGACTTGGCAGGTTCGAGCCTACGTTTAACGAGCGAGCATGCCCTTCGTGTCCTGCCTATTTCGTTTGCGGGGAAGTGCCAAACGGACCGCTTAGAAAAACTTTCTGAAAACATTACTGGATCGGAAAAGTCATTGCGATTGTCCTTGTAGAGCGAAGACTTCCTGAGCTCGAAGTTCTGCAAGGAGTTATTGAAGATGTCGAAATTAGACAACCCGCCTTGGGAGTTTAGCCTGGCCTGTGATGGGCTCAATTTCAGTCAGTTCGTAGTTGATGACCCCGTTCCAACGGGTACTCAGATACTCGATGCGGCAAACGCTAACGAAGCAACCAACCTGTTTGCGATTCTGCCCAACGGCGATTTCGAAGACGTTCGACTGAAAGAGACGTTCGATCTACGTGGCCGGGGAGTAGAGACTTTTGTTTGCTTCACAACCGGCGTGGTTTATCCGTTCAAGATTAACCAACGACAGTTGAGCTGGGGGCTGCCAAGCATTACGGGGGCACAGCTATATGAGCTGGCTCAGCCAAACGAAAGCCAAGCCGTATTCCTTGATGTCCCGGGTGGTACGGATCAGTTGGTCGAACCAGATGATCTGTTTGACTTGACACAGCCCGGTGTAGAGCGATTTATCACCGCACCAAGGCTGATCGAAATTTTTGTAAACAGCCGTTCGCATTATGTGCGCGATCCAATGGTCACCTATGAACAGGTTGTTCAGCTTGGTTTTCCTGGCGCTTGCGATCCCAACCTCATCTACACCGTCAGCTACAGCTTGGCCGCCACCAAGCCTTACAGCGGGGACCTATCCCCGGGCAAACACATCCTCGTAAAGCAAGGAACGCGATTCAATGTCACGCCAACTGTTCAGTCTTAATCAAGACCTTATGCAACTCCGCTCGGAAGGGTACTCCGTTCATCGCCATGGTGGATACCTAGTGATGAAAGACGTTCCCTATCGGAATGTCGAAGGGCAGATTTGTCGTGGTGCGTTTGCAAGTGCGCTTCGCCTCAATGGCGACACGACGCTCAAACCTGATGACCACACGATCTTGTTTGTCGGAGAGCCCCCCTACGCCGCCGACGGTCAGCCCATTCAGGTCCACTCATCCGTGAATGAGCAGATTGCAGATGGTTTGGTCGCGACCCTGAAGTTCTCTCGGCGTCCACCAGACGGATATCGCGATTACTATCACCAAATGACCGTTTACGCTTCGATGTTCGCAGCGCCAGCCGAGGCACTGGACCCTGAGGTAAATCCTCGAGTCTTTCGGACGCCGGAGGCCGACGAAGACAACGTTTTCAACTACGTTGACACCGCCACAAGTCGAGCCGGAATCGGAATGCTTGTGGATCGATTGAGGAACGAGCGTGTCGCAATAATCGGCTTGGGCGGCACAGGTTCCTATATGTTGGACCTGGTAGCCAAGAACCCAGTGGCCGACATTCGATTGTTTGATCGCGACCTCATGGAAACGCATAACGCATTTCGAACGCCGGGCGCGATTTCGATCGACTGTTTGCGGGAGCTTCCTACGAAGGTTGAGTATTTGCGAAGTATTTACTCCAACATGCACCGTGCGATTATCGCGCATCCGGTCGAACTAAATGCCGCGAATGTTCAATTGCTGGACGGAGTCACGTTCGCGTTCATCTGCATCGACAATGGCGCAGCCAAGAGGGTGATCATTGAGAAGCTAGAGCAGATCGGAGCGTCGTTTATCGATTGTGGAATGGGTGTCAACCTGGTTGACGGCAAGCTAACTGGCATCGTCCGCACGACGACTAGCACGCCTGATCGTCGTGAACATACCGGGCAGGGACGCATTTCTTTTGCC
>JBGSJB010000233.1:0-8136 GCA_041742175.1 Pirellulaceae bacterium
AGTCAGAAACGAAACCGGACGCTACACCCCAACAGTCCAGTGCATCAGAGGAACTGATGCGGCTTGCGCATGAGCTGGGAGAGAACACGGATTCGCAAAAGCGATTCAATGAAGCGGAACAGCTAGCTCGGTTGTCGGCCGCTCGACCCGAAGAGGTGCTTCGGCAACTGGAAAAAAAACTAGCCAGTAACGTACCGATGCAACAGGAAATGTCTCGCATCGCGCAGGGACTGGCTGAGCAGGCGCTCAAACATTTAGATCGTGCTGCCGATCAACAACAAAGAATGCAACCCGCTCTCGAAGCCTCCGATCCGCAGTTCCAATCGCAAAAAAACCTGTTGCTGAAAGATGTGCAAGCGACGCGCGAGAACGCTAACCAGATGTTGGGACTGTTGGTTTCCGAGGCTAAGTGGACAGCCGCTGCTGGCAAAGAGGAAACTTCGCAGAAAGGCCTTGAAGCAGCCGAGAAAAAGTTGCGAAGTGAACTTGCAGCAACTGAGAATGTGAGCCTTGATGACACCTTTGAAGAACTACGCAGCGCCGCAGCCACGCTTTCCAAGTCGCTTGCGGCCGCACAAGCTGACCTGTCGAAAGTCTCCAAGTCGCTGGAGGATGCTAGCGCGGAAAAAGTCCATCAAAACGATTCCGACCTTGCCAACCGCCGTCGCGAAATGCGCGAACGTCAACGTCGAGTCGCTCAACAGGACGTACGCAACATGCAACAGATCGAGAGAAATCAGCAACAGCACCTGCGTCAAGCTGAGAATGAAGTCAAGCAAGCTGCGCAGCGCGAGAAGTCCTTAGAACAGCACTCCAAGAATCTTCAGAAAGAAGTGGAAAAGCACCCACAGAACGAGAGTCTGAAGCAGCAGCTTGCCGACGCAGAGCGAAGTTTGGCACTGGGTGTAGCGCAGAAGAATGCAGCAGAACAGCTGAAGGTACAGTTGGAGCGGCGCGCGGCAACAGCGACTCAACGTCGCGAATCTGCGGAGAAAAAACAGCAGGTAGAGTTGGATTCCGTGAACCCCAGTGCTGAGTTGTCTTCGGAGTTGGCGCAGACCGCCGCGCAGCGCAGTGCGGAGCTGTCCGAGAATTTGAACGACTGGTCGGAGGCCGCTACGAACGCGTTGCTGCCAGAAGCAACCGCCGCTCAGTTGCAGAATAGCTTGGCCGAACAGCGTTCCGTTTCGCATTCGGTTCAAAATTCTGTCGACGATCTATCACGCGCCTCGCGGCATGAAGGACGACTAAGTAACCAGCCAGCCCAACAAATGCTCGCAGAACAATCGGCTGCAACGGAGAATCTAAATAGCAGCGAGGTTGCCAATGCAGAAAGATTATTGTCGTCGGCGCTAGAAAACTCCAAGCGAGCGAACTCGGCAACAGGCCAAGCGGACGCCACCGTCACACAGGCTGCTTTATCGCAAACAAAGTCGTCCGACGTAGCCATTCGAAGTCGCGCAGATCAACTTCGCTCCATGCTCGGTGAACTAAGTAAAGCCGCTTCCTCGCAGCAATCACAACAGCGGGCGCAACAGCAGACTGCAAGCGAAGCAAACACGGGAGCCACGTCGCAACTGCTCGATGCACAACAACTCGCGCAACTGCTCGACGAAGTTGACCGCCAACTAAATTCGAGCCAGCAGGAGAGCAATGCTGCGAACGAGTCCAGTCAACAAAAAGCGGCTGGAAAACAAACGCCGAGTACATTATCGGCTGCGGCAGAAAAGATCGCATCACAACTTAGCCAGAACCGCGATCCCGCACCTCAGGCAGATCCCAATCAATCGATGGCGACTGAATCCCGTTCGGCCAACGTCGATCCGCAAGGTGCCGTGGTAGTGAAAGTGGTTGATGTGAATCGCATCGGCGCCGACTGGGGTAAACTCCGCGAACGCGCGGCTGAAGACATGATCGAAAGCAAACGTGAAACGGTATCTTCAACCTATCGCCAACAAATCGAAGCGTACTTTAGGTCGCTGGCAGAACGCGGCCAAGCAACCGACAAGCAGTGACCGAAACTATTCACCTAAGCTGTTCAATTGACCGGTTTACTTGCGTTGCTTGCCGGATCCGCTGGCGTATTTCTCGATCTGCACTTTCACTTGCTCTAAACTTGGGATGGGTCGATTACACGCCCAATGAATTCCAGCCGACAGCAGCGCCGCGAACTGCGGTTGCGCAAAATCTTCCTTATGACCGAGCGATGTGTAAAACGATCGACCTCCATCACCTCGAACGAATGTCCAAGCAAGTGGTTCAGATTGTTCTCCCGCGACTTCGCCTAACAGCAACGCGCGCGCGCCAGCGGCTAGAGGCGAAGTCTTGTAAAGTGAACCACCTGGGGCGAATCCGTCGAGCTTTAAACCACTGAGGATCGGGTGCTCAGCAGCGTCTGGCGCGAGGCTTGCTTTCGACTTCAGATCGTTACCGAAATGATTTGTGTAGTTGCCTCCAAACACCGCTGCGTCGAACTCGGGCCAATCCGCTAGCCCCTCGGCAGGCGGCTTGCCGCGCAACGAAAACGCATGACTCGCAGTCCGAATTCCAATCACCGGTTTACCTGACGCAACAAAGTCACGAATGCGCTTCAAGTCGGCTTCGGGTAGTGGGCGTCTGCGAACACTAACCAATAATGCGTCCGCATCTGCGATCGCTTCCAAGCCTGGCAAAGCCGCTTGATGGGAATCGCTGCCGAAGATCGTTGAAACGGAAAAATGATCCCCCAGATGCTTCGCGACAAATTTTGGCAACGACTTCTCTGTTTCATATTCGTCTTCAGCGATCAACACCGCCAGTCGCACGCGCTGGTCGCCAGAAAATCGAAACGGTTGACTCTCCGCAAACGAAGCTCCGCGCACTTGATCACTGGTGATGGTGGGGCAAACGTAACGTTCGATGTGATTGATGATGAGATCGGTGCCCGTGAAGTGACTGACGTAAGGCCAGGCTTTGGGATCGTACATGGTGTCGGTCATATCGCGGGCAAGCACGACGTTCTTGCCGTTAGCGGCGAGTCGTCGCAAGCCAAATGGCCGGCCGAGCACACACATGTTCGTATGCACACCAACCAAAATGACGTTATCGATTTTGTTGTGGTCGAGGATGCTCCAGATCTCTTGACCGCTGTCGCTGATGAAGTCGCTCTTGAGCGAAATTTCGATTGCGTCGCATTGTTTCTGCCATGGAGCACCTGGATTTCGGCCCATCGCTTGAAGTCGCGCCGCCCACTGGCGATGATCATCGGGATCATCATCTTCACCTCCCGCGGACTGGTCGAGCGGATAGGCGGCGACTTCTTCACTGGGAATTCGATCGCACCAATTCGCGATTTCGTTCGGAAACGAGACTGACGGCGGAACGGCTTTCGCGCGTTGGCGCGATGGGTGATCGTTGTAAACTTCCATGCAACCACTTGGCGCATGAATAACGGTAACACCGCGTTGTCGAAGTTCACGGACAAATGCGTTCATGCGCGGCGCCAACTCAGCGACACGCCGCACAGCATTTACGCAGTGATGCGAGTCCCACATGTCACAGACGATCACCGCCGTCTTTTGCGGTTCCCATTTTTCATCGCGCGTGAGTTGATGAAAGCGATCTACTCCCGGCGAAGTCGCCTGTTGGTACCGCAACTGCAACTCAAGGAATTCAGTCGCCTTTGTAGGGGTGATCAATGCCACCGTTGAAATCAGCGACAAAAAGGCGAGGGTACGTGGGGTGGGCATAATGGTGAGTTGCCAGATGAGTTAGGGGGCCACAGAAATAAAACGTATGTCCGTAAAATGAATTTCGCAACGTCATGGGTTAACCGATTGCCCGAGTTTACCCAGCAGGTTGTGCAGTTCTGCAGGAGTGTTAAAGCACCACGCGCGAGGATTGTTGGCTGGTTCTATTGTAACGACCGAATCGCCCAGTGATTCGAGCAGATGCTTGATCGATAACTGCCGACTGGCGAGCGAAGTTGTGACGGACGAAGCAATGTTCGAATGATACAAACCTGGAATGGGCTGAATCAATTCATCGCTGTACGTTATGGCTGCAAGCTCTGGTCGGGCGTGATTTGCAAGCCACTGAAAGTAACTTTGTTGCCAATGAAGTTGATCGCAGGTTAGCAGTAGGAACCAACCTTCGGCTTGACCGGCTCGATGTCTGGCTGCGGAAAGCAACCCAGCCATCGGACCACATGCGGCTTGCGCATCGACGATACTGCTGATGTTCAGGTCTGCGTAACGATCGCTTTGATCAGCGACGAAATACACCGCGTGGCCAAGCTCGCGCAGGCGGCTCGCTAGCTGGACTAAAAGGGGCCGACCATTGATCTTTATTCGTGCTTTATCGGTTCCGAATCGCGCACTCTGACCGCCGCATAGAATGTAGGCTGGGCAGTGTTCTGCAAGCAACTTAACGGGCGGATAGGATTCCGAAGCGTCAATTGCAAACATTCTGATTGCTCGAGTCGTTTAGTAGCGTCGGGTTTGTAGATTGCTAGCGCATTTCCAGTTACGCTGATAGGCAATAAGCGCTAACTCATTCGGCACTCTTAGGGAACAATGTACATGAATCGATCGACCATCGCACTCATCTGCCGACTACTTTCTTGTCTTGCCATTTACGAAGGTACTGCGCTGCAGGTTGCGAACTCGCAGGAAAAAGCGGTTCCAATCTTTGAAAACGACGAAGCACAAATTGTTCCGGCCTTCAAAGACAACAAGGAGTGGATTCGACATGATCTGTTTGTCGAGACAGAGTTTGATTCGGATAACGATGGAAAAATGGATCGCGTCCATGTCGATGTGACGCGGCCCAAGCAGACCGATACCGAGGGTTTAAAGCTGCCGGTGATTTACGAAACCAGTCCCTACTTTGCAGGCACGGCGCCGGACGATCCTGCAACGATGTGGGACACGAAGCACGCGTTGGGAGCAACGCCGCCAAAGCACGAACATCCGCCCGCTTTCGAACGCAAAGGCCAGCGTCCCATCATTTCCAACTCACAAACGCGTCAATGGGTTCCACGTGGATTCATCGTCGTGCACTCCTCATCGCCAGGAACGGGATTGTCACAAGGTTGTCCAACCGTCGGCGGGCCCAACGAATCGCTGGCTCCGAAAGCTGTTATCGATTGGTTGTGCGGCAGAGCAAAAGGTTACACCGAAGTTGATAACGATGTCACCGTCGAAGCGACTTGGTGCACGGGCAAAGTCGGTATGACTGGCACTTCGTACAATGGAACTTTGCCGCTGGCCGCCGCCACGACAGGTGTCGCCGGACTGGAAGCGATCATTCCGATCGCGCCGAACACTTCGTATTACCATTACTATCGTTCGAACGGGCTGGTGCGTCATCCTGGCGGTTACATGGGAGAGGACATCGATGTGCTCTACAACTTCATCCATAGCGGTAACGATGCCAAGCGCGAGCACTGCGACTGCGAAGTGCGCGACAAAGAGATGGCTAATGGCATGGATCGCGAGACTGGAGACTACAACGAATTTTGGGCCGGTCGCGACTACTTGAATCAAATGGGAAAGATGCGCGCCGCGATGTTGATGGCGCACGGCTTCAACGACTGGAACGTAGTGCCTGAACACAGCGTGCGGATCTACGAGTATGCCAAGGCGAAAGGATTGCCGGTTCAGTTTTACAGTCATCAAGGTGGTCACGGTGGCGAACCGCCGCTCGAACTGATGAATCGTTGGTTCACTAAGTACTTGCACGGTGTCGACAATGGAGTTGAGAAAGATCCAAAGTCATGGATTGTGCGCGAGAATGACAAGCGCAGTGAGCCGACTTCGTACGCTGACTATCCACATCCCGATGCTAAGCCTGTTCAGTTGTTTCTTGGTGCGGGCGGTTTGAAGAAGGGCGATTTGCTGACCAAAGCGGCTGTCGTGGATGTTCGTGAAACGCTGGTTGATGACGTCGCTTTTACAGCACGCAAGTTAGCGAAGGCTGACGAATCGAAGCATCGTCTGCTGTATGTCACTCCGACGCTCAGCGAGCCGCTCCATATCTCTGGCAGTCCGAAGATCAAATTGAAGCTGGCGAGCAGCAAGCCCGCAGTGAACTTGTCGGTGTATCTCGTTTCGCTGCCATGGACCGAAGAACCTCAAGACAAAATCACCGACAACCTGATTACTCGAGGTTGGGCAGATCCGCAAAACTACCGATCGTTGACTGAGAGCGAACCGCTAATTCCCGGCCAGTTTTACGAGCTGAGTTTTGCGCTGCAACCGGACGATCAAGTGATCAAAGCTGGCGAACAGATCGGGCTGATGATCTTCTCGAGCGATCCGGATTTTACGTTGTTGCCTGAGGCGGGCACTGAGTTGACAGTCGATCTGAGCGCGACAAGTTTAGAGTTACCGGTCGTGGGTGGCAGCGCAGCTTATGAGACTGCGACGGCTACTGCGAACGCTGATGCGACGAATTCGACTAAGTAGAAAACGGCAGAGTAGACTAGGGCATTTCGCGCCACCACCTTCACCCTCCCAAACGCGAAGTTTGGGAGGTCGGCCCGCGTTAGCGTGGCTGGAGAGGGCGTCAGCACTAGTGGAAGATGCCAGGGTAAGTGCTGAGGAGGGTTATCAGGCAGAGCCGTGGGAACGAAAATTTAGTTGCGGAGTTGCTGCATGACTTCGCGGACGATTTTTTCGATGAAGTCATCGCTGGCTGCGGCGGGTGAATTGGTGGCGATCGGTGCCGAAGCGGGAGCGATATCGGGCAGCCACTGCGATAGCTCGGATAGCATGCGCGCGAGTTGCTCTTGAGTCTTCGCAGCAGTGGCCATCTGGTCAGGCGAGAGAGGTTGACGACTTTGACCAAGATCCCAGCCTCGCGACAAGGCGCCGCGTCGAAAGCCTTCCGGAAACTCAGGCTGCTGAATCATGGCATCGAACAGCGGCAGTAAACGATACTGCAACTGCATCGCACGATCCCATTGACCTCGCTGGGCTGCATCATAAAGAGCTCGCGTTAGTTCCGGCACAATGCCGCTGGTCGCGTTCGTTCCACCGTTACAGCCGATCATCAACATCGGGGCAAGCGCGGCGTCCCAACCGGTCAAGAACGAAAACTCAGGACGCTGTGGACGAACTGCGGCGATCATGCGCATCATGTGCGGAATGTCACCGGAACTATCTTTGATGCCAACGATGCGCGGGCAATCGAGCGCCAAGCGCCGAACGGTCGTGACTTCGATCGGCGAAGCGAATAACGGAATGTTGTAAAGCGTAACATCCACGCTGACGTGATCACCAATTTCTTTGAAGTACTGATAGACCGCTTCGGGTCCGAGTTTGTAATAGAACGGAGCAACAATCGCGACTGCGCGAACTCCCATCGCACCATAAGTTTCGCAAGCATCGATCGTCTCGCGCACGTTCGCTTCGGCGGCTCCGGCGAGAATGGGGACTCGATCGCCCACGTGTTGCATCAGAACTTCGATAATGCGTCTTCGTTCCGGAGCGGTGAAGCGAGTGAATTCGCCTGTGCTGCCGTTCGGATAAAGTCCGTGCACGCCGCGCTGAATCAACCAATCGGTGTATGCGCACAGCTTATCTTCGTCGACCCGCCCTTTTGCATCGATAGGAGTGATGTTGGGAGTGTAAATACCTTCCATCGGTGATTTTGTCATAGCTGTCACGTCGTGTTGTTGGGCGTAAGAGAGGATGTGCGAGCAAGTTGCGCGGGGTCAGAATCATTGTAATCCAGGATGCGAGCAACCACTGCAAGTTTAAATCGCTGTTCCCGGCAATATAAAAATCTGAAGCTTGGATGGGCCAAGTCAACATGCATGTGCGCCGAGCAATTCCGACAATTCGTACAATCCATTCGCCCGACAACTCCTCAGCGAAGTTCGCTCGACGGTGACGAAGGACGGTCAAAGCAGTTAAAATGCACGGAAGTGATAAATGAACGCTACCTGGTCGAGTCAATGAGTCAAGAAAGAAGTCGCATGCAAAAAGTTCTAGTCGTAATTGGAGATGCTACAGAGTTGCTCGATACGATGTATCCCTACTACCGACTTCAAGAGGCTGGGTTCCAACCGGTCGTGACGGCGCCGGAGAAACGGCTTTACCAGTTGGTATTGCATGAAGTCAAACCCGGGTGGACGATCACCAAAGAGTGGGA
>JBGSJB010000234.1:0-23053 GCA_041742175.1 Pirellulaceae bacterium
CGGCACTCGCTGTAGCGTGGCGTTCAATCCGCAGGTGTTCTACGACACGCTGTACTGCCAACGCGGCGATATGGAGAATCGCATCAAGGAACAGCAGTTGTACTTGTTCGCCGACCGTACCAGTTGCACCGCTTTCATGGCTAACCAGTTTCGCTTGTTACTGTCGTCGTTCGCATATGTGTTGGTCGATGGGATCCGCAGAATGGCCTTAAGCGGAACCGAAGCCGCTCGTTGGCAAGTCCACACCATCCGGTTGCGATTGTAACATTGAAAAGCCTTCAAACTCGCCCGAACCCCTGATTTTCTTAGCACCCCCGGCAGGATTCGAACCTGCGACCGACGGATTAGAAATCCGTCTTATCAACCCGAAAACATTGGGGTTTTTGATCGTTTTCGGGTAATCTTCCCTTGATACTGCCCAGTTTACCCGATACATTTACCCGAAAACCTTTGCTGACAATAGCAAAAGCATTACAAATCAATGCACCAAACAAGGGTAAATCATGCCAAAAAAGAAGTTCGCAAGCTGGGAATCTAGCCCTAACTTTCGCTGGGTCAAAATGATCGGTGGCAAACGTCATAGGATCACTTGTAAGCAACTTGGACTAACAGAACCCGATTGGACTAAGGAACGAAGCTGGGATAAGGCTAAAGCCTACTTCGATGCCTTGGAAGCAACCTTGAAGCAAACGGTACTTGAACCAGAAGCCAAGCAACTGGTTGAACAACTTGACAAACAACTTCAGTTCGCAAAGGGCAACAAGCCTAGTGAAGTTGCCAAACTTGAAGCAACCAAAGCAACAATCGAAGCTGAACATTTTTCAATCGATGGTTTCGTTACTGATAACACCATTGAACAAACGATCAAAACAATTGAATTGCTAGGCGGTAAAATAACACTTCCTGACGGTTTAACAAATCAACAGTTAAGCATGATTTTGGGACAAGGCAAAGTTGTTAGGGAACAGTTGAAGCAAGTTAAGCAAGTTGAAACCAGCTTCACATTGAAACATCAGGCTGACCGTTTTTTAGAACTTGCCTCAAAATCGCAAGAAGTGAAAACCGCAACTGAACTTAAAGGGGCAATCAACAGGCTGGTTGAAAGATGGGGTGAAAGCTTCGATATTCGGACAATTGCAGAATCACAAATGGATGATATTTACAACTTTGTAATTGAAGCAGACTGGCAAAGCAAAAACAAGAAATTTGGCATGTTTAAAAGGTTTATCAAATGGGGTGCGAAGCAAAAGTTCTACCCATTGCCGCTAAACTTTGATGATGAAATGCACAAATTTACATCACAACCCAAAGCTGTAGAAACCTGGACTGATGAACAAGTTATCAAAGCGTTAGCAGGCTTTACAGAACGTGTTCGGTTGTATGCCCTGCTTTGCCTGAATTGCGGTATGACCAATGTTGACATAGCGAACCTATGCTACAAGCCAACTTACAAAGTTGACAACAAGACTTATTCAAACCTTGCATGGGTTGATTTTGAAAAAGGTACAATAACACGCAGTAGGATTAAAACAAAGCGAATATCGAACCCACCTGTTACAACTTACAAATTGTGGCCTACCACTTTGGAACTATTGAAAAAACACAAAGCAGACCACGAAACCTACGTTCTTACAAGTATGAAAAATAGCAAGTTGGTCAGCAAAAACAAAGACTTAATCAACATGCAATGGACAAGGCAAACAGATAAACGCAGAACCATGAACCTGAAGAACTTCAGAACCGTTGGGGCTACCGCTGTAGGTTCAAACGTTCATTACTTGCCATATCGTGAACGATACCTAGCCAATCGTCCAACGTCAAAAGGATTAACCGATAGGCACTATGACGCTGGTACACAAAGTATAATGGACGAAATTTGTGATTATTTAGGCAGGAAATTTAAGCAATTAAAATAGCAATTGTGTTACGATCAAAAAATTTGCGGCAAGGTAGCTTATCTAAGTCTGAACACGTCAACAAAAAAAACCAACCTGACTACAATCAGGTTGGTTTTAAGTGTTCGATTTTTTACAGCACCACCGAACAACAGGAACAGCAAATGTATTGTAGTGAACTCACACACAATTTTCAATTAGAACCTTTATTTCAAAGCAATCCAATTTTTGGCGAAGATGACCATCAATCTTGGACTGAATCACTTTCGTCGTACCGATCATCGGCAAGGCATCTTTCAGGTGTAATAGAATTAAATCGCAGGTGTAAAGGTGCCTCAAGTTATCGCTATGCTGTCACAATTTCTTTAACTGAAGAACTACCAGCAAACGAAGTTCGTAAACGCTGGTCAGCAATTTGCAGATCACTTCGCCAATCAGGGTTAGCAGCAATTTGGCTTTGTGAACCAAATACAGATACAAATTGTGTTCACTATCATCTGCTTATTAGTGTTGCCCCTGTTGAATCGCTATCTTGTATATTGCAAACATTACGACAGAAGCACAATTGTAGAACTTGGTTTAAGCAGCTTTCAAAACGTAAAATTAACGCCTATATCAACTACATTTGTAAAGCTTCAGACCACCATAAACCGCAATTATTCAAGCCAAGCACCTTAACGAAACATGGTGTTATTGGACCATTTTGGAACAAGCCCAAACCAGTTCTTCAAGACTATCAAAAGCATAAATTTTATCATCGAACCAAACAGGGCATGAACGAAGCTGGTTCGGTTCAGTTGGTAGAACTTTTGTATACTTGGTTCGGTGGAACAATGTCAAAACGCCAATTGTGTCAAAAAGTTGGATTTCTAAGCACCCTTCGATGGTGGTCTGAATTCCCTACCTATGACCGCTATAGGCGATGGCGTTTTAGCTTGATCGATTCAGGATCGAACTTTGAAACTGAAAGTGACAGTTTGAATTAAGGGGCGAAGCCCAGTCTAAGACAACATGGTTGGTCGGTACGACCAAACGCATTCCGAAGGATGCGAAGCATCCAAGGATAGCCTTAGTTGAAGGGCATCCCTATCTTGTATATTGCAAACATCACGACCAAAGCACGATTGCAAGCCTACTTGAAGGGATACCCCCTAAATTTGAAGGGGTAGGCTTGTTTCCACTAACCACCTCCCGCTGTTCACATTTTTTTCAAAAATTTCAGGCTTCTTCCCAGCGATAGCAAGTGATGCTTAAACACCCAGTTAAACAGCCCTAATTAAGCGTTTAACGCTGTTTTCTTCGGAAAACGAATAGGAACACACCCTAACATGCCCACCCTAAACCTACTTGTCTTTTTTGTTCTTAAAACCCATGTAATCATTCGGCCCCAAGGGTTTAGGCCTTTCCGTAGGCGGGATTTCTTCAGGAACAAGGATGACGTCTGGTACATGAACTCGTTTTTTGCTGTCATCTAGCCAAACATGTTGCCCACTTTTGTGGTCAAAGCGATCATACGTGACAACGATAGTAACGCCATTGGCAATGTACTGGTATCGTTCTCCAGGTTGGTAAAACACCATTGAACACTCCTAAAAAGTCAGCTTTTTCGTTTTGTGTAATTCTTGTGTAAATTGGGACGAATTCAGGGTAGGTTCGATTTTCGGGTAATTCGAAAATATTTGCACTTCGAACAGGGGATAAAAAGCCAATAAAACCACAACCAAAAAGGTGGAAAAAGTGGCAAATCTTCCCTGTAATCGTCCCAAATTACCCAGTCATTTACCCGAATTGTTTACCCGAAAAACGTGTTGTCGTAAGTGATTGGTATTAAAGGACTTAAAAGCACCCCCGATAGGATTCGAACCTATGACAAACGGATTAGAAATCCGTTGCTCTATCCAGCTGAGCTACGAGGGCTTTCGCTTGTTTTCTGTTGGGTCAAATTGGCTTTCACTAGTTCGCCATTTTTGAGCCCTGACACCAGTTTTGACACCAGCTAGCCTAACTTGCAGCTGCTGGTGTCGAACGACGCTCGACGCCCAACGTTGCTAGTCAGGTCGAGAACCGCCTTCAAGTCTGTACCCGGAAGGCCCGAGCCGTGGAGAATTCTACAGCCAAGTCGGCTGGCTGCAAACCTGAGCAGCCCTAGCCCGACTTCCCACTTTCACCCACGGATCCGAAACGCTGGTCCAAGAAGACAAGCAACAAGATGCGCTACTTTGGTGATTGGTTCGACTGGAAGTCCGCTCTCGAGCAGTAACAGCACAAAAGCGAATACCTTTATCGAAATGAAACACCGCGACCCAGACCGACTGTTAGGCTCACGTTTGTTGACAAGTGCAAAAGGAAGCTGGAGTTCAATCTGCGAGGCTACGAACACAAGCTATCCGACAAGGTTAGTCGCGGAATCTGCGGCGAACTTCGCATGTTCTTTTCTGCACAGCTGCGCAGCGGGAAAACGATTAACGGTGTTCGGCAAAGTCTGGGAGTGAGAAAAGCCTGAAGCCGGATTCCTTAACGAATTTCTCGTGCACATTTTCCCGTCGACCTGAGAATTAATTCGAAATACCGCGTTTCAGATTGGGGAGCATATGCAGCGCGTTGCGTGAGTAAATTTTCTCGAGAACTTCATCAGGTAGATGGACACCGTAGATGCGCCAGAAACCCTGTGGTGGAAACGCTTTTTCCGAGTACGGAAAGTACTCGTCGCGCGATTCGAGAAACCGCCAGTAACTTTGATACCGTGGTTCGGGCCAGGGTCCGTCGGTTCCGAACAGCACTCGGTCTTGGTACTTGATGAGAAACTCGCGCGCTGTGTATGGCTGGCGTCCGAGTTCACTGATGCGCGAAGCGATTTCGACGTAGATGTTGGGATGGTCATCCAGCAACTTCGCGGTCTCGGCCAGGTCCTCGCCATCGTTTCCGAGGTGCGCAGCGATGAAAGTGGTCTGTGGGTGGCGTTTGAAAAGTGCATTGCGAGCTGCATGCAGTGCGGCGCGCGATGGAAATCGATCCGCGGGGAAATGCCAATCGGGATGCCGCGACAGTTCTTCGTAGCGTTCGTTCTGTGGCGTGATCGGTTCGAAAAAAGCGCTCGGATCGGCGGTATGCAGAATGATTGGCAATTGCAAGCGTCCGCAGGCGGCCCAAATCGGGTCAAATCGCGGATCGTCGATTTCGATTAGGCTGCCGTCGGAATTGCGGTACCCGAGTCCGAATAGTTTGAACAGTTTCAATCCGCAAACGCCACGTCGCGCAGCATCCTCAAGCGCGATGACGGATCGATGAGCGAAATCGGATTGATTGCAAGCCCAAGTGGCTGGTTGGTCCATGGCGCCTTCGCCCTGCCAGTCGAGGTTGGCGAAGATGACAAAGCGGTCGCGGTACTTCGTCCAAAGAAATTGCATGTGTTCGTCGAGCGTTGGACCGAGTTTTCCGTCGAGGCTGACGCTGATCGCGATATTTTGGCGGTCCATCAGCTTGACGAATTCGTCCAACTGCTGCGGATCGCGCCGCATCTTCACGCGAAAGTGCGAGTGGACGTCGACGACTGGAAACTTCGCTTGCGGCAACTCAGTTGCAGGCACTCGCAATCGCGGTTCGGGGAAGAATTCGCTGAGTTTTAATTCGCCGGTGGGAATTTTTTGCGAAGTGTCCCCACTTTCCGGAGTGGCGGGGTGTTCTGTGATTTGCGATCTGACTTGTCCGGCGGCGAGCGAGCAGATAAGAATCACTGTGGGTATTGGAGCGATGCGCACGAGTGGACTTTCGTTCGACTGCAATTGGTAAAAACGAGTTGTAACGGAAAGCGGGACCGATGCTCCCGATAAATTTCATCGTAACCGGGTTATCGATTGAGCTACTCTCGATTTTGGTCGGAAAGCGGCGATCGAGCGAGGGCATAAAACCTTGCTTTACCGTTTGACGCTAGAATCTGGGAAACCATTAACCAACTTTTAATAAGAACCGCGCAACGCAACTTAGGTAACACTGGTACGCATGAGTTCTGATTACACGCAGCAACAGACGCTGGGCGAACTGCAGAGAGCCGAGCGATTAAGTACTCAGGCAACCGTTCCGCCCGCGGAAGTGCCGGGCTATCGCATCGACAAACTGCTGGGGCAAGGTGCTTTTGGGCAAGTTTGGTTAGGTCGCGATCTTAATACCGGTCGGCAAGTTGCGATCAAGTTTTATCTGCATCGTGGCGGCGTGAACTGGTCGTTGCTCAGTCGCGAAGTGAAGCACCTCGTCAACATGTCGACGGGACGTCACATAGTGCAGGTGCTGGGGGTCGGTTGGGAAGCTGAACCACCTTACTATGTGATGGAGTACTTGGAAAACGGATCGATTGAGGACTTGGTGCGAGCCCGCGGTGTGCTGGGCATTTCGGAAGCGGTGGCTTTGTTCCGGGAGATAGCTGAGGGGTTAAATTATGCGCATGGCAAAGGTGTTTTGCATTGCGATTTGAAGCCTGCGAACGTGTTGTTGGATCATGATTGGCGACCGCGGCTAGCCGATTTTGGTCAGAGTCGCATGTCGCACGAGCAAGAACCGTCGCTTGGAACGCTGTTCTTCATGGCGCCTGAGCAAGCCGATCTTGCGGCGTCGGTCGATGCGAAGTGGGATGTGTACGCGCTAGGTGCGATTTTGTACACGATGATTGTGGGGACACCGCCGTATCGCACACCGGAGATGATTGACGGATTGGATACGGCTTCTTCATTGCAAGAACGACTCAAACGGTATCGCGATACGATTTTCGAAAGTCCAGCGCCGAAACTGCACTATCGTTGTCGAGGTGCGGACAAACAACTTTGCCAGATCATTGATCAGTGCTTGGCGAAGCGGCCCGAGGATCGTTTCAGTAATGTTCAGCAGGTGTTGCAGTCGCTGCAGCGCCGCGATTCTGCGAAGCTGCGTAGGCCGCTGTACCTGTTGGGAATTGTTGCACCGATATTGTTGTCGGTGCTGATGATGATGTTCTCGATGAGGAGCATGGGCGTTGCCAAGCAAAACTCTTTAGCGGCGGTGCATGAGTGGTCGCTGAAGAGCAATCGGTTCGCGGCGATGTTTGCGGCGCGGACGTTAGAGAGCGAATTCGGAAAGTTGTTCCGGGTGGTTGAAGATGAAGCAGCGCGAACGGAATTGCAGGATCGTTTGCGGCGACTGATCGCGGAAGCCGAACCAACCTTAGATGCAGTCGCAGGCGGCGACACCGACCCTCGACGTGTGCACGAATTTAAGCAATACGCATCCGCCTTAGCTTTCCAAGAGTTCTTGATCGAGCGCATTGATGGTTTGACTAGTCGCAATCGTTCGGCGACCGGTGATCCGATGTTCAATAGTGTGTTTGTGACAGACGAGCGCGGAACGAACGTGGGAATCGCTTTTAGCGATCCGACTGAGCAATTGGAACAGAGTCCAGTCGGCAGAAACTTTGCCTTTCGCAGCTACTTCAATGGGATGCGCGAAGACGGTACCGCTACGCGACTGAGTTCGGGTTACTCACCGACGATGCATACACACTTGTCAGCCTCTTTTCGCAGCACTTCGAACGGCAAATGGAAAGTGGCGATTAGTGCTCCGATTTGGAGCGAGGCGAGCAAAAGCGATACGGTGAGTCAGAAGGATAGTAGCAAAGAATCCGGCAGCGAGGATCAGGCAGAACAGACTGCCATCGGGGTGTTGGTGCTGACGATCAACTTAGGCGATTTCGATCTGCTTGGTTCGAGTGACTCGGAGGATGTGCAAAGTCGGTTGGCTGTGTTGGTAGATGGAAGAGAGGGCACGCAAGAAGGTACGATTTTGCAGCACCCTGTATTGAAGACGATGGAGGCTAAGTTTCAGCAGACCAAAGTCATGGAAGCGGTGCCGCAGATCGATGGTAGGCAATTAGCAGCATTGCGGGACCGCGGCTTGGTAGATTACGAAGACCCCGCAGCGGCGTTTGATGTGGGCGAAGAGTTCGAAGGCCGCTGGGTGGCGGCCCTACAGCAGGTGCGATTGCCCCACAACGAGGATCACGGAAGCGAGCGCGGCAGCGACCTGTGGGTCTTAGTGCAAGAGCGAACGCAAGTCGTCGAAGAACCGGTGACATTGCTGGGAGCGCGTCTGCAGCGCGAATGGTACTTTGAATTTGCAGCGATTGTTTCTGTTGTGCTACTAATGTGGTATTTTGTCATCCGAATCGGCAGAACAAACCCGCCCAAAACGGCTCACCGAGATGGCGGAAATTCGGTACACTATCTCGGCTTGAAGTCGACGATCGATCACTGAGAAGTGATCGGAATGCATCACTTGATACGCATTTAACTCGATAAGTCGTGCTTCAGTACGGTGAGCTCAGGAACGGCGATTGCGGGATCGGTTGATTTGCACGCGTTGACGTTTGAAATGTGTTGGATCGAAAAAATGGCGCAAGTGGATGCACCGGTAAGCGAGTTGGTGAAGTCGGTCGCACCGAACTCACTGCTTCGGGCTCCGAGGGTTTGTGACAAATGAATGGGGTGCCGCTGGTGGATTCGCTTGAAGACTCATTGATCAATCATCTGCACGAGAAATTCGGAACTCGGCCTGCGCGCGATGACAGTTTGGCGTTGTTGGGCGTTGATTCGGTGAGTATGGCTGAGTTGACGTACGATATTGAAAAGCGATATGGGATCAAGATCGACGATTCGATGATGTATGTCGACACGGTTGGGAACCTGATCGACTACATTCGAGCGCGCCAAAATCTGCCGGCGGATAAGCGATAGTTCTTCGAACCAAGTTGACTCACGGTTTGCCCAAAGGCGTCGGGCGTTGCCTTGGCGCGGTTGCAAAGCGTGGCTTCGGGTGCAAGGCTTGGTGTGGGAGCATGCGCAAGATACCGGCTGCCAATTGGGCCCTGATTGTGCTACGTTATGCCCTCATTAATCAGGTAGATCGCATCGAAGCAAACGCCGGCTAGCCACCAAATTGGGTGGAGCTTGGTGATGACATAGAAAAGACACGCAATGGCAAAATCCACCGACATCCAGCTCAAGAAGATAACGAATTCAACCCATACGTACTTGTATCGCCAACCGATGAAGTTTGGTGGTCGCGTTGTTGAAGACGTTTGCGTTTTGCGCACAGAGGTGGCTGTGCAGATTGCCGGAAGTAGAAAGAAAATTGTTGGGATCGGCGAGATGACGATGGGCAACGCGTGGGCGTGGCCAAGTAAAATCCCTGGAAAAATGACGCTCAAATTGATGCTGGAGCTGGCAGATCGATTGGCGGTGGAGGTCGAAAGTGCGGGGCTGAGCGGCGATCCGCTGCAGATCGCGCACGAAGTCGGCAAACTGCGTGACAAAGTTTCGGGTGCGATGGCGGAAGAGTACAAGCTGGGCGAGCCGATTCCGAAGCTAGCGGCGATGGTGGCGGCGAGTCCGCTTGATGCGGCGGTTCATGATGCGTTTGGTCGCGCGATAGGCAAGAACAGCTTTGATTGCATGACGGAGGAGTATCTCAATCAGGAT
Organism: Pirellulaceae bacterium; assembly: GCA_041742175.1. Lineage (GTDB taxonomy): Bacteria > Planctomycetota > Planctomycetia > Pirellulales > Pirellulaceae > Aureliella. Next base: position 9,395 of record JBGSJB010000234.1, read on the forward strand.
TTGAGCGCTTATCTTGGGCCAGAATTCGCGCAGATGTATCCAGGACAATTCTTGACTCCCAAGCCACGACCGACTCTGTTTCTCTATCACCTGGTCGGCGCGTTGGATCCACTGAGCGATGTCGATATTCGTCAGCGACTGAATGACGGCTATCCCGAAACGCTCGAAGAGTGGTTGAAGACGGACGGTGTCAGCCACTTGAAGATCAAGCTGGCGGGTAACAACATCGATTGGGACGTCGGTCGCATCGTGGAGGTTACGCGTATTTGTGAGAACGTTGCGCCGGAGCGACAGTGGAAACTCTCGTTCGACTTCAACGAACAGTGCCCTAACGAAGACTATGTCATCGATCTGCTCGAACGCATCGAGCGGCTCAGCCGTGCATCGTTCGATCGCTTGCAGTACATCGAGCAACCGACGCCGCGCGACTTGCGAATTCGAACTGAGATGACAGTGCATCGCATCGCGCGACTGCGACCGGTCGTTATCGACGAATCGCTAACGGACATCGAAAGTTTGAATCTTGCGAGGCAGCGTGGATACACTGGACTAGCGCTGAAGGCTTGCAAGGGTCAATCGGAATCGCTGCTAATGGCCAGCGCAGGGGCACATTACAAGATGTTCACCTGTGTTCAAGATCTAACTTGCGTTGGTGGATCGTTCCTACATTCGGCGGCGCTTGCCAGTCGATTGCCAAAGGTCAACGCAATTGAAGGAAATGGTCGGCAATACTGTCCGATTGGCAATGAAGCGTATATGAAGCAGTACGCGCCGCTGTTTCGCGTACGCTATGGTACGGTTCCGAGTGAACTGCTTAGTGAACCGGGGCTTGGATTTAGCTGGAAACCGTTGGGCGAGTAACATACGAGTCGTCATGGTCGCTGGTGAATGGTCGCTGGTAGATAGTCGCTGGAATTCGTCCACCAAAGTTTTGGAGCGGCGATGAGTAAGCTGTGTATTTTGAATGTGGTTGGTCTGACGCCGAAGTTAGCTGAGCATGCACCGCGCTTGAAGCAGCTTGGACAGATCCGTTCGTGGCACAGTCCATTGCCTGCGGTTACCTGCACGTCGCAAGCCACCATGCTGACTGGATTAGCTCCGCGCGATCATGGAGTCGTTGGTAACGGATGGTACTTTCGCGATACCGGCGAGGTTCGCTTTTGGCAGCAGTCCAATCGGTTGATTCAGGGCCCGAAGTTATACGAAGGCGTGCAGACTGCAAAGCTGTTTTGGTGGTTCAATCAAGGGGCTCCGGTGCAGTGGTTTGTAACGCCCAAGCCGCATTACGGTTGTGACGGCTCGAAAGCGTTTGGGATCATCGACGAAACGGGCTGCAATTTAACAGAGCAACTGGGTGAGTTTCCGTTTCATGGTTTCTGGGGACCGAAAGCTGGCTTGCCGAGCAGTGAGTGGATAGCTCGTGCGGCAGCATTAGTGCTTCGCCAGAACTCGCCGCAGTTAACGATGGTCTACCTGCCTCATTTGGATTACGACTTTCAAAGATTTTCTGAGCATGACCTCGCGCGCGTCGCAGAGGTGGATCGCTGTGCAGGCATGATTATCGATGCGGCGGAACTGGCCGGTGCGAAGACAATCGCTGTATCCGAGTATGGTTTGGTGCCGGTCGATCGGCCGGTGTTGATCAATCGCGCGTTGCGATCCGCGGGTTTACTCGTCGTTCGAGACGGACCGTACGGCGAGATGTTGATGCCTATGGACTCGCGTGCGTTCGCGGTAGTCGATCATCAACTGGCGCATGTCTATGTGGCGGATCGCGCAGATATTTCTGAGGTTCGCCGCACGCTAGCAGCCCTTGATGGAGTAGACGAAGTGGTTGAACCAGGCGATTTGGAACTCGATCACCCGCGCAGTGGTGAACTGATTGCACTTGCGAAGCCCAATGCCTGGTTTGCGTATTACTATTGGCTCGACGATTCGCGCGCACCGGATTTCGCTCGGACAGTCGATATTCACCGCAAGCCCGGCTACGACCCGTGTGAGCTCTTCATGACTTCGCCGCTGCGCGCCGGATTGCGATTGGCTCAGAAGAAACTTGGCTTGCGTTACCGCATGGATGTGATACCGCTCGATCCGACGCTCGTCAAAGGCAGCCATGGTCTACGTCCGTCTGCGGAGCATGGACCGGTTATCATTGGAGATGATCCGCCATCGAGTATGCAAAAGTTCAAAGGTTATGTCGAGCGCTTGCTGCGTTAATCGGATTGCTCGCCCTTGCAGTTATCGGATTGAGTTTTGAAAGTTGTAGAGAGCTGACATGCCGCAGATCGATTTTCCATTGCCATCGAAGTTACCAACAGAGTTGGCGGAATTGATTGAGTTGGCTCCGCTGCCTGGGCTGAGTTCAAGTCCGAAATGTGAGGCGACTGCAAAACGCATTCGCAAAGTGCTGAGCGATAATCCGCAGTTAGCGGGAACCGTTACCGAGGCGGCGATCTGGTTGCTGGCAGGTGAATTGGATCGATCTCACGAGGTGAGCCAATCGTTGACTTCAGCGGAAGGCTCTTATTGGCACGGAATCATGCACCGCCGCGAAGGCGACTTCTGGAACGCAAAGTATTGGTTTCGAAAGGTCGGAGAGCATCCGGTCTTCGAGCAACTCGCCGCCCAGATCGCTCGAGCCTCCTCGGAGGATGGATCGGGAACTCTCCCAACAGCGGCCCTTTACAACCCAACTAAACTAGCAGCGGCGTTGGTCGACGAATGCGAGCGCGTGTTGGCGTCACAGTCGGATCAGGCGGCGCTTTTGCAACGCTATTGTTGGTTTGAATGGCAGTTTTTGTTCCACAACGGCTGGGATTAACGGTCGTGGCAAATTACAGTTGACGTTTTACAACAATAAAAGAGTGACACAGCAGATATCTGAGCGAACCTCGAATAACGGTAAGCCGATAAACCGCGGCAAAAAACTACAACTTTGTATGAGACTGTGCGATGTCAATTTGTTAACGCGCAGGGCTCAAATACCTCATCGACAAACCTTTCGTATTAGCAAACACAAATGAAACTCAATTCTCTCTACTCTTCCAAGAAGTGCGTCTTGTCGTTTGAATTGTTTCCTCCGAAGTCCGATGCGGGGGTCGTAGACTTGATGCAAACGGTGGGGGAATTGGCGGCCCACAAGCCTGACTACTTCACCTGCACGTACGGCGCGGGCGGGTCAACTCGAGATCGGACGATGAGCATCGCGGCGGGTGTAAAGCGCGAGCACGGCATCCCAGTTGCTTCGCATTTAACGTGTGTTGGATCGACTCGCGAGCAGTTGCGAGACTATCTGAGTGCAGCAAAAACGAACGGTATTGATTACATTGTTGCGCTGCGCGGGGACCCGCCGAAGGGCGAGATCGAATTTAAGGCGGTCGTAGGTGGGTTGAGCTACGCGAACGAATTAGTGGAGATGTTGCGGGCAGAGTTTCCTGAGTTCGGGATCGCTGTTGCAGGGTATCCCGAAGTGCATCAAGAAGCGCCGAATGCGGATATCGATTTGAAGAACCTAAAGCGCAAAGTGGACGCTGGCGCAGACGTGATTGTCACTCAGTTGTTTTATGATAACGACGACTTTTTCCGATTCCGCGACCGATGTGTGGCGGCTGGGATTTCGATTCCGATTGTGCCGGGAATTCTGCCGGTGCTAAGCTTGGCTCAGGTGCAACGTATCGCCTCGCTTTGTAAGGCTCGGTTGCCGGAGGATTTTGTTGCGAAGTTGAGCAATCACGCTGACGAACAGGGCCAGTTCTGTGTCGGTGTTGAACACGCTCGAAAACAGGTTCAGGGATTATTGGATGCTGGTGTACCCGGAATCCACTTTTACGTGCTCAATAAATCGCTGGCAACGAACCAAATACTGGCTTCCGTTTCTGGGCTTGTTTAGTCATGGCTGGTAAGCCAGTTTAACGCGATTTTCGTTGACATTCTGCGCTCGTTCGGGTAGGAATATACAGCCACAAGCGCTGCTTTTCGTCGAAGTTTCGCCTTGCGACGAGCTAATTGAGGTCGCTGGCTTGCCTGGGCAAATGAGTAGTCGTAACGGTTTCGTCAATTACCCCGGAGTTTTAGCATGCGAAGTCTCTCATTATTGGGCGCCCGAGGCGGTGGCATTGGTGCAATCGTTGGTTGGTTCATACGCGTGGTCATTTATGATATCTGCATCACTGGTATCTCGGACATTCTCGGTGTCTCGCGTATGGTCGCGCTCTTTATCTTCCTCGGGATCTTAGCCGTCGTTGCTTTTGGCAGCTACATGCTCAAACAGCGAGTTGCGCCTGGTGTTGAAGACTAGGCGATCGTCCTAACTTTGTTAGGGTTGGTCGTTGGGGTGGCACGGGTGGCGCGCTCAGAGGCTCTGCGAAGGGTGTATTTTGAGCGATGAACAAATTTCAGTCAGCTCCATTGAGAACTCGGTGGAGCCGTTCGTTTCAACTCGCGCGGCTTTCGAAACTTAGACCGGACAATCGAACTGATCTATGGAATATTGCATTAAGCACGCGCCGGTTTTCTCAGTGCTCGAAATAAGTTTGAACGAAGCGGAAGTTGTTGTCGCGCAGCCGAGCAGCATGTTGTCAATGACCTCAGGACTTCAATTGACCGCATCGGTAGGTCGCAAATCAGGCGACTCGTCAGGTAGTTCGAAAGGGAGTTGGTTTGGCGGAATGAAAAACGTGCTGGGCGGTGAGAACTTGTTCACGGCAGAGTTTAGAGCCAAGCGAGACGGGCAACTTCTGATGCTTGCGCCGGATTCTCAGGGCGACATTCTGACGATTCCGTTGGCAGGTAACGGCGGATACTATTTAACTCGCGGTTCCTATCTAGCCAACGTGGGTGAATGCAAACTGAATATCAAGTACGGCGGCGTTAAGGGAATGATGGCGAAGACCGGCTTGTTCCTCTTGCATGCTGTCGGCGGCGGAACTGTTTTCTGCCAAACCTATGGTGCGATTGTCGAGAAAGAGCTTGTGGCAGAAGAAAACTTTTTTGTTGACAACCGCTTCATGGTCGCTTTCGCTGATACAGTGAAGTACCAATTAGTCAAAGCGACCAGCAGTGTGAAGGATTCGATCTTGTCGGGCGAAGGGCTGGTGGTTAAATACACCGGGCCAGGAAAGGTCTACTACCAGACCCGTGGAAAGCCTGCTGCTGGTTGGCTGAGTTCCCTTCTAGGTGCGATGTATTAACAGCATGTCGCCAAGCACAGTTGAACTTAAGACAGTAACCATTCCCAGTCGCGAGCAACTGCTGAAACAAATTGCAACTGCGAATCGATGGGGTAGCTATTTCGCAGTTGTCCAGATTGTCGGTGTAGTGGTCTTAGCTTTTGCAATCGATTGGAAGTTGGCAATTGACGAGCCGTGGGTGACAACGGTCGCGATCGGTGCCGTAGTTGGACCGTTCGTCATGCAGTTATTAATGTTCTGGGCGGTAAAAAAGAAACGCATCGATGACTTGCAAGAACAGACTCGCTTTGGCGAATTCGACAAACATGGCTTGCGAGCGTTGTATCAAGATACGTTAAAGCGGCTGCGTTTACCGGACGATCGCTTGCCAGTTTACATCGTCGCTGACAAATATCTAAATGCCTCCATGATGCACGCCGGCATGGGGCGTTTGTTCCGAGCGCTCAACGGAATCTATCTAAATCGACAAGTTTTGCACAAGCTTTCGGGAGATGAAGTGCAGGACATAATGGGCCATGAGCTGGGGCACTACTATCGTCACTACTTGTTGTCCGATCGCTATCGGTGGCTAACGTTGACACTCGGCGCCATGCTGGGAATGTTCGTAGCGCAGACGCTGGGTATGGAAGGTTTCTTCAGCTTCATCGCTTTGCTGATTTGCGTTCATCTGTTTTGGTTGGCTACAAATTTTCAGCGTTCATTGCATTCGATGGCCATTGAGTTTTTATGCGACGACCTTGGTGCTCAAGTACATAACGTTGCGACCTCAATTGCGGGGCTACTGAAGTTAGGCATTGAGGCTGAGGTATTGACCGCAGTGCAGCTGCAAGCGGTGCTTTCGTCGAGTCGCGGCAAGTTGGCGGCGCACGAAATCGTTGAAGCTATTTCCGCGGCATTGCCATATGGTCACGCGAGTCCCGAAGAATTGCACAAGGCGGTTGAGAAGCAGATGAAACTGAAGGCTGAGCAAGGGCCGTCAATTAGTGGATTCTTGCGGCACATGTGGCAGGGTGATATCGACGCCGAGGTCGGTGAAATGCTTGAGAAACAAACGCGAAAGCTCAAGAAGTTGGAAAGTGTTCCACGACTCCCCTGGGAATCACTGCTCGAATCGCCTCAGGACATGCGTTTCACGGAAGATTCGTTAGCCGCATTAATCGCGATGATTGAATCGAACCCGCAAGCAGAATTGTTTCACACCGCTGAAGCTCTTGGTGAAACGGATAGCGTCCATCCGCCGCTGAAACATCGGATACTTTACTTGTGGAACAATCGACGAGCGATTGAACAAGCCGCCAGGCAAGACTCGTCGTTTGCATCGTTCAGTGCTCGCTAAATTGCGAGTGGGCTGAGTCCGAGTGGCAAGCATATCAGCCTGGACAGGGCAATTGTCCTCGCTGAAGTAGATTGCAAGTCGCCGATGCTACTCGCCAATTAAGCCGCTTTTGACAGCCCAGACGGCTGCGGCGGTGCGGTCGGCAGTGTCAAGCTTGCGAAGGATATTCTGCACATGCTCTTTCACTGTTTCAACGCTGATCGCCAGCGAAGTTCCGATCTCTTTGTTACTCAAACCGAGTGCAATGTGACGCAGCACCTGCAGCTCACGGTTCGTAAGCGGTACATCTTTCGAATCAGTTCGGTCTTTACGCTTCGCCATCGTAACTTGAATGCGGCGAAGGATGCTGCCGTCCGAGGGTGACTCTTTCGCTGCCGCTCGTCGAACTGCCTCAAGCACTTCGATGCGCGACGAATCTTTAAGAATGTAGTCGTGTGCTCCAAGAGCAATCGCGCGAGCCACATAAGTTGGATTGTCATAGGTCGATATCATAATCACGGGCAGTTCAGGTTTTTCACACCGAATCTGCTCGAGTGCGATCAATCCATCTTCCTCACCCATCCGTACGTCCAACAGTACCACGTCTGGCGATACTTGTTTCGTGAGAGACACGGTCTCCTCTACGGTCCCGGTCAACCCCACAATTTCGACATCGCTTCCCTCAAGAAGCGTGCCAATCCCACTTCTGACGACTTCATGATCATCAGCAACTAACAGACGGATGGCCAATTTCATTTCCCCCCAATTTTGGACACTACATTCCCAAGTCCGAGAATGGAACTTACCCCACATAGACAATTGTAGCCGACATGTGAGCGTCGAAAAGCAATCAATTTCAAATTCAGATGAACAGAAGGAAATGATGTGCGCTTTCCAGACCACTCGGATGCAGTGTAAACCGCAGGGCGCATTTTCACTATTTTTCGATGGCTGTAAATCTCGAAATAGGCGTTCTGGCCCGCAAACGCTAGCTAAGTGCTGGCGTTTTTGCGTCAGTTATTCGCCAGTTTGATGCGTAAACGCCTCATGACATTTGCACCCGTTGCATTTTCGACCTAAGTATTCCACAGCACAACAATCTGACCTCGAACTGTGGACCCAGGAAATGCCTTTTACTAAGTTGTTAGTAGTGGACGATGATCGTTGGCTGCTCGAGTCAATGGCGGCTTGGTTAGGGGATCAGAAATTCGAAGTTACCACAGCGAGCTCAGTTGCGCAGGCGCGGCAAAAGCTAAAAACGGACAGGTTCGACGTTTGTTTGACGGACGTGATGCTTGAAGGTGAAGATGGCTTTGCGCTTTTGAAGTTCTGCAAGAAGCATCATTCCGATTTGCCTATGGTCATGATGACTGGCTATGCAGGCCCGGATGCAGGCGCGGAAGCCGTATCGGCGGGTGCCTTCGACCTGTTGACGAAACCGATTATCGACCAGGAACTGTTGACTGCGATCAACCGCGCGGTCAGTCAGTGTCGCGTGGTTGAAGAGAACCGCAAACTGAAGCTGGAACTAGATCGTCGATCGGGGCTAGAGAACATTCTCAGCCACGACGCGCGGATGCTGCGTATCTTTGATGTGATTGACAGTGTTGCGGATACACGAGCTACGATACTGATCACGGGTGAGAACGGAACGGGAAAATCGATGATCGCGCGTGCGATTCATCGCCGCAGTCGTCGTCAACGCAATCCATTTGTCGAAGTTGCTTGTGGGGCGTTACCCGATAACTTGCTTGAGAGCGAGTTGTTCGGACACGTCGCTGGCGCGTTCACAGGTGCCCAGCAAGCCAAAGTTGGAAAGTTCCAACATGCGGATTCGGGCACAATTTTCCTTGACGAGATCGGTACCGCATCCACGGCTATGCAGATCAAGTTGCTTCGCATTCTCCAAGAATTTCAGTTCGAACCGGTCGGTGGTGTCGAAACGGTCTCTGTCGATACACGCGTCGTACTTGCAACAAACGAGAACCTTGAGAAAGCGGTTGAAGATGGTCGCTTTCGACAAGATCTGTTCTATCGAATCAACGTAATTCATCTCGAGCTGCCCTCGCTGCGCGAACGGCCAGCTGACATTCCGTTGCTGATCGAGCATTTTTTACAGAAGACGTTGAAAGACGTCGCTAAAGAGATCGAAGGGTTCACGCCCGACGCCATGGAAGTGCTGGTAGGGTACAGCTGGCCTGGAAATATTCGCGAGCTTGAGAATGTGGTGCAGCGCGCGGTGTTGCTTACAAAATCACCACAGATCGATATCGATCTCTTGCCCCCAGCTCTGCTGCGTCAGCAAGCGGGCAGTCGTAGGCCAGTCGCTATCGCTCGTGGTCAAACGCTTCGAGATGCGCTCGAAGGACCCGAACGCCAGATTATTCTCGACGTATTGCGCATGAACAGCTTCAGTCGCAATCAGACCGCCGACCAACTCGGCATCAACCGCACCACGCTATACAAGAAGATGAAGCGGCTGGGGATCGACAATATCCAGTTCCAAGATTGAGCGTGCGACAGTCGTTCTTCGTTCCGCACGAGTTGCGCGTGCAAAGTACATACGCTGAGCGAACGGCGACCAACAATTTAACCAATTCACGGAGCTAGCTCATCAGCGAGCTAGCTTCGTGTTCACTGGTCATCTACCTAGCTCAGTTGACTGAGCTAACTGTGCGTTGATTGCCCTGCGCCTCGCGATTGGCGAGCCACAGAAGAATTGGTGCAGCGATGAAGATCGAACTGTACGTACCGGTAACGATACCTAGCAAAAGCGCGAAAGCGAATGCGTGGATACCTTCGCCACCCCAGATGTACAGAATGATCAAAGTCAAAATTGTTGTTCCGCTTGTCAACAACGTTCGGCTGAGCGTTTGATTGACACTGTCGTTCAGCATCTTCGCGGTCAGTTTAGGACTCTTTCCGCGCACTTCTCGAATTCGGTCGAACACCACGATCGTATCGTTCAGCGAGTAACCGATAATCGTCAAGAAAGCTGCGACTTCCGTCAATCCGATCTTGAAGTCTTCAATTAACAAGAATCGCAGCGGTCCAACCAACCAGTGGCAGATCGCCATGATGCCAAGCGTAATCACGACGTCGTGCAACAACGCGACAACCGCTGCGACACCGTAGGCAACCTTTTGGAATCGGAACCAAATGTAAGCGGTGATGAACACAAGGCTCAACAGCACCGCACCGATGGCTCGCTGCTGCATCTCGCCCGCAACTCTTTCACCGATGTTGCTCAGCGATAGCCACAGTGGTTGTTGAGCCAAGTCTGCTTCCAGCTTCTCGACGATCTGCTTCGTTTGAACATCGCTGAATGGCAAGTTCATCTTCCATACTGAATGACCGGAAAGGTCCTCTTCAATCCAGTTTTTCGGCATCGGCTGGGGTTCAACCGTGAACCCAGCGTTCACCAGCGTCAATCCGGCGCCCTCAGCAGCTTTGATAATACGTTTCTTCAGCTCAGGTGCATTAAGCTTTGCCAACTTATCCGCTTCCGAATCGGTCGAAGCACCATTCGATTGGAACTGAACAACGATCGATGTCCGCTCAATCGGTGCTGCAGTTGCTTCCGGTGCTTGGACGGATCCTGGTGTGTTTGCAGTTGTTGCAGGCGCCGTAGCGGGTGCACTTCCCGCATCGCCGGTTGCCAGCTCCGCAGGTGGTGTGTTGGTAATCTCTGCCGCTTGTGCAGGCTCCGTGGCAGGTGCAGTTGTTTGCGGTTCTGTTGTCTTAGCAGCTTCAGGATTTGTCTGAGCCGGGGTTGCTTCAGCCGGAGTCGTCTCGGTTGTTGGAGCTGTCTCAGTCGCAGGGGTTGTATCGGTAGACTGTGCCGGGGCAACTTCGGTCGCTGGCGCTGCGCTCTCTTGGAACGCAACTAAGCGAACGGCGGAACTGTCGTTGCCGCGCGGTAGTGATCTCTGGCTAGTCGTGTTTTCGTTAGTCTCGCCAACGACTTGCATCGAATAAGTGACCAACTTGGTCGCGTCGTTCCTGCCAAAACCTTCAACCAACAGCTCCTGCAACTTGCTGCGATCCTTGAGTGACGTTACGAGCGTGTAGACCGTGTCGAGCGGTTCTTTTTCAACGCGAACTAGCGTCGATTGAATGTACTCGCCGCGCTCGTCTTTCGTCAAAATACTGCGAGTCACATCGCGAAGCGTGTCGGCATCGATCGGGTTTTGCAATTGAAACGTAACGCTCGTACCACCTGAGAAGTCGATATTCAGAATGTCTTTGCCGCGAAGGGCCACCGCGACTAAGCCGAGCAGCATCATGCCACCGGACAAAATCAAAGAAGCCTTCTGCATTTTCATGAAGTCGATGTCGCCATCGCCAAGCAGATACTTCTTGATGAACGAAATTCCATCCCACATCGAGAGATTTACGATGCCGAGTCGCTCGCAGATATCGAACATCAAACGCGAGCAAACAGTCGCTGTGAACATACTCGTGCAGATACCGATGATCAACGCGACCGCGAACCCGCGCACTTGGTCGGTACCAATCCAGTACAACACAATCGCGGCGATCAAAGTGGTCAAGTTCGAATCGATAATCGTTGTTAACGCTCGATCAAAACCGTTTCGAACCGCCATCCGTTTGGCGGAACCCTTAACAACTTCTTCGCGAATACGTTCGTAAATCAAAACGTTTGCATCGACGGACATACCAACGGTCAGCACCAAACCCGCTAGACCGGCGAGCGTCAACGGTTGGCTTAGGAAAATCATCGAGCCATAAATCATCAAGCCGTTGATTACGAGAGCGATCACGGCGATGATCCCGGCAAAACGATAGTAAGCCAGAATACAGGCGAAAGTGATGATCAGCGAAATGATCGAAGCGTAAGTACCTCGAGTGATTGTCGATACGCCTAAACCTGCGCCCACTCGGCTTTCGCTCGCTGGCACTTCATCCAAAGTGGCTGGTAGCCGACCTTCGCGAAGAATTTCAACTAAGAACTTGACGTCCTCTTGAGTGAACCGCCCTGAAATTTGTCCAGTGCCGCTAATCGCTGAATTCAATTCAGGTGCCGACAGGACTTTTTCGTCGAGGATGATCGCCATCCGTCGCTTGAAGCTTCCTTCGGGCTGGTTGCGCACGGTCATTCGCAACATTTTGCCAGCACCCTCGGCGGTCATCTTAAAGCCGACGGTTGGTTCGCCAGTCTTGCTATCGATCTCCATCACGGCGCTCGAGAGATCGTCGCCCGTAACGTTCACGTAAGGCTCGCCACCCGCTTCGAGTGCCATCAGCACATCGACGTCAGCCACGTCTTGACGCTTCATCCAATTTTCCAACGCATAGTCTTCGCCCCGTTGGAGCGCTGGATTTTCGATCAGCTCACCAGTGCGCGAGTTGCGAATGATGTCGGTTAGCACCGGTGTGCGCAGCGGACGAACACCTGAATCGAGCTCCTTTTCGCGACCGACGGTATACCAGCGTCCGACTGTCTTACCCTCCGCGTTTTCGATCGTCATTTTAGTTCGAAGCAATCGATCCGGATTTCGAGCCTGCTGACGAGCCAACTCGACAATGTCGCCGTGGTCACGAGTGTTCGCAACGATGCGAAACTGCAGTGCACCTGCGGTCACGATCCGCCGCTTGATTTCCGCCAGCTCGAATTCATCCGAGTTCGGCACAATAATTTCGATCTGGCTTTCGCCGTACGGACGAATCGACATTTCGTTTGTGCCGGACGGATTCAAGCGCGAACTGAGTGCGGCCGCTAGAGCACTCGCGTTTGGTTTGTCGCCACCGTCGGTAGGCATTTTGATGTTGTAAATGAGGTTCGTGCCGCCCTTCATGTCCGGACCGAGCTTCATCTTGAAGTCCGCGTTGTAAGCGAACAGCAGACTAGCGATGATCACCGCCAACATAGTGCCCAGACGCGCGGAAACGCTTGGAAGCCGAATCGCTCTGCTGATGAAGTTGCTGAGTACGAACGGCAGCACAAAAATTGCCAGAACAAAACCGATGTTGTAAACCCACGTTTGCCATGCAGGCGCGCCCGTAGCATCGAGTACGTCAGTCGACGCAGCCTGCGCAGTTCCGGCGGTTTGTGCGAGCAATTGCAGCGGCAAAGCTAGTTGATCTAGCATCGAAAAGCAGTCCATTGGATGTCCCTGAGGAAAGATCTTATTGCAGGCTCGCTAGTCATATAGCGAGTATCATGCGGGGTCGTGTTTTAGGCTTCGGTCATTACTTGTAAAATCGCATCGCGGTTCACGGTCATCCGCGCTCCGGAGTTCTCGTCGATGCGAATTGTTATGAATGGTTCGTCGGGGTTGGCTTGAACGATCACACCGTGAATTCCGCCCGAAGTGATTACTCGATCATTTTTCTTCATTGCAGCAAGCGCTTTCTCACGTTCCAAGGCAGCGTTTTTCGCTTGTCGCTGCTGCGGCCAAATAACAATGAAAAAGAACAACATGACCGCCAACATCAGCAGATTCAGCGGGTTCTCGAAGAAAGCGCGTATAAAGCTGACTTCACCCGCTGCAGGCGCACCTTCCTCCGCGACGGCCTGCGCTAGGAAAGCACCTCCGCTGGCCAAGAAATGAATGGCTTCAATGGAAAGTAAAGTTGAATCCATGATTCCGCTTGCCCCTCGAGAAGAAGGGCGAATACTGCCCCCTAGATCGGAGCCCATTAGAAAGCTATCTCTGGGCTTGAACAACCCGAAATGATATTGCTACCCCCGAAAAGCCACAAGGCCTATCGTGGCGGTGCTGCGTGACGCATCGCTACTGCCAAGGAGTAACGTCATTCAGCCCAAGGTTGCGAGCGGATCAGGCGCTAGGTTCCGATAAGTACTCCGAAGGAGTTCCGTCAATCAGCCCAGGGTTGCGAGCGGATCAGGCGCTAGGCTTCGATACGTACTCCGAAGGAGTTTCGTCATTCAGCCCAGGGTTGCGAGCAACGCGAGCTACTCTGGGTGCCACAGCCAGACACAGTTGTACCCCAACGGGGTTGTGTCTGTAGGCGACGTTCGCGATGATGCAACCCCGTTGGGCAACGCTGTGAAGCATTTTTATTCAAGGAAATTGGGGTTTCGCAAATTGTGAGGGTGTGAAAAAAAAGCCAGATCCCCCCGTTCACTAACTGAAACGTATCAGTCAGAAAGGAATCTGGCCATGAGTC
>JBGSJB010000235.1:0-2502 GCA_041742175.1 Pirellulaceae bacterium
TCCTGAAAGTCGTACGGCTTTCGCAAGTCAGCTTGAGCAACTGAAGCAACTTCGTCATCCCAACATCGCGCGATGTTACGGTGGTGGCTTCGATACTCGCAACGCTTATCTCGCTTACGAACTCGTCGATGGCGATTCGCTAGATAAAGTGATTGAGCGTCGCGATCGCTTGCCGTGGGAAACGGTGCTTGAGTACAGCCAGCAGATTGCCGAGGCGCTTCAGTACTCGCATCAAATGGGTTGGGTGCATGGTCGATTGCGGCCTGAGAAGATCTTGATCGGTCGCGATGGGCGAACCAAGATCTGTGACTTTCGCCGCGACGCGATCACAGCCATGATGACTGGCGGTCCGCCCACGGTCCGGCATTTACTATACACTGCACCGGAGATTTTCACGCAGCAGAAGCCCGACGAGAAAGCCGACCTCTATTCGCTTGGCGCGTTGATGTACTTGATGTTGACTGGCCAGCCTCCGCTGCCTGCCAGGACGACGGAAGAGTTGATTCGGCGAGTTCGCAGTGACGTGCCTGAGAGCGCGAGTACGAAGGTGCTCGATTGTCCAGTGTGGTTCAATGCGATCATCGACCAACTGCTGGCCAAGGAACCTAGGCAACGGCCGTTTAGCGCGACAGCGCTGCAACTGGCTTTCAAGGAAGCACAGCGTCGTCATGCGGAGGGAGTTGGCGTGCTGCAACACGCGACGGCTGGGTTCAGTCCTTTGCAGATGGGTGTTAATCGCGATGAAGCGGAAAAGCTACTCGGCATCAAGCCGAAGAAGAAGCGCCGCGAGGGCGAAGACGTTCCCTTCCTCGAGCGACCGTGGGTGTTGTTGACCGGTTTAGTGATTGCACTGGCGGCGGTGATCTGGTTCCTTTTGCCGTTGAACGAGGACGGATTGCGGCAGCGGGCAGAGAAGGAGCTTGCGAGCGCGGATTGGATTGATTGGCACGAGGCCCGGGACGTGTATTTAAGTTCGTTGCTAGAGCGATTTCCGGAAGGCAAGCATGCGCGGTGGGCGCAGGAGCAGATTGAATGGGTCGATATGCAGGAAGCGGAGCGTCGTATTGAGCGGAATCAACGCATGGGAATTGCACCGAAATCAGAGCCCGAGCGCCGTTATGTCGAAGCCAAGCAGTTCGAAGATTTTGGAGATCGTGCTACGGCGTTGGACAAGTATCGCGGCATCGTCAAGTTGCTGGCTGATAACGACGAGGATAAGCCGATCATAAATTTGGCGAGGCGGCAGTTGCAGGCGATTGAGGCAACGCCTCTGGACGGCAACCAGCTGCAGAACCTGTTGTTGGGTAAACTAGACGAGGCTGACAAGCTCTACGACCGAAGTGACGTTGTCGGCGCGAAGCAGATTTGGCAAAGCATCATTAACTTGTATGAAGGCAACCAAGAACTCGCGCCGCTGGTGAATCAGGCTGAGACGCGTTTGAATAATCTGAAGAAGTAGCGAACTGATAGGACATCGACGAATCCGTTCGGATTAACTCAGACGAAAGAGAATTGTGCTAAGGCGTCGAATGCTACGCGTTTGGCTTCGAGCTTGTTTAAACTGGTTCGCACAGTGGTAGGCGTACTGTGGCTACTTCGAGTCACTGGGTAATAGACCGTTTCACTTTTGCATCAACGCCTTCGTTCGCACTGGCAAAGCGCAGTGGCACACGACGAGCGGGAAGCTCGGTGAAACACAGTCCCAATCACTCTTGCCTACCTGCTTAAATTGTTGCCGAAGTTGTCGCGGTGTTGACTAATGGTTGGCGCATCAAGTCGCGCCAAGCGGCGACTTTCGCGGGTTCGATTGCGCCTGAGCGACCTGCGGCAGTGCGCGATGAACAGACCGCTCCGCGTACGGCGAGCGCTGCGGGTTTCAGTGCCAGCAGAGTGTGGACGTGGTCCGAACTGAGGCTGCCAGCGAGTACAACTTGGCAACCGAATTGCGCTGCGGCAGCGATCGTTGCGGCCAGTTGTTCCATCGACAGCCAGCTTAGCAGATCGCGACCGTTTTTCGTGAAGGTATCGATCAACAGATACGGCGATTCGAATTGCTTGGCAGCACTCAAGACTTCAGGCAGTGTGGGTGCTGAACAAGTCGCTGCGTCGGCGTATGCGACTAAGATCAACTCGGCGTTTTGCTTTCGCAGTTCGACCAGCAGCGGTTCGACTCGACTGAGCCAGTTGAAGGCATCGGAGCGGCAATAGCTCAGGCCAACCTTGAGGACCGGAAAGTACCTGGCAAGTTCGAACGCGGCGCTGAAATCCAAGTCGGAGAGTTCGCCGAGTGCTGCGCTGCGTTGGGCGTGACCGGCCAGGACTGAGGCAACTGCGGTGGCGGTGTCAAGGGATGGTCGGCCGAGAGAGCCGGCGACAGGTTCCTTCAGATCGATCCAGTCCACTGCATTTGCGAGTACAATAGCGGCTTCGGTGGCGTCGCGAACGCTCACGAGTAACTGCGTAGGATTAGAGACCATTGGCGGAAAGCACTTTGCAAATCGG
>JBGSJB010000236.1:0-5603 GCA_041742175.1 Pirellulaceae bacterium
ACTTCAACGATATCCGGCAATGGAACTACAAGGCCTGATTCCAGTCATCGAACATCTCCCAAGCAAAAACAAAAACAAGATGAAACCATTTGTTAAAGAGCGCGGTATCGTAGGTTGTCTCGATCGCGCGAACGTTGATACCGACCAGATCATTCCCAAGCAATTTCTCAAGCGCATCGAGCGAACTGGCTTTGGCCAGTTTCTATTTTTCGACTGGCGTTTCAAAGACGATGGATCGGACAATCCCGAATTTGAATTGAATCAGCCCGCCGCGAAGGGTGCTACGATCTTGCTCGCGCGACGCAATTTTGGTTGTGGTTCCAGCCGCGAACATGCCGTGTGGGCTCTCGAAGACTACGGTTTACGCGTTGTGCTTGCGCCCTCATTCGCTGACATCTTCTTTAGCAACTGCTTCAAGAACGGTGTGCTTCCAATTCAGCTGTCTGAAGCTCAGGTAGATGACCTGTTTGCTCGCGCGGTGAAGCATGCGCCTTACGAACTGTGCGTTGATCTCGAGAGCTGCGAGATCACTGACGCCTTCGGACTTTCCGTTCCGTTCGAAGTGCAAGCGTTTCGCCGCCACTGCTTGCTGCACGGGTTGGATGACATCGCGCTCACGCTTGAAAATGAATCGAAAATCACCGAGTACGAAGTTGCTAACGGTATTAACTGATCGCCACAATCAACTGAGTGTTCTCCGTCAGAGTGTCAATCAACTGGGACAACCCCCGCAACCAACAGGACTCCAACTCATGGCTGGCAGCTATCACGACTATTCAAAAATGATCGACCATTCGCTGTTGATGCCGACGATGACGGCAAGGCAGTTGGAGGAAGGCTGTCGGTTAGCGGTCGCCTATGATGTAGCCAGCGTATGCATCATGCCCTACTACCTCAAACGTTGCACAGAGTTGCTCGCCGGATCGACGGTTCAGCCGAGCACAACGATCGGGTTTCCTCACGGCGGTCATACGACCAGTGCAAAGTTGTTTGAAGCCGAGCGAGCGATCGAAGACGGCTGCCAAGAATTGGATATGGTGGTGAACATCAGCCAAGTGCTCAGCGGCAATTGGGAGTATGTCGCAGGCGAGATCCGTTCGATCGTCAATCTTGCGCACGCGGCGAATCGCAAAGTGAAAGTAATCTTTGAGAACTGCTATTTGAACGACGAACAGAAAGTGCAGCTCTGCGTCATTTGCACCGAAGCAAAAGCCGACTGGGTGAAAACCAGTACGGGTTACGGTACGGGCGGGGCAACGTTCGAGGATCTCAAACTGATGGTTGCCAACGTTGGTCCCGGCATTCAGGTGAAAGCTGCCGGCGGTGTGCGCGACTTCGAGACACTGGTTAAAGTGCGAGAACTCGGCGTCACGCGTTGCGGAGCCAGCCGAACTCAAGTCATGCTCGACCCCGCTCGACAGCAATTTGGCATGTCGCCAATCGTGTTCGAGTCGGCAGCCACGCCAAGCGGTTATTGA
The DNA here is from genome assembly GCA_041742175.1 of Pirellulaceae bacterium. Lineage (GTDB taxonomy): Bacteria > Planctomycetota > Planctomycetia > Pirellulales > Pirellulaceae > Aureliella. The sequence continues at coordinate 1,479 of JBGSJB010000236.1, forward strand.
TCGTCAAACAAAAGATCGCTTAATCGTATTGATGGACCGGCGCGGGGCGTCCGAAGTGATACCCCTGAGCCGATGTAAAGCCCATCGATCGACATGCATCCGCTTCTCCAGGTGTTTCGACACCTTCGGCCAGCGGACGAATCCCGAGATCTTTTACAAGGCAAACCAGCGATGCCAACATACGTTGACGTTCTGGAGTCGCCTTGTCGATGTCGCGAATCAGCGAAATATCAAACTTCAAGAAATCCGGCGGGGCCTCAACGAGTTCACTCAAGCGCGTTTGCCCAGCTCCGAAGTCATCGTACGCCACACCGATATTTAATTCACGCAGTTGCGCTCGCAGTTCGCGCATCTCACTCGGATCGGTAACCGCAGCTTCGTGAATCTCGAGGATAATCGGCACTTCTTGACTTAACTGGCGCGCACTGGCCATCGAATCGACGAGACCTTCGCGCCGAATTTCGAGCGGGTGCGTGTTCACGAAGAGAACTGAGCCCTGTGGCAGCTGCAATCCTTCTCGAACACCTTCCCAGCGTAGCATGCGGCTCAGTTCAACTTCCATGTTCAAACGAGCTGCCGCGTTGAACATCGCTGCGCAAGATTCAAGTCCAAACAAGCGGCTGCGTGCGAGTACTTCGTAACCGATATAACGTCCGTTGGTCAAATCGATGATGGGTTGGAAAAACGGTGTCACCAGACGATTTTCCATCAGGCGATCGAACTGCACGAGTGCCAATGCTTGGTCGCAAACGTCTTCTTGTACCGTGTGGCAGCTCGTGACGTGCCCACTTCGTTTAATACGAAATGCGACGTCGGCGAACTGCAGTAAATCTTCTTCTCGCAAGGGAGTCGGTTCGCTAATGCGGCGGCCATTAACATAAGTACCGTTTGTGCTCTGGCGATCAACGACCCAAAGCTGGCCTTTGTCGAGATCTAGATCAGCATGATGTCCCGACACAGTGCGATGATTTAATTGCAACGAACTTCCTGGTTTCCGACCGATGCTAAACGGTGTCGACTGAACAGTCACTGATTGTTCATCGTTGGATTCAGTTGCACTGCGCAACAACATCCAAACCGATTCGGCCGGTTCCGAACTGGAAACCGACCGTCTGACCCCATCTACGTGGAATGAAACAGGAGGTTCCATGACTGGTTGATTTATGATGGACATGGAAAAGCAACTTTCGCCGATGCGAACGGGCAATAGTAGTACGCTTCCAAACGTAGATTGTGATAAGCGAGTGTGCGCAACAAAAACTTCATCTTTCCAAAAATACCTGGACATCTTGCAGCCACAGCATCGCATCACGTCATCTGACCTGATAACCATGAAGTGAAGTCGGCTGCATTTGCCGTGATAACCCGCACCATCACTGCAATTTAACAAGTCATTGCGGTTTTAATCTGCCGAATTGAACCATCTTGTCAGCGTAACGCGTTCCTTGACCTACGTTTTTGTGGAACGTTTTTAGACTGCGCGACAATTTCCGCGGATGTTCCTCCATGCAGCCCCAAGTACCGCCCGATCACGCCCAAAAATGCAGACCCGAACATGTCCGAACGACTTTCAGTAGCAACGAACAAGGATACGAATGCCCTAGGGACTGGGCGAGCGCTTCCTTCTGTCATGCATGACGATTGTTTCTGGCCATCAGAACCAACGTCGCTTGAAGACGCAGGCATTGGCGAAACTTTTGTCGAAGCGCTTATCTGTCAGATACTTTTAAGTGTTGGCACATTGAGCGGACGCAAGATTGCTGAACGCATCGGATTGCCCTTTGGAATCATCGATCTGCAACTGGCTGGGTTGCGTACCAAGCAATTTATCGCCCACGCTCGTTCTGCTCCGCTGAATGATTTCTACTACAGTCTTACTGAAAATGGGCAGAAGCGGGCTGTCGCTTCGCAACGGGTTTGCACCTATGTCGGACCGGCTCCCGTGCCGCTCTCCGAATACCTATTGTCCGTGGAAGCTCAAGCGAACCAGTTCGCGCCGATCGGTCGCGAGCAACTACTGCAAGCCCTGAGCTCGATTACCTTCGAGCGTCAATGGCTGGATTTTCTGGGGCCAGCGATTAATAGCAACGGAGGGATTTTTCTTTACGGTCCTCCAGGAAACGGCAAGACGACCCTAGCGAAGTGCCTCACAAAGCTACGCGGTGAGAGTATTTGGATTCCGCATGCGATCATCGACGATGGTGTTATCATCAAGTTGTACGACCCAGCCTTCCACGTGGCTGAAGCAACCACCGAACGGGCCGCCACACCAACGAATCTGCAGGACTATGACAAGCGTTGGATACGAGTTCAACGTCCGACAGTGGTTGTTGGTGGTGAATTGACGCTCGACAATCTTGAAATCCGACATGATCCTCGCAGCAACACTTGCGAAGCGCCGATTCAGATGAAGAGCAACTGCGGAAGCTTGCTGATTGATGACTTCGGCCGTCAACGCGTCTCGCCCGCTGATCTCTTAAATCGTTGGATCGTCCCGCTTGAGAGTCGCCAAGATTACTTGACGCTTCCCACCGGCAAGAAGGTCTCTGTGCCCTTTGAGCAGATTATTCTGTTCTCAACTAATCTACAGCCGAGTGAATTAGTTGACGAAGCGTTCTTGCGTCGCGTTCCGTTTAAAATCGAAATCTGCGATCCGAGCGCACCTGAATTCATTGAGCTGTTTCGGCGCAGCTGCATTTCCTTTGGTTTCCCTTGGCGACCAGAGGTTGCTCAGCAGCTCGTGGATCACTTGCAGAAGACCATGAAACGACCGTTGCGACGCTGCTATTCACGCGATCTGCTGTCACAGGTTCGCGCCTATTGTGCATACCGAGGTGAACCGCTTGACTTGCGGTTCGATTATCTGCTTCACGCTTGCAAGAACTACTTCGGATGTGTCGACGTTTCCGCGATTACAACCCCAGTATTGGAGGCGCATACAACTGTCAAACCGGCACAACAGCAGACACCGACGGTCATGACAGAAGTCACATCGCCGGTTGTTCTGAACTCGGAAGTCATGCTAAACGCCACGCACCAACTAGTTGTTGCACCTGTTTAGTTAGATCGTTTTGAACGCAATTTCGAGCGATAAGAGCAGCAGTCTTCGTACGGCCCCAAAATATGTCTCAACTTCACGGTCCGATTTCGGCAGGTCTGGAACCGATTCCAGGTTACACGTTGCGTCGTCGTCTGGGTGCTGGCGGATTCGGTGAAGTCTGGTTAGCGGATGCTCCCGGTGGCTTGCAGAAAGCCATCAAGCTCGTGTACGGTACGGTCGACCAAGAACGTGCGAGCAGTGAATTGCGCAGCTTGCAACGCATTCGACAAGTGCATCATCCGTTTCTGCTCTCGCTGGAACGAATCGAAGTCGTCAACAATCAAATTGTCATCGTCACCGAACTGGCCGAGTGTAGTCTCGTTGAACGCTTTCAGCAGTACCACAGTAAGGGTCTGCCCGGCATTCCTCGCGATCTGTTGATCGACCTCCTCCGCGATGCGGCCGATGCGCTTGATTTCTTGTCGCAAAAGCACGAGTTGCAGCACCTCGACATCAAGCCGGGCAATTTGCTGATTGTCGCTGACCGGATCAAAGTGGCTGACTTCGGCTTGGTCAAGGATTTGCACGAGCAGAATCAGTCGTTGGTTGGCGGATTGACTCCAACGTACGCTGCGCCAGAAATTTTCGATGGACGTCCCGACCGCCGCAGCGACCAATATTCGCTGGCAATTGTCTATCAAGAACTTCTTACTGGCGTGATGCCCTTTACCGGGCGAACGACAGCCGAGCTTGCGCGCCAACACCTAAACCAAGCACCAGATCTTGAATCGCTACCCCCAGCGGATCGCCAGATCATCGCCCGTGCGCTTGCGAAGAATCCGCTCGATCGATTTTCAAGTTGCCGGCAGCTCATCGACCAACTCGCGCGAGTGCGCGCCGTGGCTGCGATGCTACCTTCGACCAGCGAAGCAGTGCGGGATGAAGCCCAAACCGCCATCTCGCGCCCAACCACTTCGACTTCAACTTCTGCCAGCGGTCGACAACGAGTACTGTCAGCGCTCGAAGTTGAAGGCACGCTGCACAACTGGGTACCACCGCGCTGCATGTTCGTCGGCATTGGTGGT
>JBGSJB010000237.1:0-4701 GCA_041742175.1 Pirellulaceae bacterium
GGGTCGCAAGCTGCGACGTTGATTGTCCGCGCACTCGCGCTCGGTGAAGTGCATTTGCGAGATTGGTTTTCAGTCTTCCGACGCGAACTACTATCCGGGCTCGCACTCGGCGCATCACTCGGCTTGATCGGTTTTCTGCGAATCGCGTTATGGACAACGTTTTCGGATTTCTATGGACCCCATTGGGTTCGCATCGGCTTAACCGTCAGCTTCTCACTGATCGGCATCGTGCTGTGGGGAACCCTTGCAGGAGCGATGCTACCTTTCGTACTGAAACGACTCGGCGTTGACCCAGCCACGTCCTCCGCGCCGCTCGTTGCGACACTCGTCGACGTTACCGGCTTGGTAATGTATTTCAGCTTCGCGATTCTGCTTTTGCGCGGCACGCTACTTTAGCCTTAAAAATCAACGCCGCCGCGCGCGCACCGCCGAGTAAGCATCTCGCAAACTTGGTTACAGCAGCACTTGCGCGTTCGAGCATGGGTTAACGCAACCCGAACGCACTACACAATGTGAATAGGCCCCACAGACATAAAGGTGGCTCCTCGAATTAATTCTTCTGCTTGCAGCCTGAAGGCTCGGCGAATGCTTGACTAGCGGAAACTGGCATCGTAGCCTCCACATGTCTTTTTTTCGCCAACAGCCTGCGATCAGCCGTTGCGGCAACTCTTGATGTGGAGAACTCCAGTGAAACGCCCTGCCAAAGCCACCTTTCGTTCAGCCCAACGACGCTTTCGAACTCTGGAGAAACTTGAAGCTCGTAACTTGCTCGCCATCGATGCGGCTGGTCACCACCATGACCACGATGAAATGGTCGTGGAGAATTGGACACCGCCGAATCATAAGCTAAATGCCAATGACGTTAGTCTATTCCTTCCACTAGACTTTTCTCAGACTTCAGAAGACGCACTCGAGAAATTGTCCGTTGAGTTGCTCGACTCGAGAGTTCCGCAAAGTGAGTTTCGATTCAGCGACGTAAGAGTCGATTCGATCAGCGGTGCAACGCATGTCTATCTGCAACAGACCTTGAATGGTACGGATGTCGTCAACGCGGTCGCCAACTTTACACTTACTCCTCAAGGTGCGTTCGTAATTGGTTATAGCTCATTTGTTCCGACGGAAAAAATTGCGGCATCCGATGTTCAACTAGTTGCGCTGTCTCCATCTGTCGCACTCGCTGCCCTGGCTGCAACATACGAATGGGAGCTGGACGCAGTAGCGGAATCGAGCCTCACAGATGTCAACAATGGTGTCACAAATGTGCTTCTGGCCCCATCGATCTCCAGCGAACCGATTCCCTACGACGCCGTGTTCGTTCCCATACCAGACGGTTCGCTTGAACTCGCATGGCGTTTGAACGTCCAAACGCTAGCCGGCGATTCTTGGCTGGATGCTTCGGTGAGCGCGATTGATGGCGAAGTGCTATTTGCTGCCGACTGGGTCACCAATGCACAATATGAAGTGTTTTCTATTCCCAAAGAGAGCCCGTCCGACGGCCCGAGGACCATTCGAGTTGATCCCCAGAACGCGACTGCGTCACCCTTTGGTTGGCACGACACGAACGGCGTTGCTGGCGCCGAATTTCAATTCACTCGCGGCAACAATGCATACGCTTACACAGACGTGGACGCGAACAATATTCCCGATGCAGGCTCGAGCCCAGATGGCGGCGCTGGTTTGATATTTACGCCGCCGCTCAATCTAAATAATCCGCCTGCGACTAACGCTATGGCGGCAACCGTCAACGCCTTTTACGTGGTCAACGCCATACATGACTTTTTAGCAAACAAAGGGTTTGATGCCGCTGCCGGAAATTTCCAAGAGAATAACTATGGCGCAGGCGGATTGGGCAATGACCCAGTTAACGTTGAAGTGCAAGATGGAGCCACAAATAATAATGCAAACTTTAGCACGCCTCCTGATGGAAGCGCTCCACGGATGCAAATGGGCGTGTTTACTGGCTTCGGTCGAGACTCCTCTTTCGATAACGGAGTCATCGTTCACGAGTTTGGTCACGGCGTCACCAATAGATTAACTGGCGGCCCTGCCAATTCAGGTGCGCTGAGCAGTGTCCAAAGCCGAGGGATGGGCGAAGGTTGGAGCGACTTCTTCGCTTTGATGTACTCTCAGATAGCTTCTGATACTCCAGAATTGGGTCGTGGTATCGGAACCTATGTACTCGCACAACCGACGAATGGGCTGGGTATTCGCACTCAGCGCTACAGCTACGACATGTCCGTCAATACCCTTACGTTTGCCGACATACGCAATCAAACGAGTGTTCACTTCATTGGCGAAACTTGGGCTTCGACGCTTTGGGATCTAAACTGGGCATTGATCGGTGGAAGTAGCATTGACCCCAATCTGACAAATACAGGCTTAGGATTCACAAGCAGTTTCTTTTCGAATCAAGGTGGGAACAATCTCACAATGCGACTGGTTGTCCAGGCACTCAAATTGCAACCCGCGAATCCAACTTTCCTTGACGCCCGAGATGCGATCCTAGCAGCCGATGCGTTGCTTAACGCAGGCGCAAATGTAGACACGATTTGGCGAGTGTTCGCGCGTCGCGGTATGGGTGTTAGGGCAGACGATGGAGGCACGTCGGCGAACACAAGTGGGATTGTCGAAGCTTTCGATATTCCGCTTTCCGGATCGCTTCAATTCGAGCGTCAGGGACTGCTTGGTAGTACGATTGCGACGGTTAGTGGACTGTTACTACCGCTCGGCACTGCTGCTCGAGCGGAGGTCAGTTTCTCCGCTGGCGACAATATAAAGACCAGCTTTACAGTTGTGCCAAATTCCCCTGCCGCCTCGCTGACCGTGCAAGTGTTGCGTCCGAACGGTTCGGTCGCTGTCGGCCCCATTTCTGGCGCCGCAGGAGAATCGGTTTCGATCCCACCGACAAAGCTACCAGCTGGCAATTACAAGTTCTCCCTTACCAGCTCAGAATCCTCGCCAGTTCAACTGACCGCTGCTCGCAACGCGGCTCAAGAACTACAGATTGGCGACACATCCCAAACCAACGAATTGTTGATCGACAGCTCGTTTCAGACGTTTGTCGGCAGCGGAATAAATGGCGTGATAGGCAAGGCTGACGCCGGCGTTACGCTGCTGAAAACAAGCAATTCAACGAATTTTATTGATATTTCAACAACTGGAAGCCTACTTGCGCTTGGCGATGACAGCGTTACAACAATTAACACCACGGTAGGCAATGAACTTTTCGCTGCCGGTCCTGTAACTGTCTTTAACAATGGAGGGATAGCCGAGGGCAGCAGTTCTACTTCGGTGGGAGCCACAAACTTAAATATCCTAACATTACCCTCTGGTTTCCCGACTGCTCTTCTGCCGTTCTGGGACGACATTGACAGCGATACCGGCGGTGTATACTGGCGCGAGCAAACTGTCGGTGGAATCCCGGCACTAATTGTCCAGTGGGAAAACCGTCCGCACTATAGCAATGTTGGCAGCACGACCTTTCAATTGCAGCTCTTCGCCAGTGGACCCGTGCTAGTGCGTTTTGTATATGAAGATATTGTTTTCGAGAACGCATCGTTCGATTTCGGCGCATCAGCATCTATTGGATACGCTAGTCCTGACGAACGACTGCAATTCAGCTTTAATCAACCGTCGCTTGCGAACATCGACCAGATTGAGTTTCGAATTACCAATGTATTCGATGAGTATGAGTTCAACGGAGTCGCAGGCCAAAAAATTGACGTGGCTTTTGACGCCATTGGCACGGCTGACACCAGCGGCACGGTGGTAAGGCTATTGCGCAACAACACAATCATCGCTTCCGCTGTGAATAATCCAATTCAGCCTACCGCCACCATCGCCAACTACGATTTAGGCATTCACGATTTTGTTCTACCGACGACTGGCGTCTACACCGTTCGAATAGTTAGCGTGACGGATTACGACTATTACTTGGCGGTTTCAGAGCAACTGGCGATCGATACCGAGAACCTCCCGCTTTCGATCGCACCCATTCGTAGAATCACTTCACTGCCCGGCGCCATGCTGGGTTTCCTGAATTCCAACGACTCGCGCGACCTGGACTACATTCAGTTGACAGCCGGCCAGACAGTTCGCTTTATTCTGACCCGTCCTGGCGATGAGGCTGCTTACGTTCCCCGAAACTCTCTCGTTCCAAGACTTTCGATCCTGCGGCCAAACGGTACGACCGGCGCGACGACCGCAACCTTCAACTCCAACGGCCAGATGATTATCGATTATGCGGTCCAGCAGACCGGTTTCCATCGAATCGATGTAACGCGACTTCAGGGGCTCGGCGAGTATCACGTGCGAGCCGTTCCGCTCGCGAGTGGCCTGCTACCCGATGATGAATTGGTGAGCGAACTCGCGAGCGCGGCACCGCCAGTCGTTTCACCGAACGATTCGCCTTACACGCTGCCCGAAGTGGACAGCCGTTTCGAAATGCTGGATGTCAACGGTGATGGCGACATTTCACCAGTCGACGTGCTGCTAATCATCAACCAGCTCAACCCACGCTCGCTAGTTCGAACTCCCGCAGATTCCGAAACAGCACTGCCGACGGACGAACAGTCGCTCGCGGTCGACCTGTTTTTTGACTCAAACGGCGACGGACTAATCACACCGCTCGATGCGCTGCTGGTCATCAATCGTCTAAATCGGCGCGGCGTCTCAGTTTGATGGATTAGCCGCGAAGCGAAC
>JBGSJB010000238.1:0-4208 GCA_041742175.1 Pirellulaceae bacterium
GACCGCCTACACTGGTCTTCAATTGACAGACGGACGCAATCTACCTGAATGCGGTCCAACTGGGCCTACGGTTGCTCCAACGTACTTGCGCTACGGCGGGCTGCAGTACTATCGCGGAACGGTCAACCAAGTGTTCGCCTACTCGCATACCCTTCCTCCAAACTGGAACAGGCGAACTTCGGACCCTGCTCAGCAGCGATATGGATGTGGTAACAGCTCCTTTGCACAAGCTCACTTGCCAGCAGCCAGTTATCACACCGGTGGTGTAAACGTGTGTTATGCGGACGGGTCAGTAAAGTTGGTTTCTGATTCAATCGACTTTGTAACTTGGCAAGCGATCGGTAGCCGAGCTGGCGGTGAAGTATTTTCCTCGAACGACTAGAAATGTATTAGAGATGTTACGAATTATAAGTTTGGCACTACTACTGGTTGTCACTGCATGTGGATGCAGTGACAATGGCAGCTCAGGTCCAGTGATGCCTGCCGGAGCGAGTGAAGCGATCACAGAAACGCATGCGATGCTTTTGGAAGCCACCTATGGCGGTGGTCCCCTGAAGAGCGAGAAAGATCTTACCGCTTACGAGAGCAAGTTCCCCAATGCGGTCGCTTCTATCAAGAGTGGTAACATCAAGGTCATGTGGGGTAAGCCGATTAAGGATAACTCGCCCTCTCCAGAGATCATTGCCTATGAAAAGTCTGCGGAGAGTGGTGAAGGTTGGTCCATCAAGGACAATGGAAAACTAGAGAAAGCAACAGCCGCGGACCTGCCGAAATCGAAGTAGCGATTGAATAAATGCGTCGGCAATCTATCAGCTTGGCAATAACCGAGTTGAAGGCGCTTCATTTACAACTTCTAAAGCGTTTGAGTGAAAACTCAAACGCTTTTTACGTTTCGGTTGTCTTAAACTGAAGATTTAATCGTAGTTATTCGAAACCTCGCGCTAATCACCATCGCTTTCAAACTTCACCCTCCCAGCGAAGCGACCGCGAAGGTCGGCAATCGAGCGTCCAGCGAAATTGCCGAAGAGGACTGCTCGCGGTCGATCGGCTTTTCGTCACACCGTGGGTGCAGAGGGGGACTGTGGGTACAGGGAGACGGGAGTAGTTTCGGGCCGGAGAATCCAACTGCATAGAACGCGTGAATACGCCGATCAGCGAACATGAACTTACTGCGGTGCGAAAGTGCGTTAATCGGTGCAGTCCGTTCGGAGATGAGCACAGCTTGCCTTACTCAAACTGCATGGCAACCGCACACAATATGCCCCCCGTCCCTTTTTCCCCTTCCGCATGCGGTGCGGCTTAATCAACTCGGCGTGTTGGCCTCTTGGGCTTTCAACCAAGCCTGGCAAGCTTCGATGGTTTTGAATGTACGATCTTCCGAGATCAAATTCGGTACCAAGCCGATGCTGCGCAGCATGTCGTCGGGCTGAGTTTGCACGCCGGTCAACAGCACGGTCTTGCCTTCCTTGGTCAGTCGCAGCAAGGTATCTTCCAGCGTATACAATCCGGATTGGTCGATGTAAGGCACTCGCTCCATTCGGACAATCAAAGTTTTCGCCTGCTTGGGCAGTGACTCGGCGAGTGCTCGGAACCCGGAACTGAATCCAAAGAAAAGCGGACCATAGAGATGCTTGATGTAGACGGTTGGCTCGTTAGCAATCTCCGTTTCATCGTTCCATGGCTCTTCGGGCTTAGATTGTTCAGGCTCATGGGCAGTTAATGACGTTTCTGCCTCCGCAATGTCGCTCGCTTGCTTCATGAACAACACACTTGCAAGCACAACTCCGGCACCGACGGCGTGAATCAGATTCCCAAAGACTGTCCACACCAATACCAAAATCATCACAATTGCATCGGCTCGAGGTACATGCTTCAAGTGCATGAGGCCTTTGTAATCGATGATCGCCACTCCAACTGAGATTAGCAGACCAGCGAGAACACTGAGAGGAATATAGGCAGCGAACGAGCCCGCGCCGAGCAGCACTGCCAACTGGAATAAGCCATGCGTGACCCCTGAGACTCGCGTCTTCGCCCCCGCCTTGATAGCCACGACGGTTCCCTTGGTAGCTCCCGCGCCGGGAATGCCACCAAACACGGAGGCGATCATATTGCCAATTCCCTGTCCGACCAACTCGCGTCGACTATCGTGCTGCGTCTTTGTAACGTTGTCTGCAATCACGGAAGTTAAAAGTGAGTCGATCGAACCGAGCAAAGCCAACGTAATACCCGACTGCAATACGTAGACATAGTGTTCGGCGGCTACGTTCGTGAAAGCGCTCAGTCGTAGAGCTGGAAAGCCTGTAGGAATGTCGCCAATTTTGGGCACGTCCAGCCCTAGAAGCAATGCAGCGAGAGTCCCGACGAGCAACGCGACCAGCACCGAGGGCACCTTCTTGGTTATCAAAGGAAACGTGTAATTGACAACCAGCGCCAACACGCCCAGAGCGACAGCGCTCCAGTTGATTGCGGCCAACGGTTCGGCGATGTGCGTGAAAACAGCCAGCGTTGACTTCGGCGACTTGCTGCCCATCAGCGGCCAGAGCTGCAGCAGGACAATGATCAACCCAACTCCGCTCATGAACCCCGACACGACTGGATACGGAAAGTAGCGGATGTATTTGCCGACGCCCAACAAGCCGAGAGCAATTTGAAACAATCCACCCGCCAGAAAGCACATCAGTATGATGCCCAAGCCGTCTTCTAGACTGCCCGCTTTATCGATCGCGTAGAGAACAATCGCTGCGGACACGACCGTCATTGGTCCCGTTGGTCCGGATGCTTGCGTGGGGGTACCTCCGAACATGGCAGCAAAAATGCCAACCGCAATCGCACCATACAATCCAGCTTCGGCTCCCATGCCAGATTGCACGCCAAAAGCAAGAGCTAGCGGTAACGCGATAATGCCAGCGATGAAGCCGCCACTCAAATCGCCTTGGAGATTTTTAAAGTCGTAACGCAGCATCGTACATGTTCCAGTTGTTAGTCAAGAAAAGTGACTCTGCCATCATTCATGTTGTACAGACCGCCGACGACTGCAATGGTACCTTCGGCTTCCATCTGGCGCAGAATGAGACTTTCTTCCCGAATGCGTTGCAGGTTTAGCCGAACGTTTCGCTCGGTGACCTCATGCACAAACTGCTCGTTCGCTGCAGTCTTTTCACCTTCGTAGTCGCTCAGTTGTTCGACTGCAGGTCTAATCTTGGACAGCATCTCTGTGATGTTGCCCAATTCAACTCCACCGATGGCGCTCTTGATTGCTCCGCAATGTTCGTGGCCAAGGACTAGGATGAGTTTCGCACCGGAAACGTGACAAGCGAACTCCATAGAACCTAGAATATCCGCATTAACAAAGTTGCCGGCGACTCGCGCTACAAACATATCGCCGATACCACGATCGAAGACATCCTCAACTGGAACTCGGGAATCGACACAAGATAGCACGATGGCTTTCGGATGCTGGCTTACGGCGGCTTTGCGAATCTGTGCCTTATGGTTTCGCACGGTGACTTCGCCGCACACAAATCGCTCGTTGCCCTCACGCAACATTTCGATGACGCGCGCGGGCGTTAGTTTATCTTGTTCTTCTTTCGTAAGGACTTCTTCGATCAAGCCTTCGCGATCGGTGGACATTGGTTCCATCGCTTGATTGCTCCGTGAATTCGGTTGGGTCGTATTACAAAACCTAAATCTTAAAAGGAAGCACTGACCGCAGGAAGGTCAGAAGAGACGCAAAAAGGTGAGGCAAAACTGAGGTAAATCGTCAGGGCATACCCTTCAAAGGTTAAATGTAGATCGAGTACTCGCTAAAAGATATCAGGTTCTTGTTCGGGGCTGCGGCCGGCTAAGAAGTCGAAGTCGCAGCCGAGATGGGCTTGGGTGACGTGCTTGGCGAAGAGGGCGTGGTAGCCGCGAGTCCATTTGACTTCGGGGGCGGTCCAGGCGGCTTGGCGTTTCGCGAACTCTTCGTCGGTTACATGCCAGTGCAGTGAGCGGTTGGCGACGTCGAGTTCAATTTCGTCGCCGGTTTGCACGAGTGCGAGCGGGCCGCCGAGGTGGGACTCGGGGGATACGTGAAGAATGCAAGTGCCATAACTGGTGCCGCTCATCCGCGCGTCGGAGATGCGGACCATGTCGCGGACACCTTCCTTCAACAGCTTCTTTGGAATCGGGAGCATGCCCCACTCGGGAAAACCGGGTGCGCCGAGCGG
>JBGSJB010000239.1:0-5119 GCA_041742175.1 Pirellulaceae bacterium
GATTTTGCAGACTTCAAATTTAAGGCGAAAGTCAAATGTTCCGCACGCGAAAGTTAGGTTCGATTCGTGGAATCGACGTGTATGTGCACTGGACATTTTGGATGTTAGTGGCGATCTACGCGCTCACCGAGGTTTCAAGAAACGGGGTGGCAGCCGGTATTGAGACCGCTTTGTTTATCGGAGCTGTGTTCGCGTGTGTGCTGGCTCACGAGTTTGGCCATGCGGCTGCGGCGGCTTATTATGGAATTAAAACAACGGATATCACTTTGATGGTGGTCGGTGGTGTCGCGCGTTTAGCGAGTCTTCCGCAACGACCCGTTCAAGAGTTGGTAATCGCGGTGGCCGGGCCTGCAGTGAATGTCGTTATCGGTGCTGGTTTGTTCGCCGCACTTGCTGTTGGGCAATTGTTTGTGGTGGAGCCGACAGGTGTTGCATTGACGGTACTGCTGTTCGCTCAAAATCTGTTGATCGCAAACATTGTGTTGGTGCTCTTCAACATGCTGCCAGCTTTTCCAATGGACGGTGGGCGCGTCTTGCGAAGCTTGCTGGCGATGCGTCAAGGTAATTTGCGAGCGACTGAAATCGCGGCGCGAGTTGGCCGTTGGATGGCAGTTGCCTTCGCCATCGCAGCGATTGCGTTCTGGGAGTTACCACTACTGCTGGTCGCCGGTTTTGTGTACGTCGCTGGTTCGGCCGAGCTGATGCAGGTTCGTTTGCGATCGGCGCAGACTGCCGGAGGTCAGCATACAGGAGCACATAACTCGGGAACGCATCCGTTTTCGTTCGGTGACGGCGGCCAAGGTTCGTTCAGAGCGTACACTGGAGGCGCGTCACAACAGTCAGCCAGTCCGTATGAACCGTTCGTGTTTCACACTGCTCCTGGTGACGTGATCGATGCGGTTGAAGTGCGCGAAGTGCGGCGTGACTAAGTCGATATCTGCGGCTAGTGCTTTGACGACGCCTAGCTTAAGGGACGTTAGTGTTTTGGGTGCCACTCGCGCCACTTGTGCCACCTTTAACTTAACTGTTAACGAAGCATTCGGCTGTGCATTCTGGTTGGCTGCTTTTCGCTCTGAGAAGCCGACCACACACTATTCCGCCATGTCAAATACAACAGACCGCAGGAAATCCCCCGCGGGCTGTGATTTGTAAGCGAGTTCGATTCGCAACCTGAAACTACTTCACATCGAGCAATTCAACTTCGAAGATCAGCGCTTCGTTCGGGCCGATATCGGAACCCGCGCCGCGTTCGCGGTAAGCGATGTCAGGGGGAATAAACAAACGCCACTTATCGCCGACTTTCATGCGCTTCAGAGCTTCGGTCCAGCCTGCAATCACCTCGCTGACGCCAAACGTTGCGGGCTCGCCACGCTTGACTGAGCTATCGAAAACTTTGCCATTGAGCAGCTTGCCTTCGTAGTGAACGGTAACTGTGTTATCGTCCTTTGGAGTAACGCCCGTGCCAGACTTGATCACTTCGTACTGCAAGCCGCTGGCGGTGGTTTGCACGCCCTCTTTCTTCTTGTTGCTTTCGAGGAACTTGTTTGCATTTGCCAAGTTCACTTTGGCTGCGGCAGCGACTTTCGCTTGAATCTTTTCTTGCAGCGCTTTCATCGCCGCTTGAATTTCAGCCGGCGGAACTCCCAAGTCCTTACCTGCCAGTGCATCCATAATGCCGGCGATCAAGTCGGCTTGAGTAATGAATTCGGCTTTGAGGCCTTGCTGAGCCATGTCGCTGCCGATTCCGAAACCCATACCGTAGCTCGCGGGGTCGGCGATTTTCTTTGCAGTTTGTGTATTCAAAGGCACAGTTTCTTGAGCAAAACAGGAAGTGGATAGGCACAGCAGTAGGGCTGCGATTGCGACAACTCGCATGGAAGATCTCTTTCGTTGGTAAGTTAGTGTTGTAAGCGAAGTGAAAGACAGCGAGTTTCGGAAGGTTCGCGGTCAAGCCACACGCACTTCGACTCAAGCCAGTATTGTTCGGGTGACCCAGTTTGATGCAAGTTCGAATTTAGGTCTGGAGCGGGAAATAGTTCGTAATTTCCGTCGAAAAAGGGGAATTAAGCGACAGAAACGACGTGTAGTGCCGCAGTTGGACACTCGGCTGCGAAGTCGTGAGTGGCGCAGGGCAAGCTGACGAACTCCGATTCGGCCGTTTGGGCGACCCATCCAAGCTCTCGTCGTTCAGTAGGAAATGCTGTCCCAACGGTCTAGATACTGCTGGGCCGCAGGCACTTCGAGAGCCACCAAACAAGCCTTTTCAGCCTCGCGCATCTGCTGCCGACCATGCGCATCGACGTCATCCAAACCTGCAAGATGCAGTAAGCCGTGAATAATGTAGAGCAGAAGTTCATCCGCGGCAGGCCATGCGGCTTGCTGCGCGAGTCGAACGGCTGTGTCGATGCTGGCGATGATCTCGCCGTCGACGTTTTGATTCTCGCTGTCGAACACAAAGCTGATCACATCCGTCGGCCAATCATGCTGAAGATGTTCGCGATTGAGCCGATGGATAGTCGGGTCGTCGACGATCGAAATACTCGCGGTAAGGCTTTTAAGTTCAAAACGCTCCACGACCCACTGCGCGGCTTGCCGATAGCGCCCGTCGTCCGGGACGGCGCTCGCGACGTGGTATTCGATTTCTAAGTCGATCATGAACACTCACTTGAATCGAAGTCTGATCGAGTTACAGGCGCGCGTTGGTTGCACCTGACCGTTCATTGTAGGACCACTTTCGTATCCCGCTCTTCCTCGGTTGGCATTTCGCCTGGGTCTGTCGCAGTCGGTGGGGGCGAGTTGCTTGGTTTGACGATAATCATCGCAACGATCAGCGCGACGATATGCAAACTAGCTGCGAGCATAAAAGGCAAGCCCGGCGTTTTCACTGTCGATTCTTCGTTAATTGCGTACGAAAAAACGTTAGCAAATACCCAAGGTCCAATCATGCCAGAAATGCCCATCAGCGAGCTGTTAGCGCCTTGCAATTGCCCCTGTTCACTGGCTGAAACGCGGCGAGTCATCAAGCCCTGAATCGCAGCGGAAAAATAACCGACTAATGAGAAAACGGGAATCCCCAACCAAAAAATCCATCCGTTCTCCGCGATGCCGTAGATGAAGTAACCAATAGCACCAAACGCGAGAGCGATGATGAGCATGTTGCGTTCGCCAAGCATCGAAGCGGTTCGACGTACGACTAAGCCTTGCATCAACACGCTCATCAAGCCCACCACCATCAACGTTAATCCCGTCGTCTTTTCGCTCCAGCCGTAACGATAATCGGTGTAGAAAACAAAGACCGATTGAAACACTTGATGCGAAAGTTGATAAAGCAGCAGCACACTGGCCAGCCCAAGCAACTCTGGATGCGATCGCAACAGCTTTAACGAACCGAGCGGGTTGGCGCGACGCCATGAAAACGCGGTTCGATTTTCTTTACTGAGCGATTCTGGAAGAATGAATGCGCCGTAAATCGCATTCAAAATTGTCAGAAATGCAGCCACCCAAAATGGTAATCGCAAACTGTATTCGCCCAACACGCCACCGAAGGCGGGACCGATGACAAAGCCGAGTCCAAACGCAGCGCCGAGCATACCGTAGCTGGCGGCGCGTTTTTCGGGTGGCGTCACGTCAGCGATGTAAGCTCCAGCAGTCGAAAAACTGGCCGCAGTAATGCCTGAAAGAACTCGGCCGATGAACAACCAAGTCAGATTTGGTGCCAGCGCCATCAGGATGTAATCGAGCCCCAGTCCCAAACAAGAAAGTAAGATGACGGGTCGACGGCCGAAACGATCGCTGAGGGCACCCATAATGGGCGAAAAAATGAACTGCATCATCGCCCAGACAGTCACGAACCAGCCGTGGTACTGTGACCCAAGTTCATAGTCCCCGCCAGCAAACTGCTTTACGAGCTGCGGCAGAACTGGAATTGTGACGCTCAGCGAAAGCACATCCAGAAGCACGGTGATGAAAATGAAAATAACTGCCGCTTGGCGACGCTTCGGAGCGATCGCTTCGGAGTTATCCGAATGCGCAGTGCCTGGTCCAGAGCGTGTTTCAGAATTGTCGGACATTGATTCTCGTCGAAGCTCAGCGCATTAAGCTGAGTTTTGAAGTGTGCATGATGGGGCATTGCGTTCGAGCGGTATTGTAGCAGGCGACTGGGATTCGACGATTGGCGATCAAAACGCCGCACAAGTTGCGATCCGAAAAGTATGGCTGGAATAGACTGATGCGAACCGGTAGAAAGTCGCTCGTAAGGGTGTTCCGCAGGCGGGTTAATTTTGTGCGAAAGTTGCGCCACTCAGTCGCTCGTACGCTTCGATATACTTCTCCGCAGTCTGCTCAACGACGTCCGCGGGCAAGTCTGGTGGTGGACTGTTGCGATCCCACTCGCTGGCAAGCAACCATTGGCGAACGAACTGTTTGTCGAACGACGGCTGACTCTGGCCGGGAGTGTACTGATCGGCGGGCCAGAACCTGGAACTGTCTGGGGTGAGCACTTCGTCGATCAGAATTAAGCGGTCTTCAAACCAGCCCCATTCGAATTTTGTGTCAGCGAGCAGTAGTCCGCAAGTCGCCGCATGCAACGACGCTTGGCGATACACTTCTAAGCTGAGCGCTCGCAGCTTGTCAGCCGTTTCAAAGCCGATGCTGTCGGCCATGTATTCGAAACTTACGTTTTCATCGTGGCCAGATTCCGCCTTCGTCGCCGGAGTGAAAATCGGCTCCGGAAGTTTGTCGCATTGGCGCAGTCCAGCTGGAAGCGAAACGCCACAAACTTTGCCTGAACGCTGATACTCAACCCACCCTGAGCCTTCCAGATAGCCGCGGACCACACATTCAAAAGGAACCACTTCGGCTTTGCGGACCAGCATGCTGCGACCGTCCAGTAGGCTGCGGTCGGCGTCGCTGATGCTCAACTGTGCGGGAACTTGCATCGAAATCAGATGATGCTCGACCGGGAGTCGTTCGAACCAAAATTGGCTCAACTGAGTCAGCACTCGACCTTTGTACGGAATTCCGCAAGGCAGCACCCAATCAAATGCACTGATGCGATCAGAACTGACGATCAAGAACGCGTCGCCAAGATCGTAGACATCGCGGACTTTACCCTGCCGTT
>JBGSJB010000240.1:0-2353 GCA_041742175.1 Pirellulaceae bacterium
CGATAAGATACCTGGTCGGCTAATCGCTCCCGGCGTAGCAGCGGGCGGACTGGTGGCTGCGATGGCTAAGAGATTCGGACTGCGCGAAGGAACGCCTGTCAGTGCGGCGATTATTGATGCGCATGCGGGAGTTCCGGGAGCGGGAGCTTCAGCGCCGGGAACTCTGGTGATGGTGATGGGGACCAGCTCCTGTCACATGCTCAACGCAACTGAAGAACGCAATGTGCCTGGCGTGGCTGGAATTGTGAAAGACGGGATCCTGCCGGGTTACTTCGGTTACGAGACTGGGCAAGCGGCGGTTGGAGACGCGTTCGATTGGTTGCGAAAGATAACTGGACATCCAGATTTAGGTCAGTTGGGAAGCGATGCGTCCTACATTCCGCCCGGCGCCGATGGAGTTCGATGCATCGATTGGTTCAATGGCTGTCGCACGCCGCTGATGGATGGAAAACTACGCGGCGCGTTCACCGGTTTGGCTTTGCATCATCGACCAGCGCACCTGTATCGGGCGCTCTTGGAAGCGTCGGCGCTAGGACTCCGATGGATCGTCGAAGTACTTCGCGACGGAGGTGTCCCAGTTAAGAAGTTCATCGCCACCGGAGGCTTGCCGCATCACAATCCGCTGGTGGTTCAAGTTTATGCGGATGCGCTGGGCGAACCGATTCTGGTTCATCCTTGCAAGCATGGACCAGCCCTGGGAGCTGCGATACTTGGTGCACTCGCCGCCAACGCGTTTTCGTCACCCGCTGCAGCGATGCGTTCCATGTCGGTTCCTAAGCCGGGTTCAGCCGTTATGTACAAACCTAATCGCACCGCGCGGAAAACGTACGACGCGCTGTATAACGACTTTCGAAAATTTGGTGACTACTTAAATTCGCTGACTTAGCGCCCGATTGAAAAACATTAGCCGCACGGCGTTAAGTGCGGTTCCTGTCGTAGAATCCGTGTCGAGACCGGTGCGTTAGCATCAGCAGCTTTTGACGTCGCGTTCGAAAAATTTCAGCTCTGACTGCCGATGAGATTCGTACGGGAACCATTATGGCTGTATCACGCCCAAACTCTTGGCGTTCTTCCATCTTCCGAGCCACAATCAATGCTCCGATCCACCCGAACAAAAGGTAGTACGCCAGCAACTTACCATAATCTATCGGCTCACCGCCTCGCACCCAACTGCGTTCACATCGAATGTGAAAGTAGATCGTTTCTTCTGGCTGCTTTCCTGAAAGCGGGCAGACCATTTCGGCTGGCAACTCTCCATTGCCAATCATTTCTGCAATTAACTCCACCGTGCTTTTAGTCGACTGACCAGCCGATCGTCGCAAAGCGGATAGCGGTGGTACCAATACGGATCGACCACACTCGCAACTGATCGAGCTACCAGCTTGACGTGCGTTGACAGATACGCTCGCTCTGCACTCACAATTGACAGCGTATTCACTCATGCCTGCAGCTCACTACATACCTGTCTGCAATAACAATCACTCTCGATCACCGCGTTTCCACGATAGACGCCGTCAGCAAATTAGACTCGCCGCCGAAACTTTGAGGCACCTCTCTGTTCTCTCCTCTCTTGATCGCCTGTAAAGCTAGAAACATTGCAAGTGGTGTTAGGTAAAGATAGGCTACGACGTCTGGGTGAAAACCGTTTAGTAAAACGTAGAGCAACACGGCTGGAGAGACCATTACAAACAACAACGCAACGAAGCCGATCGTGACTTGACGAGTCCGAAACACAAGTAGTAAAGCACCCGCAATTCCAGTCAAACAGAACAGGAGATTGGGTAACGCCGCCGAAGGCGCCAAGTAGATTGGCACAAGTTGACCAGTCCGTGTGTATTCATAACGCATGTATGGCAAAGGAAACCCGGTGCTTGCAGGCTCGACAACGGCACTTGGCATCGTCACCGCAAGTTCATTCCGCAACGCTTGAATATCATAGTAGAGCGGAATATTTGCCCACACGGCCCATCCGAACCATACCACAGCAAAGATAGCGGCTAGCACAATACGTGTCTTTGGAAACGACATTTGCGATCTCCTTTGCATTTCGAAAAAAGCAGATCAGATTTCTATGCACTGTATTGGGTTAACATTCAAAGTATACACGAATAGCGCTCGTGAACGCTACCTTCTTAGTAAGTGCCTAACGCGTTTTTGCCGCAGCGCGTTAGCCAGATGGCACTCACGTTGTAGAAGAACCGGCGCAAGCCGTCCGGTGTTCGACCAACATTGTTGCCCTAAAGCCGCGTCAGATGTTGTTTGGAACCGAGCGACCGGAGGAGTGACGTGATGGCCCGTCAATTGCATTGCGAGGTTTCAAGCCACGTATAGTGGTCTCGAGCATCCTGCTGGC
>JBGSJB010000241.1:0-5709 GCA_041742175.1 Pirellulaceae bacterium
CGATCCATGGTGGTTACGCTGGGCCAGCGGTCGCTGGCGGTCGAGTGTTTGTGACCGACTTCATTGCGGCAAGCGGCAAGAGTACGAACGATCCCGGTACACGCGACAAAATGACGGGCACTGAACGCATCCTGTGTCTCGATGAAGCGACTGGTAAGGAACTGTGGAAAGTTGCTTACGATTGTACCTACCAAATCTCATACGCTAGCGGGCCACGAGCTACGCCGACGGTTGACGGCGACAGAGTTTATTGTCTGGGAGCGGAAGGCGATTTGCTGTGTCTGAACACAGAGACCGGCGACATCCTTTGGCAACAGAAGCTTCCTGTGGCTTATAAGACGGAAACTCCGATCTGGGGATACTCGGCGCATCCACTTGTTTATGGGGATTTGTTGATCACGCTGGCCGGAGGCGAAGGTAGCGTAGCGGTTGCGCTCGATAAGGCGACCGGTAAAGAACGTTGGCGCGCGCTTAGCGCGACGGAGATTGGATATTGTCCGCCATCGATTTTAAAGCTGGGTGGCAAAGAGCGGCTGATGATTTGGGACGCGGATAAGCTAAACGCGTTGGAACCTGAAACCGGAAAAGTTGTTTGGTCCAAGCCGCTGCAACCGCGTTATGCAATGTCGATTACCATCCCGCGTTTGTCCGGCAATTTGCTGTTCGCCAGCGGTATTGGTGAAGTGAGTGCGGTGTTTCCGATCGATAAGCAAGGGCAACCCGGCGAGTCGCTGTGGAATGGCAGGCCCAAAGTTGGTGTGTACTGTGCGAATAGTACACCGACGTTTGAAGACGAAGTGATTTATGGGAGCGACTGTGGTAGCGGCATGATGATTGCCGTGAACGCGCGCGATGGTTCGCGTTATTGGGAAACGTTCAAACCGACGACTGGCGGTGAGCGACGTGCTTCGCATGGGACCGTGTTTATCGTAAAGCACGAAGATCGCTATCTGCTGTTCTCTGAAACCGGCGATTTGATTTTCGCAAAATTGACTCCGCAGGCTTACGAGGAACAATCGCGAATGCATGTGCTGGAGCCGACTTCGGATGCGTTTGGACGGGCGGTTGTGTGGAGTCATCCGGCGCTGGCGAATCGTAAGTTGTTCGCTCGCAATGATCGCGAGATTGTGTGCGTCGACTTGTCGGCGAAGTAGCCGCAGTGGCAAACGTACAGCGAACGGCGATTGTAATTGGAGGTGGTCTCGCCGGGATAGCGGCCGCGCTGGCGCTGGCCAAGCAAGGCGTGCGAGTGAAGCTGCTCGAAGCGCGTCGACGACTGGGTGGCCGCGCGGGTTCGTTCAACAACTCGGAAACCAACGAGCCCGTCGACTACTGTCAACACGTCGGCATGGGATGCTGTACGAACCTGCGACAGTTGATCGATTGGTTGGGTCAGAATGATCTGTGGCAGACGCATCGACGGTTGCATTTCTATGGCCCCACAGGTCGCTATCAAGGCTTGGGGGCGTTACCGCTGTTGCCCGCGCCGCTACATCTTGCGATGTGGCTGGCGCGGTGGCCTGGGTTGACGGCGCGTGATCGGATTGCGGTAGCTCGCGGCATGTTTTTGATTCGGAAGCTGGTTATTTGTGCTGCGACGGACACCGTGGCTGGGGAACCGTGGTTAGTTGAAAATGGTCAGACGCCAAACGCGATTGAACGTTTTTGGCGAACGATCATTGTTAGTGCTTTGGGAGAAGATCTTTCGCGCGTTAATTTGTCTTCGATGGCAAAGGTGCTGCAAGACGGTTTCTTAAACCATCGCGACGCGTTTCACCTGTTGGTACCGCGGCAGCCGCTGGGAGAGTTGTTCGGAAGCTGCGCCGAATCGAAGCTGCGCGAAAGCGGTGTTGAGTTGCATTTGCAGACTCGGGTGCAACGTGTTGTTCAGGCTGAGGATGGTCGATTCAGCGTTGTGTCGGAGCAAGTTGGACCGATCACTGCAGATGCCATTGTCATCGCAGTTCCTTGGTTCCGGTTGCTCGGCTTGGTTGAGTCCAGCGAGCACGCGGAGCTGCTACAGATTGCGAGCAGTGCGAACCAAATCGCGGCTTCGCCCATCTCAGGCATTCATACTTGGTGGGATCGCGCGTGGCTGGATACACCGCATGCAGCGATCGTTGGTCGCCTCTGCCAATGGGTTTTTCCCAAGCACAACAGCGAATCGCAAACAGAAGCTAACGAACACTACTACCAGATCGTGATTAGTGCTTCGCGAGAGCTGCCACGCGGATCGGCAGAATTGTCGCAACTGCTTCACGAAGACTTGGCGGCCGTATTTCCGCAAGTGCAGCAAGCTCGGTTGCTGCGCATGCAAGTGGTCACGGATCCGTTGTCGGTGTTCTCAGTTGATGTGCAGAGCAGTGCTTTGCGACCTGATTGCAAAGTGGCGGGCACGAATATCTGGCTCGCGGGCGATTGGGTGCGAACAGGTTGGCCCGCGACGATGGAAGGCGCGATACTTAGCGGCTGGAGGGCGACCGAAAGCATCCTTGCAAGTTGGGGTTCGCCTGCTCGCGTCGCTGCGCCACCGCTTGCGGGTCGAACGGAAAAAGTTTAGTGCTGAGCAGAGCGAGGAAACCGCGGCTAGTGCCGTGCGGCTAATAGCAATCAGCGGCCTTTGCCGGTGTAGACCGTTATTTCGGTAACGACTTTGTCCATGTAGATGTCGTGTGAGCCGCAAGGTATTTCCGGGAACATCTGACATTCGAAAGCGAGTGCGATCAACGGTGCGTCGGCGCGGGCGTGTTCGAGCAGTTTGTCGTAGTAGCCCTTGCCATGTCCGGTTCGCCCGCCGATGCGATCAAAGGCAACGCCGGGGACCATCACCAAGTCGAGATCTTGCGGTTGCAAATTCTTCGAAGCGACGGTTCGTAACTCAGCCTTCGGCTCCAAAATCTTGTACATACCCACGTCCAACTCATCCATCGATTCAAGGTGGAACAGTTCCAATTCGCCGTCGACGCAGTAGGGGATCACGATGCGTTTGTCGCCCTGAATCGCCTCAGGCAACGCGTGACGGGTTCGCACTTCGTCGCGGACGTCGATATAAAACATCACCGTCTTCGCGGCAGCGTATTCGGGGAGATTCATAAAGCGATCGACAATCACGCGGCTCACGCCATCTTTGTCGGCTTGGTCGCGACGGTTTGCGTGGGCAGCGGTGCGGATTTCTTGCTTGCGATTAGCGAGTTCGGTGGCGGATGAGGCGTCAGGCGAGGTGTTCATGCAGAGATTCCAAGTGTGCAAAGGCAGCGAAAAGTCGGCGAAGTCGTGTGCCACCAACTCACGTCGATGGCACAACGACCCACGTCGCTGATTGCATCAGTTTAACATCGAACGGAACCGAAGTCAGCAGGCGGGCACCTACCTCCTCTGGAAGCCACCCACGAGCGAACTGCAGTCAATCGGTCGCCCTTCCGGAATGATTGTGTATACTTAAACTACCAATGCGCGGAATGAGATTTCGAAAATTCGCAGCCCAGGCGAATGATTACTCTAGCACTACTTTAGAAGTTCTATGATTCAAGCAGTCTTTCGCAAATCCTCTGCATCGCGGTTCGCGCCGCTGATCTGCTTGTTCGCTGCTTGCGTAATAGCGAACGATCGAACACTTCGCGCAATTGAACTGCTTGCGGCCGAGGAAGCGGCGGCAGCCAAGTTGGAATATAACCGCGACGTGCGGCCAATTCTGTCGGAGAACTGTTTTGCATGCCACGGCTTTGACAAAGCGAAACGTGAAGCGGGATTGCGGCTGGACACGCGCGATGGGGCCTTGTCGGAAAGTGATTCGGGCGAAGTTGCGGTGAAGCCCGGCGATGCGGCGGCAAGTGAACTCGTGCGCCGCATACTTTCGACCGACGAGGACGAAGTGATGCCGCCGCCGCATTCAGGTAAGGAAGTTACAGCGGAGCAGAAAGCGATTTTGCAAAAGTGGATCGACCAAGGCGCTGAGTATGCACCGCATTGGGCGTTTGATCCGCCAAAGAAAGCGGACCTACCGAAGCTGAATGGTGATGGCGGTGAGCCGGCTAGTGCGATCGACGCATTTGTTCGCGCGCGATTGAAGCGCGAGGGACTTGAGGCTTCGCCGCCCGCTGATGCGACGACACTCATTCGACGCTTGAGTTTGGATCTTACTGGATTGCCGCCAGCGATCGCGGAAGTGGATGACTTTGTAGCTGCTTCGGAAACGAACGCGGATAAGGCTTATGCGGAGCTTGTCGAGCGATTGCTGCGGAGTCCACATTACGGCGAACGTTGGGGTCGTTGGTGGCTCGACCAAGCTCGTTACTCGGACAGCAACGGCTATTCGATCGATGCGCCGCGATCGATTTGGAAGTATCGCGACTGGGTCATTGATGCGCTAAATCGCGACATGCCGTTCGATCAATTTACGATTGAGCAGTTGGCGGGCGACTTGCTGCCCGATGCGACTGAATCGCAACGCGTTGCCACTGGATTTCATCGCAACACGCAACTTAATCAAGAAGGCGGCATCGATCCGGAACAGTTTCGAATCGACAGCGTCTTTGATCGCGTCGCGACAACCGGAACTGTTTGGCTAGGTTTGACAATTGGTTGCGCGCAGTGCCACGATCACAAGTTCGATCCGATCGAGCAAAAAGAGTATTACGAATTCTTTGCGTTCTTCAACAATCAAGACGAACCAAGTCTGACGTTGTACCCGCCTGAAGTTGACGCGCCCGGGCTGATGGATGAACGAAAGTCACTCGAAGCGGCGCAGCGGAAAATTGTGAAGGGCGCTGACGCCAAGATTCAGGAGTGGGAAGCGGGACTAACTGACGAAGCGAAGAAGAAATTGCCTGATGCAGTTCGTAAGGCGCTGGCCGTTGAGAAAGCGAAGCGAAGCCCCGACCAACTGCGAACGTTGTACGAAGCGGTACCGGATTTGGCGGACGAAGAGTTTAAGCTTGGTCAAACGCGGCTGAAGGAAATCGGCAAGTTGCTGGACACCGGTGTGCCAACTTTGGTGATGAAAGAACGATCCGAACCGCGTAAGACGACCGTATTCATTCAAGGCGATTTCACTCGACCGGCTGATGAAGTGGGTTGCGGAACTCCTGCGGTTTTGCCGGAATTGCCGGCGGATGATAATCGATTGAATCGATTGGATCTTGCGCAGTGGTTGGTATCGCAAGAGAATCCGTTGACTGCCCGCGTGACGGTGAATCGTGTTTGGCAACATTATTTCGGTCGTGGTTTAGTTGAAACGGAAAACGATTTCGGTTTGCAGGGATCGTTGCCTTCGCATCCTGAGTTGCTCGACTGGTTGGCGGTGGAGTTCGTTGAGCGTGGTTGGAGTCTAAAGGAGTTGCATCGACAAATTGTGATGTCTCAAACCTATCGGCAGAGCTCAGTTGATCGACCGGAGCTGAAGGAAAAAGATCCGGGCAATTACCTGTTGGCGCGGCAGAGTCGTTTGCGGTTGGAAGCTGAGATCGTGCGCGACGTCGGACTGAAGGCGAGCGGATTGTTGTCGTCCAAGATGGGTGGCGCGCCGGTCTACCCACCGATTCCTGATGGTGTGATGACGCAGGGGCAAGTCAAACGTGAATGGAAAGTGAGCAAGGGCGAGGATCGTTTTCGTCGTGGCTTGTATACGTTTCTGTACCGGGCAACGCCACCGCCTTCGTTGAGTGTGTTCGATGCGCCGGATGGACTGAGCACTTGTACGCGGCGCATTCG
>JBGSJB010000242.1:0-2068 GCA_041742175.1 Pirellulaceae bacterium
TAGTCGTGCTTGAAGACATTCCTGGGCTCAGTGAGCTAACCGACGTTTTGTCAGTTGAGCCGAGCGATGTGGACGCGGATGGTGATCTTGATTTGATTGTCAATTGCGCCTCGAAGTTCTTGATCCTTCAGAACAACGGCAAGCGAACTTTTACTGATATCTCCGAATTCAGCCAACTGCCCGAAGCGGGCTTTGTTGCGACTCGGATGTTCGCGTGCGATATCGACCGCGACCTCGACCAAGACATCTTGCTCGTCAACGGTCAACGCGGAGTGTTCATGCTGGAGAATATTTTGCACAGCCAATTTCGCTTTCGCAAACTTGACGGCGAACAGTGGGATTCTGTCGGTCCAAGTCTCGATGTGGTGGCGTGCGATCTTGATGGGAACAGCTCTTGGGACGTCGTAACTATCGGCGAAGCGGGTGCGGTTGTGATGACACGAACGCCCGCGGCTGGCCAATGGATCGTTGCAACCGCTGAGCAACTGAATCGGACAGGAACGCACCTTGAGTTGGCTGATCTGAATAACGACTCTGTGTTGGATATGATCTTTGCCAACGACAGTGGACTGCGTATCGTGTTGGGTACTCGCGACGGACGGTTTGCGGTCCAAGAACAAATCCTTGCACCAGGGCAATCCAGCGAGCCCAATGTTTTGGATGCGAACGGTGACGGCGCAATGGAGATACTGTGCGTTGTCGATGGTCGCCCTACGCTGTTTTCTGCAGCAACGCCGCTGAACAACAGCTACATAGCGGCTCGTGTGCGTGGTATCAACGACGATAATGGCGGCGGCCGCATCAATCACTTCGCAATTGGTTCCACTCTCGAATTGTGGTCCGAGGGGCGAATGCAAGGTCGCGTAATCCGTGAGCCAGTGACTCACTTTGGCATTGGTGAACAACAACCGACGAATCTGCGGATCACGTTCAATAACGGCTTGACGCAAAACGTGACGGACGTCCAACCGAACATGTTGATTGAAGAAAAGCAGGAGCTGAAAGGTTCATGTCCGTTTGTATACGGCTGGGATGGAAACGAATTCCAACTGATCACCGATCTGCTGTGGAACGCTCCGCTGGGTTTGCAGTACGCTCGCGGTGAAGTCGTTCCGGATCGCCGCTGGGAATACCTGTTGTTGCCCGGTGAGTTGATGCAGCCAAAAGATGGCCAGTACGAATTGCAATTCACTGAAGAGCTTTGGGAGGTCGCTTACTTCGATCACATTGAATTGGTCGCTGTGGATCATCCGGCGGACATTGATGTGTTCACTAACGAAAAAGTCGGGCCGCCTTCGATTGCTGAGCCGATGATTTTGACGGCGAGGAACAAGGTGTTTCCGAAACGAGCGACCGATTCAGCGGGTCGCGATTGCTTGGCGAAGCTGGCGAAAGTCGATCGCGATTTCGTGCAAGCGTTCTATGAACTGATTTGCCAAGGGCTGGCGGAGCCGCATTTTGTCGAGCTCGATTTCGGTTCGCTCGATCAAAGCAAACCATGGCGGCTGTATCTAAACGGTTGGATGCACCCGGCTGATACGTCATTGAACATCGGCATGTCTCAGAATCCTGAACGCCGCGGACCGGAGCCGCCGAGTTTATGGGTGGTTGATCGCGAAGGGAAATGGAGCTGCGCGCAGCCGTTTATGGGTTTCCCAGGCGGCAAACCCAAGTCAATCGTGATCGATTTGAAAGATGTTTTCCAAAGCGAAGATCATCGTGTGCGAATCGCCAGCAGTCAGCAGCTTTATTGGGATCACGCGTTTGTGGCGCATGATTCGGATGCTTCGCAAGTTGCCGCAACAACGCTAACACTCACTTCGGCTGACTTGCACTATCGCGGCTTCGGTCGCCTGAAGGCTCGCACGAACGATCAACCGCACGACTACGATTATCAAGATGTTAGTCGCGCGGCGAAGTGGTCCGAGCTGCAAGGGCCGTTCACGCGATTCGGCGACGTGCGCGAGCTGTTGCTCAAGGATGATGATCGAATGGTGGTCATGGTTTCGGGCGATGAGTTCACAGCGCGGTTTGCAATTCCAGATCGGCCGTTACCCGCTGGCTGGCG
>JBGSJB010000243.1:0-5417 GCA_041742175.1 Pirellulaceae bacterium
TGCTCCGGAAACTTCTCAGACCAATCGCGAGCGACATGATCACAGTCCGCAAAATTCGAATGCTGTGGCAAGTTCTGGAAGACTTGGTTGACGACTTCGATGACTTGCGGGCTACTTCGGAAACTCTCGAACAGTTGCGACTGCTTGATGCCGCTCAGCGATCCCGTCACACTCTCGAAGATCTCTGCCACGCCACCGCGCCACCCATAAATTGCTTGCTTCGTATCACCAACGCAAAAGAACGAATGCTCGCGATCCGCTTCGCCCGCCAGCGGCTGCGCCAAGGGTTCCAAGATTCGCCACTGCTCGGGCGAAGTGTCCTGAAATTCGTCCAGCAGCAAGTGATTGACGCCGCAATCCAAGCGCAACTGCATCTGCTTCGGATCCACTGCAGTTCCACTCGTGGTTGCAGGTGTGGTTGCAGGTTGGGTGCCACCATCAGACAACTTTGGTAACATCCATCGCGACAACAGATAACTAACGTCGCTGAACGCCAGCGCTCGCTGCCGCTTGATCAACGAACTGTAACGTTCATCGTAAGCCTTCAACACATCGTAGCTCGCGATCGTCTGCGCGCGTCGAATTGGTAACAGCGTTGCGGCGGCTGCGTCGCGCAGCGTGTTGAGTGCGTCGATGTAACGTGAAGGCAACTGAACACCGAAGTACGTTGGCGTTTGAGCTTCCAAGTTCT
Source organism: Pirellulaceae bacterium (assembly GCA_041742175.1). Taxonomy (GTDB): domain Bacteria; phylum Planctomycetota; class Planctomycetia; order Pirellulales; family Pirellulaceae; genus Aureliella. Next base: position 692 of record JBGSJB010000243.1, read on the forward strand.
TGAAGACGCCGTGACCGATTACGCCTTCCCATTCACCACAAAGCGCAAATGACAGCAGTTTTTCGAGCTCCCGCACGACGCTCTTGTGCTTGATCGACGGATCATTGAACGCACTGAGTGCTGACGACAAAGCGGTTTCGCTAGGCGGCGCTGGCAACGGCGGCTGATCCCAATCCTCGGCTTTGGTGACACGGTAAGCTCCGTAGCCGGATTGAACGGTGTTCACAATTTGATCCGCAACTTGCCGTTGCGATTCACCTTTAGCAAGCATGCGAACAAGGTTAACCAGCGTTTTGCGATCGTGGTTATCCAGCATGTCTTGAACGGCTTGCATCTGAATCGTTGGCTCTTGAACTGGATCCAGTGCAGACCAACCCGGCGGCAACCTCATCTCCAGACTGAAAGTTCTCGCAATCTGCGCGAAGAAACTGTCCAACGTGCTCACTCGGAATCGATGCAGTTGGCCCGCCACGCGCCGCAGCGCTGCCAAACAGGCCGCTGCAGAAGTATCCACACCCGTGACATGCATCGCCAACTCCGCACGTTTCGAATCATCAACGCACGCCACCGCCAATCGCAGCAGCACGCGATGCATGATCTCGCCCGCAGCCTTGCGTGTGAAGGTGGTGGCAAGCACATGATCGACGTCTTGCCCCGACAAAATAATCTGCAGCAAGCGATTGCTCAGTTGAAATGTCTTTCCAGTGCCAGCGGATGCGCGAATCAGCAGCGGTTCGAACTTTACTTCAGTCGGCTTAAGCTGTCCGCTGGCATGCGCTGCCAAGAGTTTCTGAGCCTCACGAACGGTTACATCGGAGATTCTCGATTGCCGACGAACCGCAATCTGTGCAGCGCGATTTGTGACGACTTTTGGTGGCGGCGGCACCGAAACGTGCTGCACGTCGGACATGCAAATACGAGCGTAATCATCGTAATGAACCGCTTCCAATTGCTCAGGCCAGAACTCGCCGCGTTTGATCTTCGCTGCTGTTGCATGCGCTAACGCGTCCGCTTCTAGCAACTGAGCGTCCGAAAACTCCGCCTTCACAAACGCGACTCCGCGCGCCTGCTTCGGCAACGTGATATAGCCCACCTCAACATCGCCTTGCACGTTCAATCGTGCGGCAATATGACGGTACAACGGCAACTGCAAATCTTTCCAACCAGCCTTCTCGTTCCAGTGAACGGTCACCGGATTGTTGGCTGTTTCACTCGTCTTGTAATCCCAGATCGCCCAGCGCTTTTGTTCGGGATGATAGTCAATGCGATCGATCCGCCCGATCAACGGGATCTTGTCGGTACCTTCGCCAAACTTCAAGTTATCTTGAGCGTCGACGCCTTCTTCAACGAACTTGATAATCCAACCTTCCGCAGCCCGCTGAGCCTGGCTTGCCGCGAAGGCTCGCAAGCGCAACTCAGCCTGTTCGATCTGGATCAAAACACCAGCCGGCGGAGCGGGACCGAATTTCTCCGATGCAACAATTTGTAACTGTGAAACTAAAAATTGTTCGATCTCTTCCGGATTCGTGCTGATACTGATCGGATTCTTGCCCATCATCGCTAGCGTGTCGTGAAGCAAGATACCGAACTTGCGCGCATCCAACTCGACGTCGCTGTCGACCTCTTCGCTAAGTTTCAGCACATGTTTTAAGTAAAATCGATAGGGACAAGCCAAGTAGTCGCGCATCGCGGTCACGGACACCGTAGCTGGTACGCGTCCTTCGATCGGTTTCGGTACTGTCAACCGACTCGCACCTTGAACCGCGTTCCAACGCTGCTCAGTCGGCGGCAACACATCCACAGAATCTTCCGAAACTAACTGCAAAACACGCGTCGGCAGATCACTCAACGCACACGCTAACAACAACCGGCTAGGAACCAGCGGATCGCCCTGATGATCCGACTTGCCAACAACGATACGCAAATGCTTGCGCGCGTGCAAAATCACCTGCATGCTGTACATGTCGCGAGCGTAACGACGCCCGTTGTCCATCATTCCTAATTGACGCCGCAATTGATTAGGCAGAAACGCATCCGCATTGACACTCTCAGGAACAACACCATCATGCACTCCGGTTAGGATCAACACCGGAGCGTCATCGAGCGACAGCTCCAGCCAACCGAGCATCTCGATCGCCGTCTCGTTGCTTGGTTCCGGAACCAATTTGCCCGACATCGAACGCAGCAACCAATCGATCAACTCGCCGATCGTCATCTTAGGTTCAAGTGGTGTTGGAATATCGCGCAGGCCGATGATCAGTTCGCAAAGTTGCTGAGCCGCTTGATAAATCGGCTGATCCGAAGCCTTATCCAAATCGCAGCGTTGGCCTTCGTAAGCTGACTTGAGCACTTGCAACAAAGGTTGCACCCAAGCCGATAACGGCAGCGCACGCGAATTCAGTTTGTTCAACCACTTCGTCACCGCATTGGTAACGATCGAGTAAACGTGTGCTCCGTCGATTTTTTCGTTGACGTAATCATCGATCGATTTCGGCAAAACTTCTTGACAATAGTCATCGAACTCGGCCAACCAGTTCGTAGGCAAATTTAACCGCTGAGTAAGCAATACGTTGTTGATCGCTGGATGCCGGACCAGTGCCGCGAAGCTCGAAAAATTCCGCTGCTGCACGTACTTGCCGACCAACGACAACAGATTAGCGGGTTCCGATTGACTCAGCGGTGTGCCTGCACCGTTGCGCGCCGTGACTTCGCACAATGACAATTGATGTTGCAAAGTTGGAACGAGCGTTGGATCAGGAATTCCGATCGTCACATCGCGCGAGTGGTAGCGATCGCCAAGTTCCGCCAAGCACGCAGCCGTCAACTCCGCTTGATCGGCCGGTGAGTTGCCGACAAGCAAACAATTTTCGGGTAACTCGAGCACCGCGTCTTGCCACTGCTCGCTGTCTAAACAACCGTATGCATCGAACATCGCCGCATGCGATTCGGGCGCGGCGATCCAGATCTCAACATGCTCCGCGACCGCTTCCAAGAATCCTCGCTGCGACTTATTCAAATCCACCGCGCCCACAACAAAAATCTGCTTCGTTGTCTCAGGCTCGCGATACTCAAGTGCCAGCAGCCGCGCGGTCTGAATGTCCCAAAGCTCGAGCGCATCGAGCTGCTGCAGATAATTCGCTTGCACCTCAGCCAGCGCGTGCCAGCGCGGAGTTTCCGGATGTTCGCCAAGCGCTTTGGCGACCGCTTTGAAATTCAATCGGTCCGACGCCAGCTCGCGATGCACCGTCGAAATCAGCTTGCCCAACTCCAGCCACTGCTCGGAAGCCGACAGCGGTGGTGGTTGAGGGATAACTCGCTGCAGCAACTCAGCGTCCGTCTTTTGCAGCGCGACCACCCAAGTCAAAACCTGAACAAGCTCACTCGCAAACGGGAACTTGGCAACGTACAGCTCCTCAGGCAACTGCCCCACCGTAACGATCTTGGGCGGATACATCACTTTGCGATCAAATGCCGTACGCTCGTACCCCATTTCTGCAACGGGTTTCTCACCCATCGCTCGCAGCGCCAACAACTCTTGCAATCGTCGTTTCGCTAGTCCGCTGGGCAAGACGATAACGACCTCGCGCATGTCCCACGAATCGCCATCGACAAACCGCTGATACAGCTCTTCGACCGCCAGAGTAACGGCTGGTTCACTCCAGCCGATGAACCGCCGGCGAACTGTCTGTTTGACTTCGCCCGCCAATAAATCCCTATTTTTTTTCATCGCCTTTGACCTCACTTCCTTGCATGCTAGCTCTGGCTCATGACACCTTTGGTCACGCATTTAAATTCTAGCAAGTTTCGTTTTGCGCACTGCTCGCAACTGTTTACGTTCGCGTTCGACTAAAATAGCGAACGCTAGCAAAGCAAGCATGTCGTTTTGCATCTGCTAGTAATGTTCCAGCAATTTTTGAAATTTAGGTAGCACTGTCGACTGGGGTGCCACTGGCAATGCCAGTGCGATCGAAGGAGGTTATTCTCAAGGAAAGTGTTTGACCCAACACAATAGGCTCGTGCTAAAAGTCGCCGAAGTGTTGCGGTTGGAATCTGCAAAGACCAACAAATACACTGCGAATGGCGAGACAATCATGGCTATGACCAAACGCAGTTTTGTGCCAAGCTTTTGGTATCGGTCTTGCCATAACGAAGCGTTTCCTCTGTCACCGAACTCAGTGGTGATTGATAGCGTCTAACTTCGGCTATTAGGGTTGAGCCCAACGTATTGGACCGACTACTTTTATTGCGAGCATCGCCTCCTTCGTTCGCACTGGCAATGCCACTGGCACCCGAAATCGACGTACCGCCCGTGCCAACCAAACGATCAACCTAATGTTAAGCTGTGACAATCTACTAGCGTGTCAAAGTCGACAAACATCCCTTCAAATTCGGAGACCAGCATCTTGAAACGTTTTGCACTTGCGATTTTCACAGCGATCGTTCCAGCATTCACCATTCAAGCTCAGGATACCGCCACCGCGCCGAAGCCAGCCGCCGCGCAAGCACCTGCTCAAGCTCCCGATGTCGCCGCGCAGAAGTACGGTAAAGACGGCAAAGTGAATCCAGGCTTCGCGAGCTCTCACGAAAAATTTGTTGGCATCGCGAAAGAAGGCACCGCAGAGCTCGTGTTCCTTGGCGACTCCATCACGGCAGGCTGGAACGGTAAGAAAGATATCTGGGAGAAAGCGTTCGGCAAGTACAAACCAGCTAACTTTGGAATCGGCGG
>JBGSJB010000244.1:0-1869 GCA_041742175.1 Pirellulaceae bacterium
GGCAAGGCTTGCGATGTTACTTGGTGAAATCGAAACTCCTTTCAAACGGATCGTTTGCACATTGGAGCACGTGAGCAACTTCGTAAACAACTTCTCGGGATCGCAAGCAACTTGGTCGACGTGCACATGCTTGATAGCTGGCGAGCCGATCACTTCATCCAGTTTGGCATCATCAATCAACGCACCGACAAGTGAAAGCTCTTCGGAATCGGAATCGAACGCTACGTCACCAACCATCCAAGCCATATCTTCACGATCGTAATAGTAACTATCCTCGAAATCGGGGCCCCCCTCCATCCAAGTAAACAGCTCATAAGCAAGGCTCCCATCAGCTAACGCAAACGCCGCATCGCGAGGCATTTCGCTGAACGGCAAGTAGAGTTCATCCAGATTTGTCATCGCCAGTAACGACTGCACGAAATCAACTGACCAGGACTGCGGCGCGCAAACCAATGATCGCAATTTCGTGTGCGACTGCAGCGACTTCACTCCCGCTCCTGTCACGTTGGTATGCGCGATATTCAAGGACGCCAGACTGCTGAGCTTTGCCAACTGCGCGATACCTGCGTCGGTGACCTGCGAGTTCGATACGTCGACGGACAAAATTTCTGAGAAACAAGCAAGTACGGCACAGTGTTCATCGCCCAGCTTGCAACCAGCGATACTCGAGAATTCGTTTGACCGCGCTAGCTGAAGTCTCCTCAGCTCACGGAGCTGATCCACGGTGATTTCATTGGTTTGCAAATTGAAACCATCACCGTTCATAATTTGAACTGCACCCGAACCACGCGTCTCGCAATCAACTAAAGTCAGATTCGGACAGGCTTTCAGTAGTTGAATCAGCGAGGCAGTATCCGGAACAAATGGAATCGTCAGCGAAGTGAGTTGCTTGAATCCCTCGAGCACTTTGAGGTTTGCTGGCGTAACGTGAGTTCCGCCTAACCCCAACGCTTTCAGGTTGATCAAGGAACCTACTACGACGATGTCCCTGTCGCTAAAATCCGTCGAGTCAAGTTTGAGATAGGCAAGCGTTTGCAATTGACCGATCGCTGCGATATCCGTTTCCGTCAACTGGCACTTGGTCAGATCCAAGTCATCCAACAGCGACCAATCTTTTAAGCACGGCAGCAGATCGCTTTGCAATTGCGACCTCGCCAACGAAAGTCGCTTGATGTTGTAAAGAAGATTATCGAAGTGCTTGGCTGACAGCCCAACTAGGCCTTCCAGGTATAAAGCGGCCCCGTTCCCGCCCACTGATTTACCAACCATGCTTGCTAGGATGCTGCTGGTCAAACTAACTGGCTCCGTACCGAGCCAACAATAGCATGTCTGAAATAAAGGGTCTTCGGCGGGCTGCACGGTGTCTTGAATTTGAATGCTCAGATTAGCGTGCTGTGCGAAAAGCAATGCGTCTTCAACAGGCACCGCGTTGCTCGAGATTCTCAGTGAACGTAATTTTTTGCACGCGGCAAGCTTCCGCAAGCTCCGGACATCTGTATCTTCCAACCACAAATGTTCGAGCGATCCGATCGTTGCCAGCGACTCGGTGCATGCGTCCGTAATACCACAGCCCGATGCGTTGATATTCTCAAGCTGCGGGTGATGCGCGAACGCTTTCATACCGTTGTCAGTCACAAACACGCAGTTCGACATCGACAAGACTCGCAGACCACCTAAACGGCCGATCTCTTCAAGAACTTCATCCGTCAAATGGGTATACGATAAATCAACATCTTCAAGATCCCGCAGTGCGCCGATCCCAGCTCCCGTCACCTCGGTATTCGCCAAATCGATCGACTTAAGATGCTCGAGCGACGATATTGCTGCAACCCCTGCATCAGTCACCCGCGAGTGCTGCACATCCAGCGT
>JBGSJB010000245.1:0-3756 GCA_041742175.1 Pirellulaceae bacterium
GTGGTGGTGGTGGCGGCGGCGGCGGTGGCGGTGGACGCGATCGCTGGTAAGCAGCTACTTAGCTTGCGCTAAGCTGAATTGATTAAAGCCAATAGTGCAGGCAGGTTCCCTCCTCCTGCACACTGTTGAGCATTCCTGAAATTGGGCGTACTCGGCTGCCAGTCATGACTGACGACGCCTGATTTCTGTTTTACTAGTGAAATTGAATTACAAAAGCGATACTGAACCCTAACCCGTTTTCTCATTTCGTGGTTGTGTCATTGTTGACGATCTTCTCGCTCTAAACGCCGGGTTCTCCATGCGAGGTTCGTCTCGATCATTATCTCGTTGGTCAGATGATGAGGACGAGTCGCGATTGTGGAAGAAGTCCGTTGCAAAATCGACTTCCTCCAAGCGTAGTGTTGAGTCGGATGAGACTCGCAAGCTAGCAAAACGCGGACTTCGCATCGGTCGTTCCCCAGTTGGCAAAGCTGTGTTTGCAACGCGTCGAATCATTGACGGCACGTGCATCGGCGAGATCGAGGGTCAAGTGATCTTCGATGATACTTATGCGAGTCGCTATGCGTTTGATTTGGAGAACGGTGCACAGCTGGAGCCCGCCGCTCCGTTTCGTTTTGTAAATCACTCCTGCGAACCAAACTGTGCATTCGATTTGATTGGCATCGACGTCAATGCCAGTTCGCCGACCGAACCGAATGCTGTTCGCAAGCTTCTGATCTTTGCGATCAACGACATTGAATCGGGCGAAGAGCTAACTATCGATTACAACTGGCCAGCTTCATTTGCGATTCGGTGCAACTGCAAAGCGCCCAGTTGCCGCGGCTGGATCGTCAGCCGCAAGGGGCTCGAGCGACTCGAGTCCTTAAAGTCCGAACAGGACGCTGGCTCTACGCAAGCGAATTAGGCATTGGCTTAAGCAGAAATAGATGCTTTTCGCTTTGGTGCATCGATCAGTGATTGGCTGACGGATAGTTTGGTTGATGGTTCAACTGCTTTAAACATTGCTTTCGGAATGTGTTCGGCGACTATGACAGCTTGATCTGACGCCGTTTGCATGGCGTCTTACTGAAGCGTGACCGACACAATTGCGAACGCCTGTCCTCGAACCACTATGAATTCACAGCCGGAGAGCGAAAGGCGACTCTGAAAAAACTACTTGGATTTGGAACGCGTCATGAGATCGCGGAAGAAGGCGACGGATTCGTCTACCGAGTCGGCTTGAATGAGGACCATGTCGCCGACTTGGACATCGCTGAGGATGCAGTTGACTGCGTCGGTCCAGCTTGAGAAACACAAGTAGTCGTTGATGCGAGCTCCGATGGCCATGCCTTCGCGGAACAGTTGCATGATGTCGCCGGGGACACGTCCGCGAACGTAAGCGCCTTCGTAAAGCACGACTCGATCGAAGAAGTGACCAAGCATCTGGCCTTGGCGAATCATGTCATCATCGCGACGGTCGCCTGCCGTTGAATACAGCGCGATGCGCCGTTTGCTGGGGTAGTGACAGATCGCATCCAGCACATTCTTTAGAGCTGATGGATTGTGACCGTAGTCGATGATAACGGTCGCGCCGCCCCATTCAACGATGTTAAAACGTCCGGGGCTGCCATCGATATTCGATGAGAACGATTCGAGTCCGGCGCGAATGACTTGAGCTGGAATACCTTGAGCCCAAGTCGCTGCGGCGGCAGCCATGACGTTTTCGATTTGGAAACGAATGCGTCCGCCGTGCGTTAATGGAATCTTGTCGAGCGAAATCAACGCAAACTCGGAGTCGCCGTGGGCGAGTACCAAGGATTGATCTCGCACGAACACGACACGACCACCCGATTGTCGACGTTCGACCAGGTAAGGATTGTCGGCTGAGTGCGAGAAGAAGACGACTGCGCCGGGGCATTTGGGTGCCATCGTTACGACCAACGGATCATCTGCATTGAGAATCGCGTGACCTTGAGGTGAGACCACATCGACGATCGTGCGTTTCACGTCGGCGAGTTGTTGGCAAGTATTGATGCCGCTCAGCCCCAGGTGGTCACCTTCGCCGATGTTCGTCACGACAGCCACATCGCATTGATCGAACGCCAAACCTTCGCGCAAGATGCCTCCGCGAGCGGTTTCCAACACGGCGGCGTCGATCAACGGGTTGCTGAGAATGCGTCGAGCGCTTTTGGGTCCGCTGCAATCATCTTTGTCGATGCGGCGTCCCATGACGTAGACACCATCGGTGGTCGTCATACCAACTCGTCGACCTTGAACAAACATAATGTGAGCGATCAGACGGGTGACTGTTGTTTTGCCGTTGACGCCGGTGATAGCTACCACTGGAACGCGACCGTTGTTCCCTTGAGCGAACAGCGAATCGATGATCGCTTCGCCAACAGGTTGTGGTTGACCTTCGGATGGTTCGAGGTGCATGCGCAGACCGGGACCCGCGTTCACTTCGACGATTGCCGCGTTTTGCGACTCCATCGATTTTTCGATGCTGGTGCTGACGACGTCGATGCCGGCGATATCGAGTCCGACGATCTTGGCGGCTTCCACGGCGCGAGCCGCAACGTCGCGATGCACTTTGGAAGTGACATCGATCGCCATGCCGCCGGTGCTGAGGTTTGCGTTGCGGCGAATGAGCACCACTTGGCCTGCGGCAGGAACGGAATCAGGTGTCATCGATTGCTGCGCGAGAACGGCTTCGGCAACTGTGTCGATTTTGATGAAGCTGAGCACGGTGGCGTGGCCGTCGCTGCGGCGCGGATCTTGATTTACGATATCGACGAGTCGCCGGATGGTGGATTTGCCGTCGCCGACAACTTGAGCGGGGACGCGCCGAGCGGCTGCGACTAAGTTGTCACCGACGACCAGTAAACGATAATCATCCCCAGCGATGAACTTTTCGACAACGATGGTCGACTCTTCGGCGAGGGCAGCTTCGTAAGCTGCGAAGACTTCTTCGCGAGTGTGTAAGTTCGTGGCAACGCCGCGACCATGATTTCCGTACTGTGGCTTAACGACCACTGGCAAGCCGATATCCTCCGCGGCTTCCCAAGCATCTTCAGCGTTTTCAACAGCGCGACCCTGCGGGACAGGGATGCCGGCGCTGTGTAGCAGACGGCGAGTCAGTTCTTTGTCTTGGGCGATCGATTCAGCGATGGCGCTGGTGCGATCGGTTTCAGCGGTGCAGATGCGGCGCTGGAGCGAACCATAGCCCAGTTGCACGAGGCTGTTGGCGGTCATGCGAGTGAATGGAATGCCGCGACGCTTGGCTGCGTCGACGATCGAACGTGTGCTGGGTCCGAGGCAAACATTTTGTGCAAGTTCCCGGAGAGCAGCGACTTGTTCCTTGACGTCGAATTGTTCGCCAGCGTATGCGGCTAGGACTAGACGTTTGGCGAGATCCAGCGCGGCGCGGCCAACCGCTTCTTCCATATACTCAATAGCAACTTTGTAGACGCCCGCTTCGTCGGTCAGCACGGCGCGTCCGAAGCGTACATCGTTGCCAGCTAAGAACTGCAATTCGAGGGCGACATGTTCGAGCACATGAGCCAGGTTGCTGCCGCGACGCAGCTGTTCGAGAAACCCGCCGCGTTCACCGATGCTGCCGCGATGATCGACCAGCGTGGGCAACCAGGTTTTCAACTGCTCATTGAAACCTTTGAGTTCATGCGTGGAAACGTTTTGAAGCTCTGCCAAATCAACCCAAGCTTCAAGCACTGTAATGTTCGTCCAGATATTCGGTCCGCGGAGTGCGAGGACTTTTCG